>NZ_JBEXEX010000036.1:0-77327 GCF_040606445.1 Streptomyces sp. NPDC005408 | reverse complement strand
TTTCGTCCTCCACGCACACTTGGTTTTCGTGACGAAGTACCGGCATAAGGTCTTCACCGACCAGCACCTGACACGACTCGAAGAGATCATGCGCAGCGTCTGCACGGACTTCGAGGTCGAGATGGTCGAGTTCAACGGCGAGAACAACCACATCCACCTCCTGGTGAACTTTCCGCCAAAGGTCGCCCTGTCCAAGCTGGTCAACAGCTTGAAGGGCGTCAGCTCCCGCCGGATGCGCCAGGAGTACCCCGACCTGGTCCGGCACTACTGGCGGGCTCAGCGGCTATGGTCCGGTTCCTACTTCGCCGGATCAGTCGGCGGGGCGCCGTTGTCGATCGTCCGCCAGTACATCGAGCAGCAGAATCGTCCACTGTGACCTGCGGGTCAGAGCAGCCCTGAGAATCGCTTCACCACCGCCCTAAAGGGCGGTGCACTGCGATTAGTCCCGGTAGCGCCATTGTTGACTTTGTACAGACCCCGCATGGACGGCAGATGCTTCACGTCCATGTCCCAGACCAGGTTCTCCACCTTATGGTCGAAGGAGTAGAGGCTGATCCGGGTCTCATGACCGAGGCTGTCCGACTCGGCCTTCAAGCCCGCCACGAACTCGTCCACAACGCGGATGAGTTGAATCTGGTGCTGATGCATGGAACCCGAACAGTCCACTACCAGCGCGACGTGATTCACCTTGTGCTGGATCTTGTTGGCGGACACGCTTGTGCTCCTTCTCCGAGGCTCCCCAAGTGATGTCTCCACACTATGGGGAGGCACTGACAACGGAGTTTGACGGACGATCACCCGCCTGTGCCGCGGCAGACCCCGGGCGGGAGGCAGCGGTGAGAGCGAGACGCCCGTGTTCCGAGCACACGGCCTGCACAGGGTGAACTTTCCCCGCCTCCATCCTCACGTCCACGCGATGCGCTTGACCGCGTAGCAGCACAGGCGGGTGCCGTAGAGGCCGAGGGCATCGTCGGGGTCCACTCGGATCACGGGGCGTCGAGAACTCCATGATCTTGGAAGCGGGCCTGTCACATTCCCCAGCTGCCGCCGGCAGGCATATCGCCATGGACCGGGCGCCAGCCGACTACGCGGAGGCGCTGCGGCCTGGGGCACGTCATCCGTCCGCGGTGACCTCGGCCTCCCAGCGCAGCAGGTCGCCCGGCTGGCACTTGAGCACCTCGCAGAGCGCGGCGAGGGTCGCGAAGCGCACCGCCTTGGCGCGGCCGTTCTTGAGCACGGCGAGGTTGGCGGGGGTGATCCCGACGCAGTCCGCAAGCTCGCCCACGGACATCTTCCGCTTGGCCAGCATCACGTCGATGTCGACAGTGATCGGCATCAGATCACCTCGTCCAGCTCGGCCTGCATCCGCGTGGCCTCGACGTCGCGCGCCACGGCCTGGGCCAGCAGCATCCGCAGCACGAGCACGATGAGCGCGACCCCCAGGATCGCCACGCCGATCCCGCCCATGGCGAGGATCCCGGGCGGCTCCATTTCCGGGCCCGATGCCAGGAGGGCCGCGAGCGCGAACCACAGGAGGGCGGCAGCCACGACCGCGCCAATTACGACGTCCACGTACTGGAAGGCGGCGTGGGAGAACACGGTTCCGCGCCGTACCATCGCCACCAGCCGCCATACGCAGACCAGGACGACCTGGAGCGTCGCGCCGCCCAGGATCACGATCACGCGGAGCGGGGTCAGCGGGAGCGTCCCGTCCTCCGGGTCGGTGGCCAACGCCCACACCATCAACGCCTGTACGAACACCCCGCCGGCGAGCATCACCACGAGCACGGCGCGCAGCGCATGCACTGTCAGCTTTCCCACGACCCCTCCTTCTATCGAGTTACGATGTGAATCTATCGAGTATCGATAGATGAGGCAAGAGCTGGGACGGCGGATGGGCGGCGCTTTCGCACCGCGGCGGAAGCCGCCGCCCCTCCCGTGGCATGGCGCTCGCGCGAACCGTCTTGATCTTGTCGAAGTCGCCCCCGCTTGAGCACAAATCGGACGTCACTCGACTACGCCGAAGCCCTAACTCCGGACTGTGGTGGCCGGTTGGCCTGAAGGCGATCCCGGCGTGCAGGACGAACAGCGTGGTCGCAGGTCCAAGTCGTACACAACGCACAACAGGAGACCGCCGCCTCGGCCGAGGCGGCGGTCTCCTGACAATGCGAGCAGGGGGTGCTCCTACACCGCGTCCCTGCTGATCGGCTGCGGATTCGGCACGATCTTCCGCGCCGCGGGCCGCCCCGGAGCCCGCAGGAACACCGCGAGCACCGCTGACGCAAGTCCGATCGAGCCCGCGAGCGCGAAGGCGCCGCCATAGCCCCAGGCGTTTACCACGAGCGCACCCACACCCGATCCGACCAGGCCGGATATGAGCTTGGAGCTGTAGACCATGCCGTAGTTGGACGCGTTGTTGTTCTCGCCGAAGTAGTCCGCGGTCATCGCCGCGAACAGCGGGAAGATCGCGCCACCGCCGAAGCCGGAGACCATCGAGCAGAACAGGAAGAACGGCATCGAGCCCATGTCACCTGAGAAGAACACGCCGAACTGCGCGCTCCCCAGCACCACACACACGATGATCAGCGTGTTCCGCCGCCCGTAACGGTCCGAGATCCAGCCGATCACACCCCGGCCCGTGCCGTTCACGATCGCCTTCAGCGACATGGCCGTCGCCACGATGCCGCCCGCGAAGCCCATCTCCTTCCCGAACGGCACCTGCATGGCGATGCCGAAGATATTGATACCCGCCGTGCAGAGCAGACAGAACCACATCATCCACAGCACCGGGGTCCGAGCCGCCTCCCGGGGCGTGTACTGCCTGACAGCGGGCGGGTTCTTCGCCAGCGCCCGCACGATCCGCGGGTCGTCGGACGTCTTCAGCGGATCGACCGCCGCGGGCCACCAGTTCTTCGGAGGATCCCGGAAGAACCAGCCCGCCGCCGCCACCGCCGTCGCGCACACGACGCCGACGAAAACCAGCACACCCTGGTAGTTCGTCAGATCCATGTACTGCGTGAAGAGGAAGACGAACGGCACCGAGCCATAGGCGAAACCGCCGTTGACCATGCCCGTCTTGCCGCCCTTGCGCTCCGGATACCACTTGCCGACCATGTTCACGCAGGTCGCGTAGACAAGTCCGGCGCCGATACCGCTGAACATCCCGAAGCCGAAGTACGCCACGATCACATTCGGTGCGTACGCCAGCGACAGATAGCCCAGTACGGTCCCGACCGCACCCAGCATCATCGCGCTGCGGGCGGGCAGTCTCCCGCTCTCCCGCAACTGGCCCGCCGGGAAGGCGACAGCGGCCTGGAAGAAGACCCAGACGCCCATCAGCCAGAAGATGTGTCCGCTGCTCCACAGATGCGCATCGTGCAACGTCTCCTCGGCCGAGGTGAACGCGTACTCCGAAGAGCTGATGCCCAGCATGCCTATCCATGGGAACAGCACCATGGTCCAGCGTGGCCGCCCCATGATGTCCCGGTCGGTCTCGCCGAGCCGGTACACGCGGCCGTTGCGGTCCGTCACCTCCCTGAAGGCGACGGGCGTAGAGATGTCTGTCGTTGTCATGACGTTTAGCACCCCTTGTGTCGAAAGAGCTGGCCAGCGCCCCCTGTCCAATACCTTTCGTTCTGTTGGGGTCGGGGGCGGCCGGTAGAGGTAAAGACACCCCCGCGCGACCGCCCCCTCCTCGGTCACCTCATCGACCACCACCCAGCAGGCCTGCCGCCCGTGCCCAGCGGTACTTCGCGCCGAGCGCCGCCACCGGCTTCTCCGTCGTGTACGGATACGCCACGACGCCCCGCTCGAAGAGGTACTGGCACGCCTCCTCGACCTCGACGTCGCCGGCGAGCGACGCCACGACCGGCTTCTCGATGCCGCGGGCCCGGAACTCCTCGACCACGCGCGCCGTCAGCTCCGCGAACACCATCGGGGGAGTGACGATCGTGTGCCAGTAGCCCAGCACCAGCGCATGGATCCGCGGATCCTCAAGACCCAGCCGGATCGTCGCCTCATACGTCGACGGAGGCTCGCCGCCCGTGATGTCGATCGGGTTCCCGGCGGCCCCGAAGGGCGGGATGAACGCCTTGAACCCCGCGTCGAGATCGTCCGGGATCTCCATCAGGGACAGCCCGTTGTCGACGATCGCGTCCGAGAGCAGCACCCCGGAACCGCCGGCGCCGGTGATGATGACGACGTTGTCGCCCTTCGGCGTCGGCAGCACCGGAAGCGCACGCGCGTACTCCAGCATCTCGTTGAGACCGGGCGCGCGGATCACTCCCGCCTGCCGCAGCACGTCGTCGTACACCGCGTCGTCTCCGGCAAGAGCGCCCGTGTGCGAACCGGCCGCCTTCGCTCCGGCCGACGTACGCCCGGCCTTGAGCACCACCACCGGCTTCTTGGGCACGGTCGCCCGCGCCGCCTCCACGAACGCTCGGCCGTCCTTGAGGTCCTCCAGATGCATCGCGATGCAGTGGGTGTTGGGATCCTCGCCGAACCAGGTCAGCAGATCGTCCTCGTCGAGGTCGGACTTGTTGCCGAGCCCGACGATCGCGGACACTCCCGTCTTCGTCGTACGGGCGAAGCCGAGGATTGCCATCCCGATCCCGCCGGACTGTGAGGTCAGCGCCACGCCGCCCTTGACGTCGTACGGCGTGCAGAAGGTGGCGCAGAGGTCCTGCCAGGTGGAGTAGTAGCCGTAGATGTTCGGCCCGAGCAGCCGCACGCCGTACCGCTCGGCGATGGCCACGATCTCGGCCTGGAGCTCGTGTTCACCGGTCTCGGCGAAACCGGACGGGATCAGGACCGCGTTCGGGATGCCCTTGCGGCCGACCTCCTCGAGCGCGGACGCGACGAACTTCGCGGGGATCGCGAATATCGCCACATCGGGCTCACCCGGAACATCCATCACGCTCTTGTACGCCTTGCGGCCCAGAATGTCATCGGCCTTTGGGTTCACCGGATGGATATCGCCCGGAAAACCGCCGTCGATCAGATTGCGCATGACCGAATTGCCGATCTTGCCCTGCTCGTTGGATGCGCCGATGACCGTCACCGAACGCGGCTGCATCAGCCGTCGCATCGAGGTCAGGATCTCCTCGCGGGAGTACTGTCGCCGCCGGGCCACGGGCTCGTCCGTCAGCAGGATCCGCACATCCGCCGCCATCACGCCGTCCGCCGACGCGAAGACGGGGTTGAGGTCCACCTCCGCGATCTCGGGGAAGTCGGCGGCCAACTGCGAGACCTTGACGACCAGACCGGCGAGCGCGTCGCGGTCGACGGCAGCCCCGCCGCGTACCCCGCGCAGGATCTCGGCCGCCCGGATCCCGTCGAGCATCGACAGCGCGTCGTCTTTGGAGGCGGGCGCGAGGCGGAAGGTGACATCCTTCAGGACCTCCACCAGCACCCCGCCGAGCCCGAACGCCACGACCTTCCCGAAGGTCGGATCGGTGACCGTACCGATCAGCACCTCTGTCCCGGCCGGCACCATCTGCTGCACCTGCACACCGAGAATGCGCGCATCGGGGTCGTACGCCTTCGCGTTGGACACGATCGCGGTGAACGCCCCCCGCACCTCGGCGCAGGACTTCAGCCCGATCTGCACCCCGCCCGCATCCGTCTTGTGCAGGATGTCCGGCGACACGATCTTCATCGCCACCGGGAACCCGATCCGGTCGGCCAGCGCCACCGCCTCGTCCGCGGACTCGGCGAGCGCCTCGGCAGGAGTCGGGATGCCGTAGGCGTCTGTGATCAGCTTGCCCTCGGGAGCGGTCAGGGCCGTACGGCCTTCGGCGAGCGCGGCTTCCAGTACCGCGCGCGCCGCGTCCTTGTGCCGGTCCACTAGATGACTCCGTTCGTCTTGAGCAGCCGAAGTTCCTCGTCGCCGAGCCCCAGCTCACCGACGTACACCTCTGCGTTGTGCTCGCCGAGCAGCGGTGATGAGACCACCTCCACCGGGGAGTCCGAGAGCTTCAGCGGACTGCCGACCGTGGTGAAGGAACCGCGCTGGGGGTGGGCCACCTCGACGACCATCTCGTTCGCGACCAGCGACTGGTCCTCGATGATCTCCTTGGTGGACAGAATCGGCCCGCACGGGATGTTGTGGGCGTTGAGCTGCTCCAACACCCCCCACTTGGGCAGCGTCGAGGACCACTCCTCGATCAGCTGGAACATCTTCGACAGCTTCGGCAGCCGCGCCTCCGGCGTCGACCACTCGGGATCGTCCGCCAGCTCCGGCCGGCCGATCAGCTCCGACAGCGGCCGCCAGCCGACCGGCTGGACGATCACGTACACATAGTCGTTGGGCCCGCCGGGGGCGCACCTCACCGCCCAGCCGGGCTGCCCGCCGCCCGACGCGTTGCCGCTTCGCGGCACCTCGTCGCCGAAGTCGTCGTTCGGATACTCCGCGAGCGGGCCGTGCGCGAGCCGCTGCTGGTCCCGCAGCTTCACCCGGCACAGATTCAGCACCGCATGCTGCATGGCGACATTGACCCGCTGGCCGCGCCCGGTGTTCTCCCGCTGGAACAGCGCGGCGAGGATGCCGGCGACCGCGTGGATGCCGGTGCCCGAGTCGCCGATCTGCGCGCCGGTGGCGAGCGGTGGTCCGTCCTCGAAGCCGGTCGTCGCCATGGATCCGCCCATGGCCTGCGCCACGACCTCGTACGCCTTGAAGTTGGTGTACGGGCCCTCGCCGAAGCCCTTGATCGAGGCGTACACGATCCGCGGATTGATCTCCTGGATCCTCTCCCAGGTGAAACCCATCCGGTCGACGGCCCCCGGGCCGAAGTTCTCCACCATCACGTCGCTGCGTTTGATCAGCTCGGTGAGGATCTCCTTGCCGCGCTCGGTCTTGGTGTTGAGGGTAATGCTCCGCTTGTTGCAGTTGAGCATCGTGAAGTAGAGCGAGTCGACGTCGGGCAGATCGCGCAGCTGCTTGCGGGTGATGTCGCCGCCTGGGGCCTCCACCTTCACCACGTCGGCGCCGAGCCAGCCGAGCAGCTGGGTGGCGGAAGGACCGGACTGGACATGCGTCATGTCGAGGACGCGCACGCCCTCAAGAGCCTTGGTCATGAGAGGGCTCCTCTACTTGTACATGGTCTGGTTCATGGTTCCGGGGGCGTACGCGTCGGGGTCGACCCAGACGTTGATCAGCGACGGCAGCCCGGACTCACGGGCGCGCTGAAGAGCCGGGCCGATATCAGCCGGGTCGCGGACTTCCTCGCCGTAACCGCCCAGCATCTGGGCGAACTTGTCGTAGTGGACGTCCCCGAGGGTGTTGCCGATCCGCTCTCGCTCCAGGCCGTACTTCTGTGCCTGGCCGTAACGGATCTGGTTCATCGAGGAGTTGTTGCCAACGATCCCGACGAAGGGCAGGTTGTAGCGGACGAGCGTTTCGAAGTCCCAGCCGGTGAGCGAGAAGGCGCCGTCGCCGAAGAGCGCCACGACCTCTTTGTCCGGGCGTGCCTGCTTGGCCGCGAGGACGAAGGGGATACCGACGCCGAGCGTGCCGAGCGGTCCCGGATCCATCCAGTGTCCTGGCGACTTGGGCTGGACGACCTGCCCGGAGAAGGTGACGATGTCGCCGCCGTCGCCGATGTAGATGGAGTCCTCGGTCAGGAAGTCGTTGATCTCGCTGACCAGGCGGTACGGATGGATGGGGGAGGCGTCCGAACGCAGCTGCGGCAGCCGCTTGTCCAGGGCGACCTGCTCGGCGGCGCGGAGCTCTTCGAGCCACGCCTTGCGCTTGACGGCTCCGCCGTTGAGCCGGCCACTGGCCGCCTCGGTCACCGACTTCAGAATCTGCCCGGCGTCACCCACGATCCCGAGATCGATGTCCCGGTTCTTGCCGACGGTCCGGTAGTCCAGGTCGATCTGTACGACCGTCGCGTCCGGCGACAGCCGCTTGCCGTACCCCATCCGGAAGTCGAACGGTGTACCGACGATGACGATGACGTCGGCGTTGGAGAAGGCGTAGCGCCGCGAGAGCTGGAAGTGGTGCGGATCCCCGGGCGGCAGCGTTCCGCGCCCTGCTCCGTTCATATAGGCGGGCACATTGAGCGTCCGTACGAGCTCGACGGCCGCGTCCGTGGCCCGCGTTGTCCACACCTGGCTGCCGAGCAGGATCGCCGGCTTCTCCGCGTGCACCAGCAGATCGGCGAGCTTCTCCACGTCTGCCGGGTCGCCGGAGCTGCGTGTCGAGGCCCGGTACTGCCCGGCCTGCGGCACCCGTGCCTTCTCCACCGGCACCTTGGCGTCCAGTACGTCGCGGGGGATCTCCAGGAAGGAGGGCCCGGGCGCGCCGTGGTAGCACTCGCGGAAGGCCATGGAAACCATGTCGGCCGCGCGCGCCGTGTCCGGCACGGTCGCGGCGAACTTGGTGATCGGCGTCATCATGTCGACGTGCGGCAGGTCCTGGAGCGAGCCCATCTTGTGCTGGCTGTGCGCTCCTTGGCCGCCGATGAGCAGCATGGGGGACTCGGCCCGGAAGGCGTTGGCGACACCGGTGACGGCGTCGGTCGTCCCCGGTCCCGCCGTCACGACCGCGCAGCCGGGCTTGCCCGTGATGCGTGCGTAACCGTCGGCGGCGTGGGCGGCGACCTGTTCATGACGTACGTCGACGACTTCGATGCCTTCGTCGACGCAGCCGTCGTAGATGTCGATGATGTGGCCGCCACAGAGGGTGTAGATGACCTCCACGCCTTCTGCTTTGAGCGCCTTGGCGACCAGGTGACCACCTGAGATGAGTGCTTGGTTCTTGTCGCTGGTGTCGTCCGGCATGGCGAAGTCCTGTCCCTTCGTAGGGGAGTCGGTGCGTGTCCCGGTACATTGCATACAGTCGACGAATACTGTATGAAGCTTGTTATCCCGCATCCGATGGGTGGTGTCCAGGGGCGTGCAGCACCTTTCGGGGGACTGGGGGTCGCTCCCCAGACAGACACAGCGGTCAGGAGCCGGAATGGACCTGTACGAGCACCAGGCAAGGGAACTCTTCGAGGACTACGGCATCCCCGTGCCGAAAGCCGAGGTCACAGACTCGGCCCGGGAGGCCAAGTACGCAGCGGAACGACTCGGCGGCCGCGTCGTCGTCAAGGCCCAGGTGAAGACAGGCGGACGCGGCAAGGCGGGCGGAGTGAAGCTCGCGGCCGACGCGGCAGCGGCCGAGATCACGGCCCGCCAGATCCTCGGCATGGACATCAAGGGCCACACCGTACGCAAGGTCATGCTGGCCCAACCCGTCGACATCGAGGCCGAGTTCTACCTCTCCTACGTCCTCGACCGCGCGGCCGGAACCTTCCTCGCCATCGCATCGGCCGAAGGCGGCATGGACATCGAGGAGGTCGCAGCCACCCGCCCGGATGCGGTGGCCCGTATCCCCATCGATCCCGCGCACGGCGTCACCGCCGACAAGGCCGCCGAGATCGCGGCCGCCGCCGGCCTGCCGTCCACAACTCTCCCCGTCATCCAGTCCCTGTGGCAGGTCCTCGTCCGCGAGGACGCCCTCCTCGTCGAAGTGAACCCGCTCGTACGCACCACGAGCGGCCGGATCCTCGCTCTCGACGGCAAGGTCACCCTCGACGACAACGCCCGCTTCAGGCAGGCCCGTTGGGGATCCGGCGAGACGGAGGAGCACGACGACCCACTGGAGGCGGCGGCCGCCGCCAAGGGCCTCAACTACGTCAAGCTCGACGGCGAAGTCGGCATCATCGGCAATGGCGCCGGCCTGGTCATGTCCACCCTCGACGTCGTCGCCGGCTGCGGCGCCCGGCCCGCCAACTTCCTCGACATCGGGGGAGGGGCATCCGCCCAGGTCATGGCCGACGGGCTGGCCGTCATCCTCTCCGACCCCGATGTGAAGTCCGTCTTCGTCAATGTCTTCGGCGGGATCACCGCATGCGACGCCGTGGCCGACGGCATCGTCCAGGCCCTGGAATCCGTACGCCTGACCAAGCCCCTCGTCGTACGGCTCGACGGCAACAACGCCGCCCGCGGCCGCGCGATCCTCGACGGTCGCGCCCACCCCCTCGTCCAGCAGGCCACCACCATGGACGACGCCGCCCGCCAGGCCGCAGTCCTCGCCAACTGAAGGGATCGGGAACCATGGCCATCTTCCTCACCAAGGAAAGCAAGGTCCTCGTCCAGGGCATGACCGGCGCCGAGGGCATGAAGCACACCCGCCGGATGCTCGCCTCCGGCACCGACATCGTCGGCGGCGTCAACCCGCGCAAGGCGGGCAAGGTCGTCGACTTCGACGACCGGGCCGTGCCCGTCTTCGGAACCGTGCGCGAGGCCATCGACGCCACCGGCGCCGATGTCACCGTCGTCTTCGTGCCACCGCCGTTCGCCAAGGCGGCCGTCGTGGAAGCCGTGGACGCCGGAATCGGCCTCGCCGTCGTCATCACCGAGGGCATCCCCGTCCATGACGCGGTGACCTTCCAGGCCTACGCCGCGCAGCGCGGCACCCGGGTCATCGGCCCCAACTGCCCCGGCCTGATCAGCCCCGGACAGTCCAATGCCGGCATCATCCCCGCCGACATCGCAGCCAAGCCCGGCCGCATCGGACTCGTATCCAAGTCCGGCACGCTCACCTATCAACTCATGTACGAGCTGCGCGAGACAGGATTCTCCTCCGCGGTCGGCATCGGCGGCGACCCGGTCGTCGGCACCACACACATCGACTGTCTCGCCGCCTTCGAAAAGGACCCGGACACCGAACTCATAGTGCTCATCGGGGAGATCGGAGGTGACGCCGAGGAGCGCGCCGCGGCGTACATCGCCGATCACGTCACCAAACCTGTCGTGGGATACATCGCGGGCTTCACCGCACCGGAGGGCAAGACGATGGGCCACGCGGGAGCCATCGTCTCGGGCTCATCCGGCACCGCGGAGGCCAAGAAGAAGGCCCTCGAAGCGGCGAGTGTGCCTGTCGGATCGACGCCCACCGAGACCTCACGACTGGTCCTGGCGCGCTTGGAACAGTCCCGCTGACATCGCACTGACACGGCCACGCGGTCGCGTTGACGGCTCGCTGACGTCGTGACGCGGCCGCGTTGACGCAGTCCCGTACCCCGTGGTCCCGTTGGCGTCACCGCCCAATGACGCCGAGTGCGTGCCACACACTCATGGCCCACCGTCCGGCCCCTCCCGCCCCCTTTCGAGCGGAGACCACCCTCATGGCACCCACCCTCACCGCAGCATCCACTCTCATCCTCAAGCCGGGCACCGCCTGGTCCGACGCCTGGCAGCGCGCTCTCGCGGTCGCCCCCGAGGCATTCCGGGACGACCGCGTGCTCAACCTCTGGTCCGCGCAGTGGCAGGCCGACGGCAGCGCCCTGCCCGCGACCAGCCCCGTCGACGGCAGCCCCATCGCGGGCCCGCCGCGCCTGGACGCGGACACCGCCCAGCAGGCGGTACGCGCCTCGCTCGACCAGCACCGCGCCTGGCGGCACGTACCCCTCGACGAGCGCAGGGCCCGCGTCGGCGCCGCGCTCGACGCGCTCACCGAACACCGCGAACTGCTGGCCCTGTTGCTGGTCTGGGAGATCGGCAAGCCGTGGCGGCTCGCCCAGGCGGACGTCGACCGTGCGATCGACGGCGTGCGCTGGTACGTCGACGGAATCGAGCCGATGCTTCAGGGCCGCACCGCGCTCCCCGGCCCGGTCTCCAACATCGCCAGCTGGAACTACCCGATGTCCGTGCTGGTCCACGCCATGCTCGTGCAGGCACTGGCGGGCAACGCGGTCATCGCGAAGACCCCGACCGACGGCGGCGTCGCCTGCCTCACCCTCGCCTCCGCACTCGCCGCCCGCGAGGGCATCCCGATCACCCTGGTCAGCGGCAGCGGCGGCCAGCTCTCCGAAGCCCTGGTCCGCTCCCCGGAAATCGGCTGCGTCTCCTTCGTCGGCGGCCGCGACACCGGAGCCCGTATCGCGACCGCGGTCGCCGACCTCGGCAAGCGGCACATCCTGGAGCAGGAAGGCCTGAACACCTGGGGCCTGTGGAACTTCAGCGACTGGGACTCACTCACGGCGGTGATCCCCAAGCTGTTCGACTACGGGAAGCAGCGGTGCACGGCATACCCGCGATTCGTCGTCCAGCGCGAGCTGTTCGCCGACTTCCTTGCGGCCTATCTCCCCGCCGTACGCTCCATCCGTACGGGCCACCCCCTGGCCGTCGAGAACGCCTCCGACCCGCTGCCGACCCTGGACTTCGGCCCGTTGATCAACGCGGCGAAGGCCAAGGAACTGGGCGACCACGTCGCCGAGGCGATCAACCGCGGGGCCGTACCCCTGCACCGGGGCACGCTCTCCGACGGCGCGTTCCTGTCCGGCCAGGACACCTCCGCGTACCTCCCGCCGGTCACCCTCCTCGGCCCGCCGCCATCCTCGCCGCTGCACCACGCGGAGCCGTTCGGCCCGGTCGACACAATCGTCCTGGTCGACACGGAGGCGGAGCTGCTCGCCGCGATGAACGCCTCCAACGGCGCGCTCGTGGCGACCCTGTCGACGGACGACCCGGAGACGTACGAGCGCCTGTCGCCGCAGATCCGCGCCTTCAAGGTCGGCCGGGGAAAGCCGCGCTCGCGCGGTGACCGCGACGAACTGTTCGGCGGTTTCGGGGCGTCGTGGCGGGGCGCCTTCGTCGGAGGCGAACTGCTGGTGCGGGCGGTGACCGACGGCCCGGAGGGGGAGCGGCTGCCGGGCAACTTCCCCGACTACCACCTGATGCCGTAATTGGTCATCCAATTCCCTGGCGGTCGGGCAGGAGCGCGAACTCCCGCTCGGCCGCCTCGGGCACGGCCCGCTCCACCGCCTGAACCAGCAGTGCCCGATGCCTGACCAGCGGCTCCCTGCGCTCCTCGGGCACGAGGAGCAGCAGATCGTCGATCCCGGCCACCAGCCGCCGCGTGACCTGGGGACTGCCCACAGCGAACACGCGGATCTCCGCCAGCGCCAGATCCACCAGATCCGTCCACCCTGGCACGTCCTGCACCAGACGCACCGCGCCCTGGCCATCCCGGTGATGCACCTCCCCGAGCGGCTTCCTCGCCACCACCGTCAGCAACTGCACTATGCGGTCCAGACACTGCACAGCGGTCGTCGGATCGTTCACGGCGGGCGAGAGCGCACGCAGTGCGATGTCCGACAGCTGCCGCAGCCCGAGCCCGGGATCCTGATGAAAGGTCCGCTCGACGCCTACGGACACGGTGTAGGCCAACGTCCGCCGCAGCGGCTCCCCTTCACCGTGCACGGACAGCATCGGCGTCCCGGGAACGACGTAGTCCCCGATACGCGGGATCAGCCGCAGCACAACGCCCTGCTTCCGGGCAGCCCGAACGAGCCGCGCCACATTCACATCCCGCAGCACCCCCGCCCGCCCCTGATGCGCGATCCACCTGCCCTCCCGCGCGAGCGGCACCGGATCCCGCTCCCCGGCCGGCTGCCGCACCAGCACCCGGAGCGACTCCCGCGCGATACGGTCGACGACCGGCCCGACCTGCATCAGCCGCAGCGTCTGACTCACATAGGCGATGAAGAGCAGCAGGCTCAGCCCAACAAGCGCCATGGTCAGCAGACTCTGCACCACCGGCACAGAGGTGACCCGCCGAGGATCGGCCTCGCTCTCGTACGAGGTCAGCACCAGCAGCGAGAAGAGAAAGGTCGCGAGGAACACCGTCAGCGTCGCCTTGCTGATCCGGCTCCGTACGAAGATCCGCACCACACGGGGCGTCAGGTTCCCGCTCGCCATCTGCACGGCGACCAGCGAGATGCTGAAGACGACACCGATGAAGGTCATCATTGCCGAGCTGATCGTCGTCACGATCGTCTTGAGATCGTCGGCGATCGAGATCAGATCGCTGACAGCTTCGTAATCCTGCTGGTCCTGGAGATACGCGACGATCCTGGTATCCAGCTCGGACGATGCCACCCACAGAACTACGGCAAGGCCGAGCCCCGCGCTCGGCGCGAACCAGAAGGTGTCCCGCAGATGCTCACGCAGCGGCGAGAGCGTGCGGGGCCGTTGATAGCTGCGATCACTCACGCCGACGACGGTAGCGTCACGGTGCGCATCGTTGCGGATACACGCTGTAGGGCATGCGGTGGGCTCAAGCCTGCGGCTGGCAAGCCCTCAGCAGCGCGGTCAGCGCCAATTGCGCGGCAAGAGGGCCGCCTGCCGATACGCGCCCTGGCAGCAGCAAGCCGGGTGTGCGTGCACCACGCCGAATGGTGGGGGGCTCCCGGGTACTTCCGCCGGCAGCCACACGTTAGCTTCGATCTTCTATGACGGCCCGTCGGTTCCTACGTCGGGGCAGGGGAAGCTTCGCAGGCCGGCGTCGCGGGCGCCTCGGATACGGTCTTCGCAGCGGGCACGCTGGTGGTGTCGCAGTTCCAGCCCCACGATCGCGGTGCCGGGGTATTGGTGACGAAGCAGGTCAGACGCATGCCGTCCGGCATCGGTGAAACGCAACTGGGCGCCGGGGTGTGGGCGTTCCTTGCGGACGATCAGCCGCATTCCCTGGCCGGCCCGTCAGTAGGTCCCCGGCCAACTCGGTGACCCAGGCGCCGCCGCGGACGTCGCCGCCAGGTTCGACGGTCGGCGTCCGGGCGGAGGCGGAGCGAGGGGCGGTGGGTCAGCCAGTGATGGTCCGCGAGTCCACACCGACATTGCCGCCGGCCTGCTTGGTGATGTAGCCACGGGTCATGTACTTCGATCGGGAGACCCGACGGCTGTCACACGACCAACTCTTGGTCTGCAGCGCGGAGAACGTCTCCACACGCGCGCTCTTGCAGATACTGACGCTGCCGTTGATATACCGGAACGTGGTCACCTGGGTCTTCTGCGTCCGGTCTATCAGGTTGCGGACATAGTGCCGGTGCCTGATCTTGGTGCCGCTCTCGGTGATGACACAGGCCCGCTGCTGGAAGTTCTCCACCTGCTTCCACGAGGTGCAATACGTGGCCGCCTGCGCAGGACTGGCGCCGAACGCGAGCATCCCCGAGGCCACCATCGTGCTCGCTAGCGTGATACGCACCAACCGCATTGACGTTCCCCCTTGTTTAGCCAACAGTCATTCGCTCACAAAGATCGTGCCTCACATCGGACATGTCAACGACACAATGCCATCCGCTTGGTGAACTGCCGGAGCGAACCTTCCGGCGCCGCATAACTGGCCAACCGCCTTACCTGCTCGCGCACTTCAGCGCGGCGATGCGCAGCGCGGCCAGGGCGCGCTTCCCGCCCGCGGCCGGCGGGTCGATCAGCCGGGAGAGCGTCAGGTCGGAGGCCACCGGCCCGAACACGGCCGGCTCGAACACGGCCGGCTCGAACACGGCCGGCTCGAACACGGCCGGCTCGGTCCGGCAGGCTCGGTCCGGCAGGCTCCGCCGAGTGCGACGGCCAGGGCCACATCCAGCAGGATCTGCACGGCCCGCGGCTTGCGCCATCGTGTGTCAGTGCCGCCGATATCGCTGTGTCCAGGCCGGACTTGCGGACCGTCTCGACCAGCAGCACGTCCCTACGCGGTTGGCCTGGACAGCATCGGGGGTGGTCCGGTCAGAGCGTCCCAATTCAGGACCCCGGTGCCGAAACGGGCGGAGGGGCGGGGGCCAGCGGGACGGCGCCGTGGACACTTCGATCCTCGGCCGTCCCGCCGGCACCCGTGCACGCGTCGGAGGGGCGGGGTGCTCGGCAGCCCGCCCCTCCGACGGTCAGTCCAGCTGCGTGATCCCTGGCAGCGAGCCCGTCGCCGCCGCGTTCGCCGCGGGCAGGGCGGTCGGGTAGATGCGCACATCGTTCACCGAGCCGTTGGCGTACTCGCCGTACGCGCTCTCGTACAGCCGGCGGCCGATCTGCACCCCGCCGTCGGCGTTCCACGTGGTGCCCACGTACGCCTTGGTCGCCGAGAGCTTGCCGTCGACGTACAGCAGCAGCTGGTCCGAGGCCGCGTCGTACACGCCGACGAGGTGGGTCCACTTGCCGACCACAGCCGGGGCGCCGTACGCCGCCGAGAAGGCCGGGCTGGCGGTGTCATCGTGGTGTCGGCCGAAGGCCCAGACCTTGCCTCCGGAGGAGTAGTACAGCTGGAAGCCGTTGGCGTTGCCCGCCCCGTCCGACTGGGAGACGAAGGTCGAGTTGCCGGTCGCCGAGCCGAGCTTGACCCAGGCCGAGACGGTGAAGCTGCCCGAGGTGTCCACGGCCGGTCCGGTCGTGGCCGCGTACCCGGTGGTCCCGGACAGGTTCAGCACCTTCCCGCGGCCGGCGTCAGTGTTCCAGGCGTATGCCCCGGTCAGCGCGGCGTCGAGGGCCCCGGGGTCGTCGGCCGCGGTGGCGCCGGCGCCCTCGTCGAGGCGCCACTCGTGGGTGGCGGTGTTGCCGACCGCGCCCAGGGAAGCGGGGGCGGTGAACGCGGCCGTGGTGCCCGTGGGGGCGGCGCCCGCGTACTCGACGAGCTGGCCGGCGCTGTCGACCGCGTACAGCTCGGGGTGGCCGTCGGGTCCGCCCGCGGGGCTGTTGAGGTCGCCCGGGGACATCACGGAGGGGTACTGGCCCGACCAGAGGACCAGGGACAGCGCGGTGGGCGGGTTGGTCTGCCAGTCGGCGGCCGCCCCTGTGGTCCAGTTCTGGGCGGCGGTGCCGTTGCAGGTGTAGATCTGCGGCTGGGCGCCCGGGGTGTTGCTGCCGTTCGGGTCGTCCAGGCACTTGCCGGACTGGGGGTTCACCAGGCTGCCGGATGCGCCGAGGGTCCACTTCTGGGACCCGCCGCCGTTGCAGGACCACAGCTGCACCAGGGTGCCGTTGGCCGTGCCGCCGCCGTTGACGTCGAGGCAGGCGCCCAGCGCGCGGAGGGAGCCGTCGGACATCAGCGTCCAGGTCTGGGCGCGGGTGCCGTTGCAGGCCCACGTCTCGACCTTGGTGCCGTTGGCGGTGTGCTGCTGGTACACGTCGAGGCAGAGCTTGCCGCCGCCGGCCGCCGCCACCGCGGAGGTGAGGGCCGTGTCCACCGGGGCGTGCAGCAGCGCCGGCACCAGGGTTTCGGAGTCGACGGTGATCGGGAAGCTGAGCACCGAGCCGCTGCTGTCGTCCCGGGCCCACAGGACGGGCGAGCCGCCGGTGACGCTGCCCTTGCCGTCGTCACCCGTGGTGAGGGTGCCCCCGACGGTGCCCGGGCCGAGGAGGGTGAAGCCGGACCAGTCGCCGTCGCCAAGCAGCAGCGGATGCTTGAAGTGGCCGCCGCCGTCGGTCTGGTAGATCCACAGCTTCTTGCCCTCGACGGTGATTACCGCCGGATAGTTGGTCGTGTTGCCATATGGGTTGCCGGGCGTTACGAGCTGCTCGACGTTCCAGGAGGTGCTGTTGTACCCGGCGGTGCGGCAGCGGGCGTTGTCCGCGACCCGCTCGACGGGCTCGCAGGCGTCCTTCGGCACGACGTCGAAGCGCTTGCCCATGAAGCCCGCGTACGTGGAGTACGGCTGGTGCGGGAAGGCGTCGTCGGCGGCCGGGTCGAGGTCGTTCTTGACGACGTAGAGCTGGTGGGTCTGCTTGTTGTACGCGAACAGGTCGTCCACGTCGGAGCTGTGCAGGTTGCCGCGGTGGGCAATGAGGTAGTTGTTCCAGCCCGTCCCGTCCGGGGACTGCGCCGCGGTCGAGACCGTCGCCGGGCCGGCGGCCGGGGCGGTGGGCTCGGTCTGCGGGGCCGTTTGCGCCGAGGCCACCGGCTGCGCGGCGTCGGTGTTGCCGGGCAGGAGAACCAGGTCGCCGGTGCGGGTGGTGGCCAGGACGTCGGGGACCCCGTCGCCGCTTATGTCACCGGGGGTGATCTTGGTGGCCGGGTTCCACGGCACGGTGTACGTGTAGCCGACCGGGGACTGCGAGAGGTTGCCGGCCTCGTCCACTGCGGCGACGTACAGGGTGTGGACACCCCAGGCCGTCACCGGGACGGTCAGCTTCGCGGTGGCGTCGCCGGAGCCGTTCGTACCGCCGACCGGGACCGAGGTGCCGGCCTGGGCCGTGGGTTGGGCATCGAGGCGCCACACGAAGTGGTCGACGCCGCTCATCAGGCAGGGGCCCGGGGTGCAGGTGGCGGCGGGGGCGCGGTCGCCCGCGGAGACGTTGAACTCGGTGGTGCGGCCGGGGCCCGCGTACACGACGGGGTCGCCCGCGCCGCCGCCGACCTGCGGGAAGGACGGGTTGGCGGCGATGTCCGGGGTCTCCGGCGGGCTGAAGTCCGTACGGAACCAGCAGTGCGGCGAGACCGGCGAGGTCAGGTGCGCGGCGGCGTTGTCCTTGGCGTAGACGTCCCAGCCGTACTCGTGGCCGTCCTTGAGGGTGACGCCCACGGGGACGTCGGCGTCCGTGCCGGAGGCGACGTACGAGCTCGACGGGGTGGCGATGGTGGTGGGGTTGCCGCCGCTGAGGACGGAGCGGTCCCAGAAGTCGTAGATCGCGCTGGCCAGTTCACCGGAGACGTTGGTGGTGACCGTCGCGTGCAGCTGGAGGTTGCTGCCGGCCGCGCTGTACGTCGTGGCGCCGATCCAGCCGACCCCGCTGGTGACGCAGGCGCCCGAGGCGCCGGTCGCGGCCGGGGTGGTGTGCAGGCTGCCCGGGGTGTTCGGCGGGATGTCGAAGGTCGTGGTCAGGGTGAGAACCGTGGACATCCGCAGGTAGTTGTCGTTGCCGCTGGATATGGACTCGTCACCGAAGAGCCCGACGGTCCACCAGTCTGTGCCCGAGTCGGCGATCTTCTGTGCCTGGCCGGTCACCGTGAAGCTCGCGGTGTGGTTGCTGCAGCTGCTGCCGGAGTTCGCGGCGCTGGGGATCGTGGTCTTCACAGCCGCGTACGTGCTGTCGTAAGTGGCCGGCTTGCTGGTCCAGTCGGTGCCGGAATTGATCGGCGCCGTGCTGTGCAGGGTGATCGGCTGGTCCTTGGAGCAGTCCCAGCTGGCAGCGTAGGTAGAGCCCACCGTGATGATCGCCTTGGAGACCACCATCGCCGGGTTGAGGCCGCTGGTGTTGATGGCGTAGTACGAGCGCTCCAGGCCGGTGCCGCAGGCCCCACCCCAGCGCTGGTAGCCCACGCCCTCGCCGTTGGACTGCGGCTTGTCGTACTGCGGGCTGTCCGAGCAGGCGGAGCTGGAGTACACCTCGGTGAAGTGGCCGGACTTGCTCGACACCGGGTTCGTGTACGGGTCGATGTAAACCGGGTAGACGGTGTCGGGGTCCGTGAGCACAGACATGTCCGGGCGCAGGGTGAGCGCGCCCTGGGTGGTGGTCATCGGGACCTGGTCGACGAGGGCGCCGGGGCCTGGGCCGTCGACCGACGAGGCGGGGGTCTCGGCGGGGCTCTCGGTCGCCGCGTCGGCAGCCATCGCCTGGTCCGGCGCCGCGAAGGAGGCCGGGGTCTTCGCACCGGCGGCGGGGGCCTGCGCCGGGGCCGCGGGGGCGTCCGGGATAGCGGAGTCCCACATCACCGGGCGCGGGGAGAGGTAATCGAGGGTGCCGTCGGCGGTCTTGGCCTCCATACCGCCGGAGGTCGTCGCGTGGAGGGTCAGGCCGTCCGTGGCGGCGGTGAGCTTCAGCTCCTTGATGCGCGGGTCGGCGGCCGCGGCCGCGTCATGCACGATCAGGATGTCGCTGAAGCCGCCCTGGTCGGTGACGGAGACCGAAAGGTCCACGCCGGGCAGGACAGCGGGGTAGAGGGCGGCGTCGCCGGAGACCTGCGGGGCGGGCAGCGGGAAGGGCATGGTCAGCGCGAGCTCGCTGCCGTCCTCGTGGGTCAGCCTGACCGCCGGGCCGCTGCCGCCTCCCGAGAGGGCGACCGCGTTCGGGCTGGCCTTGGGAGACCACGTGCCGTCCGCATTGCGGCCGAGGGCGGCGTCGACCGGGACCCACGCGCCGTCCTTCTGCACCCGTACGGGCATGAGGCTGGTGGTGCTGGTGAACGTGCCGTCCGGGTTGGCCGCCACCGTCGTGGTCTGCGTCGTGAGGGAGTCCACCGGGACCGTCTGGCCCTCGGCGACCGCTTCCTGCTGGGCCGTGAACAGGGCGCCGCCGGTGGCCGGTTCTTGATCCTGGGCGATCGCGGGCAAAGCGGGCGCGGCCAGCGCCATGGCCGAAATTGCTATCAGGAGTTTTTGAGACAGCGTCAGGCGTCTCAGTCCTCTTGGACTCGGGTCAGAATGGCAAAGCATGCGTCAAATTCCTCGCAAGATCATGTGAGTTGGAATCATTGATTCCCCCATGCATCGGCAGCGGCGTTGCGGCGGCGCGGCAAAGCAGGCCTCACGTTTTGTCTGAATGGCTGGTTCTTTATCCCGCGCAAAAGGGGCAACTGACCCTTCGCAATGGCTAATTTCGTTCGAACTGGCTGACGAGTCACCGTATTGATCAAACCTCACGAACATCAATAGCCTCCGCCGGTCACGCGAGTTGTGTGACGCAGAACTGCGGTGGCACGGCCACCGGTGGGCGGGGGGATGGCACGTGGCAGCTCGGCATCGCTGGTTCGCGAGCAAGAGATTCCGGATATGGGGCGGCAAGAGCCTCCTGGGTGTGGCCGTTCTGGCCGGCCTGGCGCTGCTCCTGCCGCTGGCCTTCACTCAGGGTCTCGACCTGCGCCTGCCCGGCTTCGGCAAGGGCGACGACTGGGAGGGCCGGGGCGGCCAGGCCGGCCACTACCGCTTCCAGGGCGAGGTCTGGAAGCCCAAGAAGGTCTCCCAGGTCGCCGGGGTCGGAGGTCATGAGCTCGCCCCCGGCCCGAAGCAGGGTCACCCGTCCGGCTACCGGCCGCTGAAGCGCTACGAGCCCCAGCGGGCCGCCTGGCCGAAGGCCGGGTCCGCGACGGTGAACCTGGCGGGCGGTACTCAGCGCTCCAAGGGCGCCCACGCGCCCCTGAAGGCCGGCCCGCTGCCCGTCTGGGTGACTCCGGTGGCACCGGCCAAGCCAGCCGACGGCAAGGGCTCCGCCAAGAGCGCCGAGGGCGCGCCTGCCACCCCCGACGCCGCTCCCGGCGCGGTCCGCGTCAAGGTCGGCTCCCACGCCCAGGCCCTGCGGGCCGGCGCCAACGGCATGCTGATCTCCGTCGCGCCGGCCGGCCCGGCCACCAACTCCGGCCAGGTGCAGGTGGTTATCGACTACGGCTCCCTCGCCAAGGCGTACGGCGGCGGCTACGGCTCCCGCCTTCAGCTCGTTCGCATGCCCGACTGCGCCCTGACCACCCCCCAGCTGGCCCAGTGCCGGACCCGCACCGCGATCCCCTTCACCAACCGGGCCGCCGCGGACCAGCTGACTGCCACCGTCTCCCTCGACGCCCCCGCCCCCGCCCCCGGTACGGGCGGCAAGCCGGCCAAGACCGCCAGGTCGGCGATGTCCACGCAGTCGGCCGCCGAGGGCACCACCCTCGCCGTTACCTCCGGCAGCGGCGGCTCCCAGGGCGACTACGCGGCCACCTCCCTGAACCCCTCGGGCAGCTGGCAGGCCAGCGGCACCGGCTCGTTCACGTACTCGTACCCGATCGACGTCCCGGCCGGCCTCGGCGGCAACGCGCCCTCGGTGGGCCTGTCGTACGACTCCCAGGCCGTGGACGGTGAGACCTCGGCACGCAACTCCCAGTCCTCCTGGATCGGCGACGGCTGGAACTACGACCCCGGTTTCGTCGAGCGCACGTACCGCGGCTGCAACACCCTCCGCGACGCCAACGGCGACAAGATCCTCAAGGGCTCCGGCGACAACTGCTGGACCGGCGCCAACGCCCAGATCTCCTTCGGACCGCACTCCGGCGTGCTGGTGCCCGACACCAAGGACTCGGGCGTGCCCGGCCTGCTGCGCCAGTGGAAGCTGCGCGGCGACGACGGCACGATCGTCCAAGAGCTCTCCGGCGCGGCCAACGGCCTCCAGGACGGCACGTACTTCCGCGTGTTGACCACGGACGGCTCGGCCGCCTACTTCGGCTCGGACCACGCGCCCGCGGGCCTCGGCACCGCCGCCGTCCCTCAGTCCGGCACCCCCACCGACGACAGCACCGACTCCGCCTGGGGCGCGCCCGTCTTCCACCCTCAGTCCGGCGACCCCTGCTACGACTCGGCCAAGGGCAAGGCCTCGCGCTGCGCCAAGCCCGAGGGCTGGCGCTGGAACCTGGACTTCGTCGTCTCACCCAACGGCCTGGTCCAGCGGTACGACTACTCCACCGAATCGAACTACTACAGCCTCGGCGGCGGCCAGGCGCCCGACGGCGACTTCGGCACGCTCACCTCGTACACCCGCGGCGGCGCCCTCGCGTCGATCTCGTACGGCTACACGCTCGCCGACGCGCTGGCCAAGCGCACCCCCTCGGCGCAGGTGGTCTTCACCACCAAGCAGCGCTGCCAGACCGACGCCACATTCACGGACTGCTCGGCCGGCAACCTGAAGGACGAGACCTCCCCGCACTGGCCGGACACGCCGTGGGACCTGCACTGCGACTCCACGGACAAGACCGAGATCCCGGAGGGCTCGACCACGGTCCCCAAGGACGTCTGCGTCATCGCGGGCCCGACCTTCTGGTCCACCACGCGCCTGGACTCCATCACCACCAAGGTGCACGTCAAGGACGCCGACAACGACAAGTTGGTGGCGGTCGACTCCTACCAGCTCGGCCATGTCTTCTCAGACGCGGGCGGCTCCGTCGACCCGGTGACCGGCACCTCGGTCGACCCCGAGCACTCCGGCTTCCTCCAGGCTGTGATGTGGCTGCAGACCATCCAGCACACGGGCAAGGACACCTACGGGAACGACAACAGTGACATCACCTTGAACAAGGTGGCGTTCACCGGCACGGAGATCGACAACCGCGTCAACGACGTGATGCCGTCGGCCCCGCCGCTCTACCACCCCCGTATGTCGACGATCCAGACGGAGACCGGCGAGTCCATCGCCGTCGACTACAACCTCGACCCGTGCGCGGGCAAGAACCTGACCTTCGCCACGGCCGATTCCAACACCAACTCCTGCTACCCGGTGTACTGGAACGTGCCGGGGGCCTCTAAGCCCATCGAGGACTGGTTCAACAAGATCACCGTCCGTCAGGTCACCACCTCCGACCTGACGATCGCCTCCACCTACCGGCCCGACGGCAAGGCCGCTCCGGCCGGCTCCGCCGCGCGCGTGGCCACATACAGCTACGCGGGCGCCGCCTGGCACCGCGACGACTCGCCCTTCACCGACGACCAGTACCGCACTTGGGGCCAGTTCCGTGGCTTCCGCACCGTGACCGTCCAGACCGGCCGCGCCCCCGAGCCCGTCACGCAGACGGTCTCCACGTACCTCCAGGGCATGGACGGCGACTACAAGGCCGACGGCAGCCGCCGCTCCGCGAGCGTGCACGCCAAGGTCGGCGGGTCGGTCGTGCAAAGCGTCACCGACGCCGACCAGTTGTCGGGCACCGAGCTCCAGAAGGACATCTACACGGCCGCGGGCGGCACGATCACGTCCACGAGCGTCAGCGGCCCCTTCACCTCGACCGACACCGCGACGGTGCCCCAGACCGCATGGAGCGGCTGGGAGCAGACCGACCACCCGGGCGAGACCAAGCCCGCCCTGAACACCCTGCCCCCACTGGTCGCCCGGCGGATGCAGAGCACCCAGAGCCACGGCTACGCGAAGCTCGCCGACGGCACCTGGCGGCACACCCGCACGGACACGACGTACGACGCACAGGGCCGGGTCTCCACGGCCGACGCGCACGGCGACGTGAGCGACGCGAGTCAGGAGAGGTGCAGCACCACCCAGTACGCGAGCGCCCCGGCCACCAACCCGGCGATGATCTCGTTCCCGGACCAGATCACCCAGGTCCACGGGCCCTGTGGCACGGCCGTGAGCGCCTCGACCCTGCTGTCCGACAAGAAGATCTACTACAAGGGCGACGGCACCCTCACCGGCCTCGGCACCTTCGGCCAGCTCTCAGCCAACGCGGCGGCCACCGGCGTGCAAATCGCCACCGGTTTCACCGGCAGCACCGAGAACTGGCAGACCTCGGCCGCGATGAAGTACGACGCCATCGGCCGGGTCACCGACGCCCTGGACGCCACCGGGCAGAACACCCACACCGACTTCACCCCTGTGTGGAACTCCGCCGGCAACAACACCAACCCCACCACGGTCAAGACCACCAACAGCAAGAGCTGGACGGTCACCTCAACACACTCCCCGCTGCGCGGCCTGGAGACGCAGCACACCGACGCGAACGGCCGCAAGACCGAGATCACCTACGACGCTCTCGGCCGCCGCACCGCGGTGTGGCTGCCCGGCCGCGACAAGGGAGCGGGCCAGAGCGCCGACCGCCTCTTCCTGTACTCGGTCAACCCGGGCGCCGTCGCGGCCCCCGGTGACACCGTCACCCAGCCCGGCGCGCCCACCTCGGTGACGACCAAAACCCTGCGTGAGGACGGCACGTACTCGGTCGGCGTCGCCATCTACGACGGCATGCTCCAGCCGCGCCAGACGCAGAGCACGCCGCAAGGCGACAGCGACACCGGTCGGATCGTCTCCGACACCTTCCACGACTCGCACGGCTGGCCGGTCACGACGTACTCCCCGTACTACGACCCGGCAACCGCGCCCACCAGCACGCTCTTTGCGGCCAACGAGAACCAGATCCCCGCCGAGACCACCACGGCCTATGACGGCCAGGGCCGGGCCCTCACCACCACCCTGTGGCACCAGGCCGTCGAGCAGTGGCACGCCTCCACCGCCTACCCGGGCGCCGACCAGACCGACAGCACGCCCCCGGCCGGCGGGCGCCAGACCACCAGCTACACCAACGCGCTCGGCCAGACCGTGCGCACGGTGGCCAAGAACACCGACGCCTCCGTGATCCTGCACGGTGGGGACGTAATCCCCTCCGGCACCTCGCTCGCCTCCAACAGCGTGCGCCTGACCATGCAGGCGGACGGCAACCTGATGCTGAGCGCGCTGGCCACCGGCAAGACCATCTGGTCCAGTGGCACCGCCGGAAACCCGGGCGCCTTCGCCAAGTTCGGCACCGACGGCAACCTCTCCGTGCTCACCACGGCCGGCGCCGTGAAGTGGACCACCGGACTGACCGCCACCACCAGCTCCACCTTCCGGGTGCAGGCCGACTCCACCGCGGTCGTGGTCGCCAGCGACGGCTCCACCGTGCTCTGGAAGCAGGGCACCGCGGGCACGGTCCCGGCGGCCGACGCCACCACCGACTACACCTTCGACCCGGCCGGCCAGGTCGCCTCGGTCAAGGACAACGCGGGCAACACCTGGTCATACACGTACAACCTGCTCGGCCAGAAACTCACCCAGTCCGACCCCAACTCCGGGACCACTAGCTTCGACAAGTACGACGTCGCGGGGAACCTGCTCCAGACCACGGACCCCCGCGGCCAGGTGCTCTCCTTCACCTACGACTGGAACAACCGCCGCACCGGCGAGTACACCGGCCCCTGGCAGACCACCCCGGACCCGGCCAAGCTCCAGGCGAGCTGGCTGTTCGACACCCTCGCCAAGGGCTACCCCACCTCGTCCACCCGCTATGTCGGCGGCGCGACCGGCAAGGCGTACACCAAGGCCGTCAGCGGCTACAACACGGCCTACCAGGCCAACGGCAGCACCCTGACCATCCCCGCCACGGACGGCTTCGCGGCCGCGGGCCAGAGCAGTGCGCCCGCCAGCGGCACCGTCACGTACACGATGACCGCGGACCACACGCCCACCGTCGGCCTGCTGTCCACCACCCACTACCAGGCCGACGGCAACCTGCCGGCCGAGGACGTGGACTACGGCTACACCCAGCAGGGCACGCTGGACACCTTCGGCGGCTACATCAGCGCGGCCAACACCCCGGCCTACCTGTCCGCCACCGTCCACGACGTCTTCGGACGGGTCCAGCAGGCGAACTACGGCCCCAGCGGCAAGCAGACGGCCACCTTCGGCCAGTACGACGCGACCACCGGGCGGCTGACGCAGACCAGCAGCATGGTGCAGACCTCGGCCACCGCGCTGGACGTGGTCAACTACCGTTACAACCAGGCTGGCGAAGTCACCGCGATCGACGACCTGCAGAACAACACCACCCACGACACCCAGTGCTTCACCTACGACTCCTTCCAGCGCCTGACCCAGGCCTGGACGGACACCGCGGGCATCAACTCGTCCTCGGCGACGCCGGTGGGCGCGGTCGGCGGCTGCAACACCGCGCGCGTCCAGACCACCAGCAGCGGGCAGATCAAGACCACCACGGTCGGCGGCCCGGCCACGTACTGGCAGACGTACACCTACGACCTGCTCGGTGACCGCACCGGCATGGTGAACCACGACGCGGGTGGCAACGCGCTCGCGAACACCACCCAGTCCATCGCCTACGCGGGCGCCGATGGCACGGTCGCGACCGCCCAGCCCAACCAGGCGGGCAACACGGTCAGCAGCCACCCCGGCGACGGCTCGGCGACCTGGACGAACACGTACACCGACCCGGCGTACGGCAACAAGAACAGCGGCAACACCATCACCCGCAAGGTGAGCACCACCGGCCCGCTGTCCACCGGCTTCACCCTGGCGGGCGGCGGCAAGCTGTGCGTGGAGGACGCCGGCGGTGCCACCGCGCCGGGCACCAAGGTCCAGGTCAACACCTGCGTGGGCACCAGCACCGCGCAGAAGTGGACCATCGGCACGGACGGCACCGTCAAGGTGCTCGGCATGTGCCTGGACACCGTCTCCAACGGCACCACGGCCGGCACCCACGTGGTGATCGACACGTGCAGTGCCGACGCCACCCAGAAGTGGAAGGCCACTACCACCGGCGCCCTGGTCAACGCCGCCAACAGCGCCATGTGCCTGACCGACCCGGGCGCCAGCGCCACCAAGGGCACCCAGCTGACGCTGGCCGCCTGCGGCAGCGCCGGCCAGGCGTGGGACACGGCCGAGACGGGCGCAGTCCCGGCGGGCCAAACCCAGACCCTCACGTACGACAGCGCGGGCCGCACGGCCACCGTCACCACCGGGAATGGCAGCACCAGCAGCACCAGCAAGTACCTGTACGACGCCGATGGCGGGCTGCTCCTGCAGACCGCAGCGGTGGGCGGCACGGACAAGACCCGGGTGCTGTACGTGTTCGGCGGCGCCGAGCAGATCACGCTGAACGTGGCCGCGAAGACCTGGACGGGTCTGCGCCACTACCAGGGACCCGACGGCACCGTCGTCACGCGCACCAGCGCGGGCGCCGTCAGCTACCAGCTCCCGGCCATGCACGGCACGACCACGACCTCGATCGACGCGGTCAGCCTGATCGCCACGCGGCGGTACTTCGATCCGTACGGCAACGCGCGCGGACCCAAGCCCGGGTCGTGGGTCTCACCGGACGAGAACCGCGGGTTCGTCGGGCAACCGCTCGACGCCGCAGCCGGGCTGAATCTGCTGGGCGCGCGCGACTACGACGCCGTGACGGGCCGGTTCCTCAGCCCCGACCCGGTGTTCCAGGCCGGCGATCCCAACCAGATGGGCGGCTACACGTACGCGGCCGACAACCCGGCCAGCACCAGCGACCCCAGCGGCCTGGACGACTGGTACAACGACCCGACCATGAACAAGTGCGTGATCGACTGCGGTCCGCAGGACACCACGACCACCACGACCACCACCGTCACGACGACCACCACCACCTCCTCCGGGGGCGGCGGCGGCGATGACGACTGCGACGGATTCTGGGACTGCGCCGGCCACTTCATCGAGAAGGCCGTACCGGTCATCGTGGTGGTGCTCGTCGTCGTGGTGGTCGTGGTCGCGGCCACGGCCTGCACCGCCGAGTCCGGCGGACTGCTCGGCCCGGCCTGCATCGAAGGCGCAGGCATGGCCTTCGCGGCGACCTGCGGTGCGATGCTGGGCGACTGCGGCCCCGGCCCCGGCGGCGAAGGACTGTCAGAAACGGCCCGCGAAGACTCATCGGCAGGGACGAAGGCGGCAGCCGGCGGAAAGGCCTCGGCCGAAGCCGGGCCCGCGGGCCCCAAGGGCGCGGCCGCCGAGGCGGGTGCGGCGAAGGAGGCCTCGAAGGACGCGGCCGGCGGCAACGCGGCGGCTCCGAAGAAGTCCTCCAGCCAGGACGCGGCGGAATCCTCCTCGGCCTCCTCGGCGGCACCGGACGCACCCTCCACCGGAACCACGCAGACGCGCTCGGTGCGGGCGGATCCCGCCTCGCGGGAGATCACCGACACCAAGCAGCTCAGCGGCTCCGCGCGCCGGATCGCGACGGCCCTCGACCGCAAGGGACCCAAGGGCCGGATCGGAATAGGCAGCGGTGTGCCTGTCCAGTCACTCGCCGACGCCTCGCAGGCGCTCTACATGGAGATCGGCGTCGTCCAGAACATGAAGACGGGCAAGCTGTCCGCGATCCTGGGCACATCCCCGACCGCCACCGTGTTCCGGTTGAAGCGGAACGAGGTGATCGTCTCGCACGTGCACCCCTCGTGGGCGGCGGACGCACGTGAGGTGCAGGGCGACATCGACCACGCCAAGTACCTCGAATCCGTGATCGACTGGAGCGGTAACCTGCTCTACTACGACGGCGCCAAGGTGATCGAGAACCCGGGGGTGTCCTTCGTGAACAGCTTCGGATACTTCGTCGGCCGTCCCAGGGGCTGAGGAGGAGTGCGAGCAATGCAACCGGATGAGCTTCCGCGCTGCCGCTTCTGCGGCGACCGAATCATCGGGCTGGAAGCTCAGGCCTGCCAGCTGCCCGCCTACTGTCTGGGGGACGACGAGGCCAGTCGGCGCATCGACGCAGGAGGCTGGACCGGGGCCGCGCACCAGCAGTGCCTGGTGCGCTCGGCAGCCGGGCCGGACTGGGCGACCGTACTGACCCGGTGGGGCACCGCCGGGTCGGTACCGCAGGGCCAGGCCCCGTTCGCCGGGGGCGAGGTCGCCTGGATCCCCGGAGCGGACCAGTACCGGTTCGTCTGGTCCGACGGCCGGCAGGCCACGCTCCGGCCGGGCGAGCTGGACACCGCCGAGGAGCGGGCGGGCGTACGGAGTGCGCGGATGCGCACCCTGTTCGCCTCGACCGACAGCGAGGCGTGGGAGGCGGTGGCGGAGCGGATCCGCCCCGCCGTGGCCGACGGGATCCTGCCGCTGGGCGACCTGATGGCCGCCCTCGGCGTCCCGGCCGAGAGGTATGACCCCGAGGTCGTGGACTCCGCGCTCGTCACCATCGGGCGGATGCGGGACTCCTGGCGGGACCGGGTCACCCTCGGCCCGTACAAGAAGTGCAAGGACTGCGTGGTCATCCACTACCGGGTGGACCTCCCGGCCGCGGCGCATGACGCGGCCCGGGCGCTTGCCGCCCGCCGGCTGCGCTGACCGCTTCCGCGGCGAGGCCTCGTAAGGCGGGGAAGCCGAAGGGCCAAGGGGCGGTGGCTCTGGTCATCGGCTCGTCCGCCGGGTATGGCCTCGCCGCTACGATCGCGGGCCTGGCCCGTGTCGGTATCCGTGGCATCGGCGTGTGCTTCGAGAAGGCGCCCGCGCGGCGCACCGGCACGGCTGGCTGGTATCGCACCGCCGCCACCGCCCGGCTCGCCCAACAGCACGGGCGGGACATGGTCTTCCTCAATGGCGATGCGTTCAGCGACACGGTGAAGGAGCAGGTTGCCGACCTCCTCGCCGAGCGGTTTGGGGGACGACTCGACTTCCTGATCTACTCGGTGGCCGCTCCTCGCCGCACCGACCCGGACATCGGCAACGTGTATGCCTCGGTCCTCAAGCCGATCGGCTCGCCGTACACCACCAAGACCCTCGTCTTCGACGAGTACGGTGCCCCGGAGGTGAAGGAGGTCACCACCGCGCCGGCCGAGGGCGACGACATCGAGCAGACCGTGGCGGTGATGAGCGGCACCGACTGGGAACGGTGGATCACGTTCCTGGCCGACCGGTCCCTGCTCGCCGACGGCTTCGCCACCGCCGCCCTGTCCTACATCGGCTCGCCGCTCACCGCGGCGATTTACCGGCAGGGCACCATCGGCGCCGCAAAGTCCCATCTGGAAGCCACCGCACGCACGTTGGACGAGCGCCTCGGCAAGACCCTGGGCTGCCGGGCCGTGACCTCGGTCAACGCCGCTGCCGTCACCCAGTCCTCCACCGCCATCCCCGGCATCGCCGTGTACGTCGGGCTGCTACGCGGCGTCCTCGGCGACGCCATGGTGGCCCCGATCGGTCAACTGGTGGAGCTGTGGGACCAGCTGACCGGCGCCCGCCCCCTCGACCTCGACGACGAGGGCCGGGTCCGCCTCGACACCTGGGAACTCGACCCCGCCGTGCAGAACGCGGTCGCCGAACGCTGGAGCACCGCCACCAGCGACACCATCACCGAACTCGCCGACCTCGACTGGTTCAGCGACGAAGTCCGCCGCCTCTACGGCTTCTCTGTCCCCGGCGTCGACTACACCGCCGCCGTCGAAACCGACGTCCCCTGGCCCACTCTCACCATCTGACCCGCGCCACAACCCCCCCGATCGCGTCGTAAAACGAGGTCGCGGCGCCGGCCCTAGTGACCTGGGCCGTTGATGCGTCGGCAGTGGGACTGGAAAACCTGGAATGGCAGCAGATTCAGTGGTTCTTCAATGGCAAGCAGATCGAGGATGTCCCGGAACCGACCTGGCATCTCGACCAGGCGAAGGTTGGGTATGAGTAGCATGACCGAGATCTTCAGCTCAACCCGGACCTTCAAGCTGTGGGCCTACACGGTCAGTCACCGTCGTCTGCTGCTGCGCAGTCCGTCGGAAGGCGGCGCCGCTTCGCGTATCGATGTGTGTTTCGGCGGAGTCGACCACATGCTGGTCAGCCCCCTGTACGAAGGGCTGACCGTGGTGGAAGTGCCTGCCGAAGAATGGGGTGCCCACCGTGATCGAGTGGGTGAGGTCCCACCTGGCTTCAAGCTCTATTCGCTGGGGGCGAGCCGGAATGATTTCGTCACAGCCGGAATCATCCAGTATCACGAAGACATGGGGGATTCTCGAGACCCTTCGTACTTCGGCCGATTTCCCGGCGCGTGAAAACTGCTCGGCGCGGAGTATGACCGCGGCGTGGTGACGCCGAAGGGGCGGTGACCGGGAAACCGGTCACCGCCCCTTCGGCGTGTTCAGCGGAGCGGAGTCGTCAGCAGTCGTCAGCACGTCAGTGACGTTCACCGCGAGCCCGCCGCGGGCCGTCTCCTTGTACTTGACTTTCATGTCCGCGCCCGTCTCCTCCATGGTCTTGATGACCTTGTCCAGGGAGACCTTGTGGCTGCTGTCGCCGTGAATCGCCATGCGCCGCCGTGACGGCCTTGGCCGCAACCATGCCGTTGCGCTCGATGCACGGGTCCTGGGCTGCCGACCTCGGTAGACGCCCAGTGGATCCTGGACTCCTGCATCCTGGTTCTCGCCGGGCCGCTGCTCACCAGCGGGCAGCCTTCTGACGAGGTGGTGCGCGGTGTCGGCGGCGCGTTTGAGCGCGGTGGGGACCAGGCCCTCACGTACCTTTGTGGCCGCCTCGTACAAGGCGATGGCGAAGTCTGCGGCACCGTCGTTTTCGAGGGCCGACGTCCCAGGTACTCATCGAGGGCCACGTGCTGACCGAGGGAGACGCCGGGCGGACGGTTGACGCCTACCTCCGTTGGCTGGCCGACCACCCGGAGCAGAGGGGCCAGACAAGACCGCGATCATGCGCAGTGTCCGGAGCATGCGCCGCTCACTGACAGTGCTCGAGTAGACGCACACTGTGCGGGCTACTTGGCGGCGGGCACACAAGCGTTCGGCGGCCACTGCTGCACCTCACTGACCACGGTAAATGCACGTGAGAGCGACCTGAAACCCCTGGTATTGTTATCCCTGTCGCCGCGGGAGACCGCGGTCACCCTGTCCGGGTGGCGGAATGGCAGACGCGCTAGCTTGAGGTGCTAGTGCCCTTTATCGGGCGTGGGGGTTCAAGTCCCCCCTCGGACACTCATGGTCATGAGAACCCCACTTCGTGTGGGGTTTTCTGCTGAGCGGGCCCCTTGAGCGGCCGGCTCAGAAGCCCCCGTCAGCGCGCGTAAAGCGCCTCGATGTCCGCTGCATACGCCCCCGCAATCGCCCGCCTCTTGAGCTTCAGCGTCGGCGTCATCAGGCCGTCGTCCAGGCTGAACTCGTTCGGCAGGATCCGGAACGCGCGGATGGACTCCGCCCTTGAGACCCGGGTGTTCGCCCGCGAGATTGCCCGCTGGATCTGGGCCCGCAGTTCCTCGTCGTCTGTCATCGACGACACGTCCGCGGGCTGCATCCCCTTGAGGCTCTGCCAGTGCGCCAGCGCCTCCGGGTCCAGAGTGATCAGCGCCGCGATGTAGGGCTGGTCGTCGCCCACGATCAGGCACTGGGAGATCAGCGGGTGGTGGCGCAGCTGTTCCTCCAGGGGGAGCGGGGCCACGCTCTTGCCGCCGCTGGTGATGATGATGTCCTTCTTGCGGCCTGTGATGACGAGGTAGCCCTCGTCGTCGAGGTGGCCCATGTCGCCGGTGGCGAACCAGCCGTCGCGCAGCACCGCCTCGGTGGCCTTGGGATTGTTGAGGTACCCGGCGAAGACCGTGTCGCCGCGTACCCACACCTCGCTGTCGTCCGCGATGTGTACGGCGGAGCCGGGGATCGGGCGGCCCACGGTGCCGAATCTGACGGCTCCCGGTGGTTGGGCCGTGATCGCGCCGGCGGTCTCGGTGAGGCCGTAGCCGTCGTACACGGTGATGCCCGCGCCCGAGAAGAACAGGCCCAGTTCCCTGCGGAGCGTCGAGCCGCCGGACACCGCGTTGCGCACCTGGCCGCCGAGAACGGCGCGCAGCTTGCTGTACACCAGGCGGTCGTAGACGGCGTGCACGACCTTCAGCGACGCGCTCGGGCCGTGGCCCGAGCCGATGGAGTGGCGCTCCACGGCTTCGGCGTAGCGCGTGGCAACGGCCGCGGCCTTGTCGAAGAGGCTGACGTGTCCCGCGTCTTCGGCGGCGCGGCGGGCCTTGTGGAAGATCTTCTCGAAGATGTACGGCACGGCGAAGAGAAACGTCGGCCGGAACGACGCCAGGGCGGGGAGCAGCGAATCGGGGCAGAGGTCGGGCTGGTGGCCGAGGCGGATGCCGCCGCGCAGGCAGCCGACGACGACCATCAGCCCGTAAATGTGGGCGACGGGCAGGAAGTTGAGGAACGACGGCTGCACACCGGGCTCGGCGAGGATGCCGCCCCAGCCTTCGAGCAGGATGTCGCATTCGGCGGCCAGATTGGCGTGGGTGATGAGGCAGCCCTTGGGCGTTCCGGTGGTGCCGGAGGTGTAGCTGATCGCGGCGATCTGGTCGGGTGTCACAGCGGCCCGGTGACGGTGGATCATTTCGTCGTCCACGCCTGTGCCCTGATTGATCAGCGATGCCACACAGCTCAGGTCCATCTGCCAGATCGCGGCAAGCCGGGTCTCGGAGTCAGTGGCCGCCGCCACGGTCATCGCGTGGTTCTCGTGCTCGACCACGATGGCCCCGACCTGGGCGTCGTAGAGGATCCAGCGCACCTGCTCGATGGACGACGTGGGGTAGATCGGAACGACCTCGGCGCCGATGGACCACAGCGCGTACGCCAGAACCGTCCACTCGTAGCGCGTACGGGACATCAGCGCGACCCGGTCGCCGAACCGGATGCCACTGGCCAGGAATCCCTTGGCCACGGCCATGACTTCGTCGCGGAGCTCCTGCGCGCTGACCGGTTCCCAGGTCCCGGGTCGTGTGCCGGTCAGGCGGGAGAGCTGCGCCAGCGAGGGGTCGCGCTCGGCGGTCTCGTACACCGAGTCGGCGAGTCCGCCGGACCGGAGCGGTGCGGTACGAAGGGGAGGACCGTTTCCGCGCATATGGCCTCTCCCTTGCCCGTGTTGGGGGCATCACTCTATGCAACTCAGGGAGCGGAATGTACCTGTTGAAAAGACTCGTGCCTAGATCCGGGAGCCTGCTCGAAGTTCCTGACCTGCCACAGCCACCTGATGTCCCGTCCGAAGGACCACACCAGCAGCGCCAGCGCCACGAGAACAGCCCCGAAAGCGGGCAGAACCGGCAGGATCCCGGCCCCCACCACGAGCAGCACGATTCCTTGCAGCGCGGCCACCGTCTTGCGCGCCGTGCTCGGCGGCAGGGCTCCGTTCAGCCACGGCAGGACCCGGGCCGCCGCGACGAACGCGTACCGCATCGTGCCGATCAACAGCACCCATGGGCCCAGCGACAAGGCGACGTAGATGCTGAGCACCAGGATGAGGAAGGCGTCGACCTCCATGTCGAAACGTGCCCCCAAGGGCGAGGAGGTCCCGGTGCGGCGGGCGACCTTGCCGTCGACCGCGTCGAGGATCAGGGCGACCGAGGTGAGGGCGACCAGGACCGTGACCGGCGGGGGGCTTTCGAAGGAGTCCGCGACCAGTGCGGTCACTCCTCCGACGAGCGTCGCCCGCGCGAGGGTGACGCGGTTGGCCGGTCCGAAGGACTCGAGCCAGGAGCGGCGCAGGGCGCGGGTGAGGGTGGCCCAGGTGCCGACCCCGAAAGCCAGGCCTGTCAACCAGCCCGCGGGCCCTAGACCTATCGCCGTGCCGAGGAGGGCCAGCAGGGCGAGCTGTGCGCCCGCTCCTACCGCCGTCTCATGCCGTAGTGGCCTCATGTCGTACGTGTGGTTCAAGGCCACCGTGCATCCTCCGGCCGAGTGACAGATTCGATCATTCCCGCGTACCGTGGCCGCGGGTTCAGTGACCAGTACGTTAATCACCGCGCGATCGTTCAGGAGGACGCAGATGGAGCTCACCGCACGCGCCTTCTGGCTCCGTTCTCCCGGCCGAGGAGAGATCAGGGACGTCTCTCTGCCGGTGCCCGCCGACGGCGAGGTGCTGGTGCGCACGCTCTGTTCCGGGGTGAGCCGTGGAACGGAGACGCTCGTCTTCCGCGGCGGCGTACCGGAGAGCCAGCACGGCGTGATGCGGGCTCCGTTCCAGGAGGGCGACTTCCCCGGGCCCGTGAAGTACGGCTATCTCAACGTGGGTCTCGTGGAGGAGGGGCCACCGGATCTGCTGGGTCGTACGGTGTTCTGTCTGTATCCGCACCAGACGCGGTACGTCGTCCCGGCCAGTGCCGTGACTCCGGTGCCGGACAGCGTTCCCGCCGCCCGGGCCGTGCTGGCCGGGACCGTGGAGACCGCGGTGAACGCCGTGTGGGACGCGCCACCGATGCTCGGCGACCGCATCGCCGTCGTCGGAGCGGGCATGGTCGGCGCCTGCGTGGCCGCCGTACTTGCCCGGTATCCCGCTGTCCGCGTCCAGCTGGTCGACGCGAATCCCGCGCGGGCGGACATCGCCAAGGCGCTCGGCGTCGAGTTCGCGCTCCCCGAGGATGCCGCGGGCGACTGCGACCTCGTCGTCCACGCCAGCGCCACCGAGGACGGACTCGCGCGCTCACTGGAACTCCTCGCCCCGGAGGGGACGGTCCTCGAACTGAGCTGGTACGGCGACCGGAAGATCAGCCTGCCACTGGGGGAGGCCTTCCACTCCCGCCGCCTGGTCGTGCGCAGCAGCCAGGTCGGCACGGTGTCCCCGGCCCGGGGCTCCCGCCGGACGTTCGCCGACCGGCTTGCGCTCGCGCTCGAGCTGCTCGCCGACCCGGCCTTCGACGCGCTGATCTCCGCCGAGTGCGCCTTCGACGAGCTGCCGGATGTGCTGCCGAGGCTTGCCTCCGGCGACCTTCCGGGGTTGTGTCTGCGCGTACGGTACGACCGCTGAACAGGGCGGACAGATCGGCCGTACTACAGGGTCAGATGTACGCCGCGCCTGGAGGGTCGTCCGTTGTTCAGCATCACCGTTCGTGATCACATCATGATCGCTCACAGCTTCCGTGGAGAGGTCTTCGGACCTGCGCAGCGCCTGCACGGAGCGACGTTCCTCGTGGACGCCACCTTCCGCCGCCCCGAGCTGGACGACGACAACATCGTCGTCGACATCGGTCTTGCCACCCAGGAACTCGGCAAGCTCGTCGCCGAGCTGAACTACCGCAATCTCGACGACGAATCCGACTTCGCCGGCATCAACACCAGTACGGAATTCCTGGCCAAGGTCATCGCCGACCGCCTCGCCGACCGGGTGCACGCAGGAGCTCTCGGCGAGGGTGCCCGCGGGCTCGCGGGGATCACGGTCACCCTGCATGAATCGCATATCGCCTGGGCGAGTTACGAGCGCTCGCTATGAACCGCTCGGTGCACGTCGTGCTGCCCGGTGGCGTCGACGATCCGGCCGCGCCGAGTGGCGGCAACGTCTACGACCGCCGGTTGTGCGACGACCTGCCACGCATCGGCTGGCAGGTCCACGAGCACGCCGTCGCGGGCACCTGGCCGCAGCCCGGAGCGGCCGCGCGGGATGAACTGGCGAAGATCCTGGCGGAGTCAGAGCCCGGAAGTCTCGTCCTCCTCGACGGACTCGTCGCCTGCGCTGTTCCCGACATCGTCGTCCCCGAGACCGAACGGCTGCGCATCGCGGTACTCGTGCACCTGCCGCTGGGCGACGAGACAGGGCTCGCCCCCGCCCGCGCGGCGGAGCTGGACGCGCTCGAGCGCAGGACACTGAGCTCCGTGCCGGCGGTCGTGGCGACCAGTGGCTGGGCGGCCCGCAGGCTGGTGACCCACCACGGGCTCGACCCCGCCCGGGTCCATGTCGCCGCCCCCGGCGTCGACATCGCGCCTCAGGCGTCCGGCTCCGACGGTGCCTCGGGGCTGCTGTGCGTCGCCTCGGTGACCCCACGCAAGGGACACTTCCGGCTGGTGGAGGCCCTTGCCGCCGTCGCGGACCTGCCCTGGACCTGCGTATGCGCCGGCGGTCTCGGCCAGGACCCCGGATACGTCGGCCAACTGCGCGCGCTGATCGAGAAGACGGGCCTGGACGACCGGGTGCATCTCGTCGGACCGCAGAGCGGTGCGGAGCTGGACGCGAGCTACGCCGCCGCCGACCTCCTGGTGCTCACCTCGTACGCCGAGACGTACGGCATGGCCGTGACCGAGGCGCTCGCGCGGGGAATTCCCGTGCTGGCGACGGACGTCGGCGGACTCCCGGAGGCCGTCGGGCGCGCGCCCGACGGCAGTGTGCCGGGCATCCTCGTACCGTCGCAGGACCCTGTGGCACTCGCGACGGCACTGCACCGCTGGTTCGGTGAGCCCGCGCTGCGCCGTCGGCTGAAGGCCGCCGCACGCGGGCGGCGCGCCGCGCTGGACGGGTGGAGGACGACCGTATGGAACCTCGCCGGGGCGCTGGAACAGCTCCGCATCGATCCCCGGAGGGCCGCGTGAACACAACCGACGCAACCGACGCACCTCGATACGCACCCGAGTGGCTGGAGCTGCGCGAGGGCGCCGACGCCACCGCCCGCGCGACCGCACTTCTCGACCCGCTGCACCAGTGGCTGGCGGGACAGAAGCGAGGGGCCGGCGTACTGGTGGTCCGCGATCTCGGCTGCGGCACCGGCTCCATGGGGCGCTGGCTCGCACCCCGGCTGCCCGGCCCCCAGCACTGGATCCTGCACGACCGCGACCCCGAACTGCTCGACCTGGCGGCCGCCCAGACTCCCCGGACGACAGCCGACGGCAACCGCGTCACGGTCACGACGGAACGCGGCGACGTCGCCCACCTGACCACGGACCTCCTGGCCAGTGCCTCACTGGTGACGGCCTCCGCTCTCCTGGACGTACTCACCCGGGACGAGGTGGAGGCGCTCGCCCGGGCCTGCGCCGGGGCAGGATGCCCGGCACTGCTGGCGCTCTCCGTGGTGGGGCATGTCGAGCTGACACCGGCCGAGCCGCTGGATGCGCAGATCGCCGACGCGTTCAACGAACACCAGCGCCGTGAGGGTCTGCTGGGGCCCGACGCCGTCACGTTCGCCGCCGAAGCCTTCGTACGGCAGGGGGCGACGGTACGGATGCACGCCAGCCCGTGGCGGCTCGGCGCCGACGAGTCGCTGCTGACGGCTCAGTGGCTGCGCGGCTGGGTCGGCGCAGCGTGCGAGGAGCGCCCGTCCCTCGCACCCCGCGCCCAGGCTTATCTGCGGCGTCGCCTGGCGGCGTGCGCGGCGGGGGAGTTGCAGGTGGTGGTGCACCACAGCGATCTGCTGGCACTGCCGCGGCCGAGGCCCTGTCCGGTCGATGAGGCCGGATCAGTGAGCGGGGTCTGGCGTGGTGCATCGCAAGGCGGAGGAGGGAGCCGACGCGGAGCGTCGGCGACTGACGACAACGCAGCGAGGTGCCGTGCCAGTGCACGCGAGCCCGGCAAGATCGGCCGGACAGGGCCTGGGGGCGGGATCTCATGACCGGGCGGACGAGGGCCCGCATAGGCACGTTTGCCGGAGCCGCCATCCTGGCGGTGCTGGTGTGGCGGCTCGGCACGGGCGCCTTCCTGGACGGGCTGCGCAGGATCGACGGACCGACCCTGCTGGCCGCACTCGGACTCGGTCTGCTCACCACCGTGTTCAGCGCCTGGCGCTGGCAGCTGGTGGCCCGCGCCCTGAGCATCCGGCTGCCGCTGGGCCGGGCCGTCGCCGACTACTACCGCGCCCTGTTCCTGAACGCGGCACTGCCCGGTGGCGTACTCGGCGATGTGCACCGCGCGGTACGGCACGGGCAGCACACCGGTGACATCGGCCGGGGCGTCCGCGCGGTCGTCCTCGAACGGACAGCGGGGCAGCTCGTCCTGATCGCGGTCGGCGTGACGGTGCTGCTCGTCCAGCCCTCCCCGGCGCTTGCGGCGAGCGGCCACCTCTCCATGTCGCCGGTGATTGCTCTGGCCGTCGCCGTGGCGGGCGCGGCGATGATCGCGGTCGCCGTCCGGCGGCGCGGGAAGCCCGCAACATCGCGATGGCACCGCGCGATGCGCACCGCGCTGGCCGAAGCCCGCCTCGGACTGCTTGCCCGGGGGAGCTGGCCGGGAGTGGTGATCTCGTCCGTCGCGGTGGTGGCAGGCCATCTCGGCATGTTCCTTCTCGCCGCCAGGGCAGCGGGGGCAACGGCGCCGTTCGCTGAATTGGCGCCCATCATGGTCCTGGCACTGCTCGCCATGGCGCTGCCGCTGAACGTCGGCGGCTGGGGGCCGAGGGAAGGCGTCACGGCATGGGCCTTCGGCGCCGCCGGCCTGGGCGCGGCCCAGGGCCTGACGGTCGCCGTCGTCTACGGAGTGCTCACCTTCGCCGCGAGCCTGCCCGGTATCGCAGTACTCGTCGGCCCGTTCGCCGGCCACTGGCTCGCCCGTCTACGCCGTCCGCAGGTCGAGTTCGAAGAGCGTGTCCTCGCCGAGGACGGCCCGTCTCACGGGCGGCCGCAGCGCGTCCCGCATCACCGGCTCACCGGCGAAGCGCAGCCCCGGAATGCCGTCGCCGAGCAGGACCGGTGCCACGGTGACGTAGAGCCGGTGCAGTGCCTTCTCGTGCAGGAACCGCGACACGGTGACGCCGCCGCCCTCGATCAGCACCCGGCCCAGGCCGCGCTGCGCGAGCGACTGCAGCAGGCGTCCGGGGGCGAACGCATCCTGGTCCGGCAGCGTCAGGACCTCGACGCCCTGCGGGACGACGGACTTGTCGCGGCCACTGCCAGCGCCCACGACCCACAGAGTCGGAGCTGACCCATCGGTGAACACCCGGCGCCCCAGCGGCACCCGGCCGCGCGGATCGAGGACGACGCGCACCGGGTTGGTCCCCGTGCAGGCACGCACCGTCAGTTGAGGATCGTCCGCGACGGCGGTGCCGGCCCCGACGAGCACCGCGTCGGCGAGGGCACGCAGACGGTGCAGATGGCGGCGGTCCTCCTCGCCGGTGACATAGTCGGCGTCGCCGGTACGGGTCGCGATGAAACCGTCCAGGCTCTGGCCCAGTTGGGCGAACGCGACGCGCGGACCGGCCAGGCACAGCGGCAGATAGCGGTCGGCGAGCAACTCCGCCTCGGGCGAGGCGTCCTGCTTCCAGCGCCGGCCGTCCTGAGTATCGGGGACCAGGCCCGCGGCCTCCGCGTCCCGGACCAGCCCGCCGCCCTCCCCGTCCGGGACCAGCCCCGCGGCCTCCGCGTCCGCCTCGGACCGGATGCCCCGCAGCCGCTCCCACGCCTCTGCCGCATCCAGCACACCACCGCGCCCGGTCATCGTGTCTCTCCCTCGGAGAGCAGGGAGACGTACTCACCGAACGATTCGACAAGTCCGGCAAGCAGTTCCTTTCCCTTATCGGCCGACGCCAATGAAGGGCGGCCGATGACACCGGACTTCGTGTACGAAGGCATACCGAGAGTGAGGAGATGCTTACGTTCGTCGGCAAGGAAATCGGAGGTTTCATAGCCGGGGCGTACCAGTTCGGGATGTGCGTGCAGGAGGATCGACGTCTCCACTTCACCGGCGTGCATATCGCTGTGCGACGGTGTCTGCACACCGGCTCTGGCCCGCGCCGCGTCCCAGTCCGCCGAGCCCGGGAAAAGCGCCATGCGTATACCGCTGCCGGCGGATTCCTGAACCACATTGCGCAGCACGTAATTTCCGCCGTGCGCGTTCACGAGAATCAGGGATCCGATACCGGACCGGCGGAGCGAGTCGGCTATGTCCCGTACGACGGCGTGGAGGGTCGCGGCAGAAATACTGACGGTACCCGGCCAGGCGGCATGCTCGTGGGAGCAGGAGATCGTCAGCGGAGGCAGGTGGTGAACCGGATGCGCGGCGGCGACCTCACGGGCGATCGTGCAGGCGATGACCGTGTCCGTCACCAGCGGAAGATACGCACCGTGCTGCTCGAAGCTGCCGATGGGAAGGACGGCGACGCCGCCCCCGAGGGCCCCCGCATCCTCCGTGGAGTGCAACGGCAACAGGCTCGATGCCTGCCGTGGCGTTCCCGAACCGCTCATGTCTTTCCGGCCTTTCGTTGCTTGCTCTGCGCGCTCATGGTCGAACGTGACGAATCGGGCAGCCAGTTGTGCCCTTCGTCATTTTCCCTCACATCACCCGGAGTCTGCCAGATAAGATCGGGGCTATGACAGAAAGTGATGGCGCGTTCCGCGGAAGTGTTCGTCCATCAGGTGTCGAACGAGTGGTGGATGTCCAACTGTCCACCGTGCACGGCGATTTCGTCGCGATCGGCTACCTGGACCGCAATAGCGGCGACGAGCAAATGGTGCTGGTATTCGGCGATGTCGAACGAGAGGGAGCACTTACCCGCGTGCATTCGGAGTGTCTGACCGGAGATGTCTTCGGGTCGAAGCACTGCGAATGCGGCGATCAACTGTCCGCAGCGCTGGGCGCCATCGTGGAGGAAGGGCGCGGCATTCTCGTCTACCTCCAGGGTCACGAGGGGCGGGGCATCGGCCTGCTGGCCAAGCTCCAGGCGATGAAGCTCCAGGCGGAGGGGCTCGACACAGTCGAGGCGAATATCGCCCTCGGGCTCCCGGTCGACGCCCGCGACTACCAGGTGGCTGCGGACATCCTGCACGATCTCGGCGTCGATTCGGTACGTCTGGTGTCGAACAACCCGCTCAAGCGCGAGGCGCTGCTGCGGTACGGCATCAAGATCACCGAGCAGGTTCCCCTGCTGATACCGCCGCGCGCGGAGAACAAGGCGTATCTGTGGACCAAGCGGGACCGCCTGGATCACTATCTGCCCCACCTGGACGGCGCGGTCGAGTAGGTCCTGTCCGGCCGATCTTGAACCCGGCAGGATCGGCCGGACAAACGAAACCGGCTGGCCGATGCGCCCGAGGCCATTCGGTAAGTGGCCTTGGTGGGTCACGGCGTCCTTCCGTCCGGTCGGGCCGCGCGCCCCAGCTGCCGCGCCTCCCCCAGTACTCCTGCCTCTACGCTTGTCCCCGCCAGGTCGTGAATTGACGACCAGTTACGGAACGGAGCGCGCGGTGTCGGCGGGGGAAACGAACGGCGGAGAGCTGGTCGGCAAGATACTCGGGGGGCGCTATCGGGTGACTGCGACGGTCGGGCGCGGTGGCATGGGCGTGGTCGCCCGGGCGGTGGACGAGCTGCTCAACCGGGAGGTCGCCGTCAAGGTCCTGCGGGCTTTCACCGACACCTCCGCAGCCGAACTGGCCGACGTGCGGACCCGGATGCAGCGGGAGGCGCAAGCCGCCGCCCGTATCCGGCACAGCGGAGTGGTCACCGTGCACGACGTGACCGAGGAACAGGGCCTGCCGGTCATCGTCATGGAACTTGTCGACGGGCCCTCGCTCGACGATGTGCTGGCGGAGCGCGGCCCGCTTGAGCCGCGAGAGGCCGCTGCGATCGGCGCCAAGTTGATGGACGCGCTCGACGCCGCGCATCGGGCCGGGGTACTGCACCGGGACGTCAAGCCGGGAAACGTGCTGCTGGAGCGCGGCGGCCGGGTCGTGCTCACCGATTTCGGCATAGCCAGCATGGAGGCCTCCGGCGACGACGCCATGGCCAAGCTGACCCAAAGCGGTCAAATCGTTGGCTCCCTCGACTATCTGCCGCCGGAGCGCGCGCAGGGCAGGGAGCCCGGTCCCGCGTCGGACATCTGGGCGCTCGGCATGACGCTGTACACGGCAGTGGAGGGCACTTCGCCGTTCCGCCGCACGTCCGCGTGGTCCACGTTGGCGGCGATCATCACCGAGCCGCTGCCGGAGCCCCGGAGAGCGGGACCGCTCACGGCGGTGCTGCAGGCACTGACGGCGAAGGAGCCGGAGAGCCGGCCCACCGCCGACCAGGCGCGCGAGATGCTGGAGCGGGTGGCCGCGGGCAGCACGGTGAACCTCGCGCCGCCGGCCGCCATACCTACGCCGACGGAGGCCGCCATCCCGACGCCGCCGCCCGGTTTCGGTCCCGCGCCGTCCCACCAGGCTTCCCCGCAGCCTGGTCACACCGGCTACCCGCCGGTCGGCCCGCCCCCCACGCTTCCGCAGTCCGGCGCGCCGACCGCAGGCTACGCTCCCGGCGCCAGCCGCTCCGCGGCCGGCCGTGCGCGGCGCCGCCGCCGTACGGTCATCGCAACGGCGGTCGCGGTTGTGCTGGCCGGGGGCGGCGTCACGTACGCCTTGGTAGGCAAGTACGGCGGTACGAGCGGCATCGAGGCAGGGACGGAGCAGCCTGGGGGCGGCTCCCCGGCGGGCAGCGGTCAACCGAGCGAGGGCGACACCGGCGTGAGCGCCTCGCCCTCCGGAGGCGCGCGCGGGAAGCCGTCCGGCGCGCCCTCTCAGCGGCCGGACGAGGACGACGGCAAGGACAGCGAGGCGGGCCCCGCGACGACGCCGAGCAGCGGTGGTGGCGGTGCGAACCCGCATTCGTCGGCCTCTCCGACGACCAACCCCAGCGCCGTCTACCTCAGCAATGACTACAGCGCCCTCTGCGCCGGTGCGGGCAATAAGCTCACCAACGGTTCGAAGGTCATCCAGTGGGGATGCACCAACGCCCAGGACGAGCGGTGGGTGTTCGAGGACACCACCGACTCCAACGGCAAACGCGCCTACGTCCTGCAGAACGCGTACTCGGGCAAGTGCATGGGCCCTGCGTCGAGCCTCGCCAACGGGGCAGGCATGGTTCAGTACACGTGCAACGGCGCGGTCGACCAGAAGTGGTGGTACGACCCGGGCGCGCGCGAACTGCGCAACGTCTACTCCGGCAAGTGCCTCGGCCTCGGCTCCAACGCGACCAAGGGATCCCAGCTGATCCAGTGGACCTGCAACGGCGCACGGGACGAGAAGTGGTCCAAGACGGCGCGCTGAGCCAGGCAGCCGACCGACCTCAGGGGCACCAGGGCACCGGCCCTGGTGCTTCCACGTCCTCTGGTCAGCACGCTGATCCAAAAGAAACGGCCTACAACGTCCAGCGTTGGTTGGTGCCGCCGTTGCAGTCCCACAGAACCACCTGCGTGCCGTTGGCCGAGTCGAAGCCGGGCACGTCCAGGCAGCGGCCGGACAGCGGGTTGACGAGTGCGCCGCCCGAGGACTGCCACGTCTGGTTGGCTCCGCCGTGACAGGTGTAGAGCTCAACCGCTGCCCCGTTGGCCGAGCTGCCACCGTGGATGTCGAGGCACTTCCCGAAGATCTGCACCGTGCCGTCGCTGTTGACCGTCCACAGCTGAGCGACGCTGCCGTTGCAGTCGTAGATCTGGACGCGGTTGCCGTCGGCGTTGCTGCCACCGTTGTCGTCCAGGCACTTGCCGGCGAGACCCGACCGGACGGGACCGGTGACTCCGGGCTGCGCGCTGCTGGGCGCGCGCTTGAACAGGCCGAGTGAGGCGATCGTCGGAGCTGTCCGCGAGGCGGTGATCCGCAGCCGGATCCGGTCCGTGGTCACGGGCGCGCTCAGCCGGATCAGTTTCTTGTGCCCGACCGTGGTGTCGGCCGCGATCGGGGTCCAGGCGCTGCCGGTCCAGCGGTCCACCGCGTACGACTGAGTACGCATCCCGAGGTTCAGGTCCTCCTGGACGGAGATCACGTCGAATGTCTTCGAGCCGCTCAGCCCCAGTACCAGCGCACCTGTTTCAGCGGTCGGCTGCCACGAGGTGTCCAGGTCGTTGTCGACCGCGGCAGCGGGCGCGTGTCCGGCGGTGTTGCCCGTACCCGAGTCGTTGGTGGCCGTGGCGCCGGCGGCCAGGTCGGTCGTGAACGTGCCGGAGATCGTCGTGTGGAAGGCGGAAAGCGCATCCAGCGCAGCCTGGTCGAAGAGCCCGCGACGGTCGGGCCCCACGTTGAGCAGGAGTTGGCAGTTGCGCCCGACCGACGTGTAGTACTCGTTCTCCAACTGCGCCGGCGTCTTAATCGCGGACGTCGGCCAGAACCAGCCGTCGGCCATGATCGATGCATCGCATTCGGCGGGTGTCCAGCGCAGGACGTTCCACTTGCTCGTCCCGTCGGCCTTGCGCTGACCGAGCACGGCATCGCCGGCCAGGTCCTCGGCCCGCTCGTCCTCGGGCTCCAGGAACCGGTCCGCGGCGGTCGCGGCATCGCCAACAAGCGGCGTCGGCGACCACTCGGACTGCCGTCCCACGGCGTCCTCGTTGCCGACCCAGCGCATGTCGATGTCCTGGAAGATCACCGCGTTGGGCTGCAGCGTCCGCACGATGCCGATCCAGTCGGTGTAGTTGTACGGGTTGGACTTGCCGGTCGGGTTGGCCCCGTCCCACCACACCTCGGCCACGTCGCCGTAGCGGGTCAGCAGTTCGTAGAGGGTGTTCATGAAGTACGTGTTGTAGTCGTCGGCGGTGACGGAGAAGGTCCGGCCGCCCACGACGTCCGCCGGGTTGCTGGGGACAGTGCGGGCCGTGGCCGCGCTGTTGTTGGCGTACCGGCCGCCGGGCTGTGCTTCGTGCAGGTCGGACGGCGAGATGTAGATGCCGAAGGCGAGGCCCTGCGCGCGGGCGGAGTTCGCGAGGTCACGCACGACATCGCCGGTGCCTCCGTGCCACGAGGTGGCGGTCACACCGAAGTCCGAGTACCGCGAGGGGAACAGCAGGAACCCGTCGTGGTGCTTCACGGTGAGGATCACCTGCTTGAATCCCGCGCCCTTGAGTGCCGTCGCCCACTGGTCGGTGTTCAGCTCGGCCGGCTGGAAGACATTGGGATCCTCGGTGCCCGTGCCGTGCTCGCGGCTCGTGTACGTGTTGACGCCGAAATGGACGAACGCGGTCAACTCACGTCGCTGCCACGCGAGTTGCCGGGACGAAGGGGTTACGCCGGCGGCCTTGGCGCGGATCTGCGCGGGTGTGTCGGTCGGGGAGATCGCGACCGCCGGGGTCGCCGCGGTGATGTCGGCCGTGTCTGCCGACACCGGCTGTGCCGCGCCCACCAGCACCATCAGCGCCAGTGTCACGAGCCCTGTCAGTGTTCTTCTCATCAAAGCCTCCTCAGGACGCCACGAACTGCCACTGCTGGTTGGTCCCGCCGTTCGACGGCCATTGGATGACCGCGGCGTCGTCGGCACTCGAACCGCCTGTGACATCCGCCAGATATCCGCTGTGCCGGTTGACCAGCGTGTTGTAGCCACCGGTGACCGTCCCGAGGGTCCACTGCTGGTTCGCACCGCTGTTGGCGGTCCACTGGGCGAGCTGGGTGCCCTGGCTCGTCGAGAAGCCGGGCACGTCGAGGGCTCTGCCGCTGCCCACGTTGACGATCTGGACGTAACTGCCGGACTGGACCGTGCGCCAGCGCTGACTCGCGGCGCCGGTGTCGGTCTGCTGCACGATCGACGCACCCTCCGCCGTCGAACCGCCCGCCACCGCCAGGACCTTGCCGCTGCTGCGGTTGACGATTTTGTACGTCGTGATCGCACCCGGGGTGATGGAGAGGTTGTCGAACTGCACCGTCCGCCAGCGGGTGGCGATGCTGCTCTCTCCCACCCCGACCCCCAGGCCGGCCGGGCCCAGCCCGAAAGTGGAGTCGGTGGCGCTGCCCAGCGTCACGCCGTCGACGACGGCGGTGAGCGTCGATCCCTGGAGCCGGAAGGCAGCCGTGTGCCAGGTGCCCGCGGCCAGCGCCGCCCGGGTACCGGAGGCGAGCTCTGTCATCGCGCCGGACGTGTCGCCGCGAAGTATCTGCCAGCCGCCGCCCTGCCCGACCTTCAGGTAGTACGCGTTGAGCTGACCCACCTGCCAGTACTCCCGTGCCCCGAACCGGCCGAGCAGCGCCACGGATCCGCCAGTCTGCTCAAACATCACGTCGGACTGGACGGTGTAATTGGTCAGCGAATTGTCGCCGATCAGGGCGTACGCAGGGCTCTGGTGCGGATGCCACGGGATGGGCGCGACCGGCGCCATCTGCCGCACGCACTGCCCGGTGCGGCCGCCGCCGCAGGCGACGGTCTCGAAGGAACCGTGCTGGTCCGCGAGATACCGCGCCTCCCGCCCGGTGGCGTACGAGTCGAAGGTGTCGGTGTGGGGCAGAGGGAAGGCGGCAGCCGCCGGGCCGGCCGCCGAACCCTTGCCCTGCCCGGTGGTCGTGCTGATCGAGTAGATCCGGCCGGGCTGGAGCGTCAGTGACCAGCTACCGCCGGACGGCGTGATGTCCGGCTGGCGTACGAACCAGTCTGCGGGATTGTCAGAGCCCAGATTGGTGGCCCAGACCCGCAGCGAGCCGGTGGGCAGCCCGCCCGTGACGGTGGCAGTGAACTGCTCGGTCGCGGTGGCGCGGGTGGTTTCAATGATCGTGGTGTAGTTGCCGTTGCCGGGTGCCTTGAGCGTCACATAGCTGCCAATGTTGCGGTCGCCGGAGAGATAGCCGCCGGCCGAGTCGATGAACTGCCACCCTGGCTCGGCGAACTGGTTCCAGTGCGCCTGGACCCAGAGCCCCTTGCCGTGGCTGTACTGGCCGGACCACGGCTGCGGCGCCACCATCAGCCCGGTGGTCTGGAAGGGCAGTCCTGGCGGGACTGCCGCGATCAGCGGCCAGTTGATGTAGCCGGTCATCTTCGCGTCGATATAGCCGCGGCTGATCTGGCGAGCCATCACCGGGCCGGTGGCGTTGTAATCCTGGGATCCGTTCTCGCTCGCCCACAGCGGTTTTCCGGTGCTCTGCGCGGCCGGCGTCGATTCGCACCGGTCGCCGGTGGATTCGGAGACGCCCTGGCACGGATAGTGCGCCCCGACCACGCTGATCGCCTTGTTGAACGCCGCGTTGTTCTGCATATCGGTGACGACGTCCCACCCACTGTCTGCGCCGACGAGCTGTACGTTGCCGAATCCGCCCGAGTCGAGCGCGCTGCGCAGGTTGACGAACCAGGTGGTGTCCCAGCCGTTCTCGTTCCAACCGCCGAGATAGTCGATCGTGAGGCCGTGGACGTCCCGGGCGCCCCGGAGATAGTTGACGAGATAGGTGATCATGTTCTGCGTCCACACATGGGACGTGCCGATCCAGCCGGGCGCCGCCCACGCGAGGGCGGCCAGCTTGATGTTCGGGTTACGGGCCTTGGCCTGCTCCATCAGCCACCACTCGTAGCCGCGCTGGTAGTTCTGGTCGCCGGCAGTGTGCATATGGCTGGGCTCGGCGCCGTCCGTGGAGTTGGCGTCGCCGCCGATCTCGACCTTGAGCAGCGAGATGGCGGCCCCGTAGCCCGGCTTGAACAGGTAGTCCAGGATCTGGCTGCGCTGCGGCTCGGGGTAGTCGTAGAGCAGTTTCGAGTTACCGCCGCCGCCGCTGACCGCACCCACGCCGTCGAAGACGCGGCCGGCCGCGGCGCCGCTGATCGTGATGGTTGTCGCGGCCTGCGCGGGCGCGGTCGGCGCCAGGACCGCCGCCAATAACGCGAGGACAACAAGGAGGACGCGTCGCATCGGGATCACACCCTCACCAGCTGCCAGTGCTGGGTGGTGGCGGTGCTCACCGGCTGTTGCACCACCGCCGCACCGTTGCCGGTGCCCGCGAGGTCGGCGGCCTTGCCACTGTTGCGGTTGACGAGCCGGTAGTACCCGTCGCCGGTGGACTGGAGCGTCCACTGCTGCGTATTGGTGCCGTTGTGGCCCCACTGCACGAGCCCCGTGCCGTTCGTCGTGGACGACTGGGGCACTTCGAGCACCTTGCCGCTGTGCAGACTCGTCAGCCGGGTGTACCCGCCGGTCGTAGTGGTGATCCAGAGCTGGTTCGCACCGTCGTGAACGGTCCACGCGATCGCCGCGCCACCGTCGGACGTGGATGCGCCACTCACATCGAGCGCCCGTCCCGTCGCCCGGCTGACCAGCCGGTACGTGGCGCTCGCGAACGGTGCCGCGGCCCTGTTGATGCCGCGCAGGACATTGCCCTCGGTGGTGAGGTAGTTGGCCGAGTAGTCGAACCGCGGCGCGCCCGCCCACAGCAGGTAGAAGTACTTCATGTTCTCCGAGTACCAGTAGCCCGGAGTGAGATCGCCCTTGGTCGTGGGCGTTGTGGTCATGTTCGAGACGATCGTGTAGCCGCCTGCCACCTTGCAGTGTGCCTTCTGGCCGTCCCACAGCCACTTGGCGCGATCCCGGTAGACCTCGTTGCCGGTGGCCAGCCACAGGAAGAGTGCGGAGTCGACGTACTCCGGACGCAGTTGGTACTCGTTGCTCGTCGCCGCGAAAGTCGTGTAGTTGATGCCCTCGGGCGGCAGCCGGTGCTGGGCCAGCGCCGCCGCCCACGAGCTGTGGTACGACTCGCCCTCGCTCACACTGCCGCCCTGGGCGAGCAGCCCGGCGTAGAAGGCGGTGAGCTCCGACTGGTACCGGCTGACCAGCCCGCCCGTGTTCATGTCGACGGCCTTGAACCAGAGCCGGCCGTTGTAGGTCTCGCCGAGGCGCTGCAGGACGGCCGTGGTCAGCGTCTGGTACCAGCCGCGGATCTCGGTGTCGCCGAAGAACTGGTACGCGTCCCAGAGGTACTCGAAGAACGAGTCCACGGGCGGGTCGATACGCGCGGTGGTGTCGGTCCAGGCGCCCGTGTCCACATTCAGCGTGGTGCCGACGAGGTTCAGCGACGACCTGCGGTCGTACACCGCCCGTAAGGCCTTCTTCGCCGCGTTGAAGTACTTCTGATCGCCGGTGAGTTGGGACAGCCACCCCAGCTCGGTGATGTTGCTCCCGATCTCGGCAAGCGGCACCTGGTTCCCGGAGACCGCGCCGGTCTGGAGGTTGACGTACCGGTAGGGTGCGCCGGTCGGCGACGAGGTGAACGCCGGCAGGAGCCGGTCGGCCAGGTCACGGGCTTTGGTCAGGAGCACGGCATTGCCGGTGGCGTGGTACCCGGAGAGGAGGCCGCCGACGAGCCGGATGATCGTCTCGAAGACGTGGACGCTCGCGTTGCGGTTGAAGTTCAGATTGCCGTTGATCCAGGCGATGCCCGCGTCCAGCTCGCCGTCGAGTTCCATCAGATAGAGCGTGTCGAGCGACTCGACGATGGTCAGGCCGAGCGGTACGCCGCTGATGAAGAACTCGGAGCCGGTGCCGCTCACCGGATGCAGTTCGTCGCGGCCCCAAGTGAGCCGACGGTACGCCGTCCAGGCGGTGAGGAACTCCTGCCGTACGTCATTGGCCAGCGTGGGATCGGGCGGGCCCGGCGCCGCGAACGCGGGCTGCGCTCCGAGTCCGCCGACGGCGATCGCGCCTCCGGCGGCTGCCGCGACGCGGAGCAGCGCACGCCGTGACAGCCGTGCGTTGAGGGGGGTCGTCATGTGGTGCCTCCATCAGGGACGGGGCTGTTGACAACGTTGTCACGCGGCAGTCAGAGTTCTTGGTGCAGATACGAGCGATGGGTACGGCTGCTTGCGTGCGCCGCTGCGTGGTGGTCGAGTGCCGAGTGTGGAGAAGTGGCATGCGCCCGTCAACCCCTGGCGCATGTGATCGCGAGCCCCCGGCCTCTCGATGACGCCCCACGCCCGGTCCGCGACACGACTCGACTCGCTCGGTGACCGGTCCTCGCGGCCGGGCTCCTGCCTACGGGCTGACCGTCACGTCATCTGCCGCCGTACCAGCTCGTGCAGATGTCCGCCCGGATGCGCGAGCAACTCCGCCGGAGCGCCCTGCTCCACGATCCGGCCGTCCGACATCACGATCACTCGGTCGGCGTCCATGACGGTCGACAGCCGGTGGGCGATCACGACGCGGCTCGCGCTCAGGCGGCGGGTGGACTCGATCACGATGCGCTGGGTCTCGTTGTCCAGCGCGCTCGTCGCCTCGTCGAAGAAGAGGATCCGGGGGCGGCGGATGAGAGCCTGGGCGATCATCAGGCGCTGGCGCTGGCCGCCGGAGATAGCACCGCCGGCCGCGATCATGGTGTGCAGGCCCATCGGCATGCGCTTGATGTCCTCGGCGAGGCCGGCCATCTCGGCGGCCTCCCAGGCCTCTTCCTGAGTGAACGCCTCAGTGCCGCAGATGCAGTCGAGGATCGATCCGGTCAGCGGCTGGGCGTTCTGCAGGACGACTCCGCACTGGCGGCGGACGGCCGCCTGGTCCAGGGCCGCCAGGTCCTGGCCGTCGTACAGCACGCTGCCCGAGGCAGGCCGGTCGAAGCCGATGAGGAGCCTGAGCAGGGTCGACTTGCCGCAGCCGCTGGCGCCGACGATCGCCACGAACTCGCCCGGCCGCACCTGGAGGGACACATCGTCGAGGACGAGCGGGCCGTCGTCGGTGTAGCGGAAGGAGAGCTTTCTGGCCTCGATCCCGCCGGACAGGGCGCCGGGTTGGGCGCTGGACCCGCGGACCTCGGGGGCCTCGTCGAAGACCGGCTTGATCTGCTCGAACATGGGCAGTGCGGCGGCGGCCGACACGAGCACCCCGGAGAGCTGCGTGACCGATGTCAGCAGCATGGTCACGGAGGTGTTGAAGGTCAGGAACTCACCCGCCGACATGCTGCCGCGAGCAGGACCGGCCAGCAGCATGAACATGGTGAGCGAACAGAGCGGCAGATAGACCGCGTCGAGGACCGTCGTCAGGTTCTTGATCCGGCCAGCCCGCTGCTGCAGTTCGCGCGAGCGCGCGAACTCCCGGGCCCACGCGGCGTACGCGAAGCTCTCCGCCGCCGCGACCCGCAGCTTGGGCAGTCCCCGCAGGGTCTGGAAGGCCTGGTTGTTGAGCTTGTTGCCGAGCTCGACCAGCTGCCGCTGCCACCGCAGCTGCCACAGGCCCATCCCGAGGAACACGGCTCCGATGACGAGCAGCATGGCGATCGCGGTGAGCGCCAGCGGCACGCTGTAGCAGAGCAGCAGGACGAGGTTCATCCCGCCGACCGTGCCCGCCTGGAGGGCCACCGGGCCAATGCCGGAAAGGAGGCGTCGGACGGCGCTGATGCCCATCGCCGCGCTGGCCAGTTCTCCGGTGGAGCGCTCGGTGAAGAACCGCGTCGGCAGCCGCAACAGCCGGTCCCACACGGCCGGCTGGAGCGAGCTTTCGATACGTCCCTCCATCCGCAGGACCGTGAGGTTCTGCAGCAGCATGAAGGCGGCCGAGACGATTCCGGCGATCATCACGGCCAGGGCGACCTGGACGATGAGGCTCGTCTCGGCCGTCGGTACGTACACGCCGAGCACCTGGCCGGTCGCGATCGGCACGAGTGCGCCGAGTGCGACGGTCACCAGTCCGCCGATCGCCAGATTGCGCACGTCCGAGCCGGTGCCGCGCAGGCTGAAGCGCAGCAGCCGCCCTGCGGTCATGGGCTTTTCCGGCAGCGGCCGGTAGAACATCACGGCACGCGGCTCGAGTTCCTCCGCCTGGATACTGCCGATCCGGATGCGCAGTCCGGAGGCCGGGTTCAGCGCTTCGTAGCGGCCACGGCGCCACAGCAGGGCGACAGGGGCGCCGGACTTGGCCCAATGGCCCACCAGCGGCCCGGTGTTCGTACGCCACCAGCGGCCCTCCAGCCGGACCGCGCGGGTTCGGATCCGTGAACCGATCGCGATCCGCTCGACGGGACTGATGCGGTCGTTGACCGGGCCGCTCCTCGGCGGCTCGGTGAGCGTGATCCTGGCGGCTTCCGCCACACGCCGGCAGACGGCGAACGTGGCATCGTCCTCGGCCGCGTCCGCCTTGGCCGATGTCCGTCCTGACCGCTCGGGCCTGCCGATGGAGGCCAGCAGCGCCTGGTCGGCCCGGGCCCTGACGGCTTCGCCCGCCTTGATGCCCGCGGCCGTACGGTCCTCGTGGGCGCGCTCGAGCGCCTCGATCCAGCGGTCCACCGCGGACAGCAGCCGGTACTGCTGGTTGACCATCTGCTGCCACAGCGCGGCGTCGACCAGCAGATCGCCCGCCGCCTCCGCGCTGTACATGGCGCCGTACTGGACGCTGCCGGACGGGACCGGCATCCACAGGATGTCGTCGTCGGCCATGGCCTCGTCGGCGGCCCGGCCCTCCAGCGGAGCCTGGAACAGGACGCCCAGACCGCGTCCGGTGCCGAGGGCGAATGCGTGCTCCAGCGGGGTCGGCGCGTCGTAGACCTGGCCGGTGTCGTAGGTCTCGTAGCCGCTTCCGTATGCCGCGTACTCGCCGGTGTAGTCCGGCCGGTACAGCTCCCGCAGCGGGATCCGGTGCAGCAGGCAGTCCTGCGAGGGCCTGCCGATCAGGGTGTGCCGCGGGCCCTCGACCGGGCCGAGGAGGAGGCTTCCCGCTTCCAGACGGCCGAGGAAGTGCCAGTGCCCCTGCTGGGCGGCGTCGACGGCGAAAAGATCCAGGGCCCCGCCGACGACGAGCCACAGCACATGCGGCCCCTCCAGCGACAGGCTGCGCAGGCCGGTGCAGTCGACGGGTGCGCCCAGCCCGCCCAGGGCATGGGTCACCGCGTCGGTCTCGCCCGGTCCTGCGACCGCGGAGGGGTGAACGGATGCCACGTCAGTGCTCCTTGACCAGCTCGGCGTACGGGCCCCCGGCGTTGACCAGGTCCTCGTGCCGACCACGTTCGACGACCGAGCCGTGGTCGAGCACCACGATCTCGTCGCTGTCGCGCACCGTGCTCAGCCGGTGGGCGATGACGACGCAGGCACAGCCGCGGCGCCGCAGATTGTCGATGATGATCCGCTCGGTCTCGGCGTCCAGTGCGCTGGTCACCTCGTCGAGGACCAGGATGCTGGGCCGCCGCACCAGCGCCCGGGCGATCTCGAGACGCTGGCGCTGCCCGCCGGAGAAGTTGCGGCCGTCCTGCTCGACGCGGCTGTGGATGCCGTCGGGACGCCGGGCGATCACATCGTCGTAGAGTGCAGCGTCCCGCAGTGCGGTGACGACCGCGTCGTCCGATATGGAGGGGTCCCACAGCGCCACGTTGTCCCGGACGGTGCCCTCGAAGAGGAACACGTCCTGGTCGACGAAGGAGACCGAAGCGGCCAGCGCACTGCGGGAGATGTCCTCCAGGCGCTGTCCGTCGATGCGGATCGTGCCCTCCCACGGGCTGTAAAGCCCGGAGATCAGCCGGGAGACGGTGGACTTGCCGCTGCCGGACCCGCCGACGAGCGCGACCTGCCGCCCGGGTCCGACCGTCAGCGAGAAGTCGCTGAGGAGCGGCTTGTCCAGGGGGCTGTAGCCGAAGGTGATGTTCTCCAGCGACACATGGCCCTTGAGCCTGCGCGTACTCGCCTCGTCGGTCTCCCGGCGTGAGTAGAGGGAGTCGACGGGGAAGCTCTCGACGTCCTTGAGCCGGGCCACATCTGCGGCGAAGTCCTGGATCCTGCCCGCCACACCGTTGAGCCGGGTGATCGGGGCGGTGAAGCGCGTCACGAGCGCCTGGAAGGCGACGAGCAGACCGATCGAGATATGGCCCTCCACCGCCCGCAGGCCGCCGATCCACAGGATCAGCGCGCTGTTGAGCGTCGCGAGGGTCGGCGCGACGACGGCCAGGACCGCACTGGGCACGCCGAGCCGCTGCTGCTCCTCCAGGGTGGTCGCGTGCTGGCCCGCCCAGCGGCGGAAGTATCCGTTCTCGCCGCCGGTGGCCTTCATGGTCTCGATGAGCTGAAGACCGGTGTACGAGGTGTTGGTGAGCCGGGCGCTGTCGGCGCGCAGCTTCTGGGTATGGGTGGCCCGCAGCCTGATCACGATGCGCATGGCGACCACATTGAGCAGCGCGATCCCGATGCCGATGACGGTCAGTTGAGGGTCGTACGTCCACAGCAGGACCGCGTAGAGGATCACGACGACGCCGTCCACGCCCGCGGCGGCGAGGTCACGTGCCAGCGTTTCGGCGACCGCGTCGTTGGACTGCAGGCGCTGGACCAGATCGGCGGGGCTGCGCTGGGCGAAGAAGGTGACCGGCAGTCGCAGCAGATGCCGCAGGAACCGGGCGCTGCTGAGCGTGGACGAGATGATACGTCCGCGCAGCAGGTTCGCCTGTTGCAGACCGGTCAGCACCGCGGTCAGCGCCACCATCGCCGCCATCGACGCGAACAGTGGTCCGAGCAGCGAGGTCTGGTTGCCGATCAGGAACATGTCGATGTACGTACGGCTCAGCGCGGGCACCGCCGCGCCGACCGCGACGAGCAGCAGGCTGGCCAGCAGCGCGGCCAGCAGGGTGCCCGTCGTGCCGCGCATCCTCGCGGGCACCGCGCGCATGATCCCCGGCTTGCGGCCACCCCGGCGGAAGCTGCCTGAGGGCTCCAGGATCAGCGCGACACCGGTGAAACTGGTGTCGAAGTCCTCCGTCGCCACGAAGCGGCGGCCCTTGTCGGGGTCGTTGATGTGCACACCCCGCCGGCCGAACCTGCGGCCCATGCCGTCATAGACGACATAGTGGTTGAACTCCCAGAACAGGATCGCGGGCGCCCGCATCTCGGCGAGGGCCGCCGGTTCCATCTGCATGCCCTTGGCATCGAGCCCGTAACTGCGCGCGGCCTTGAGGATGTTGCTGGCCCGCGAACCGTCTCGCGAGACACCGCAGGCGATACGGAGCTCTTCGAGCGGCACATGCCGCCCGTAGTGCGCGAGCACCATGGCGAGCGAGGCGGCGCCGCACTCCAGAGCCTCCATCTGGAGAACGGTCGGCGTGCGGACAGTCTTCTGCTTCGTGCGCTTCTTGGGCTTGGGGGCTCCCCGGCGCGCGCCGCCGCGACGCGGGGCGGGCGCGCTCTCCGGGCGGTGCCGGCCACGGCCCGCCGGCGGCGGCAGTTGCTGCTGCGTGGTCATGGAAGCAGCCAATCGATCGGATGCTGCTCGGCCAGGCGGACGGCGCCGGTGGCCAGGGTCATGGAGTCGACGGCGAACGGCGGCCCCTGCGAAGTCGACCAGGAGTAGCCGGACTTGGTGCCTCGGGAGGGATCCAGCGTGACCAGGACCGCCACCGGCTGACCCGCCTTCGAGAACTGCTCGCCGAGCTGGCTGCTGCCGAGGAAGCCGGAGATCCGCTGCCGGGTCTGGGCGGTCCGGCCGACCTCTTTCACACGGCCGCGCAGTACTCCGTACTGCTGCGTGGGCACGGACTGGACCGTGAGATCCACCGATGCGCCCACGTGCACGGTGGACGCGCTGTCGGCCGGTACATACAGAACCGCCAGCAGGGGGTCGTCGGCCTTGTCGACCCGTTCGACGGCCGCCATGTCCGCGCCGGTGGTGACCACCGAGCCGATCGTGGCGACCAGCGCGGTCAGGCGGCCCGCGGCGATCGTCCGCACGACGGTGCTGCCCTCGGCGGTACGGACCTTCACCAGGGGAGCGTTGGCGGGAACCCTTTCGCCCTCCTCGGCCAGCACCTCGGTGACCTGGCCCGAGACGGGGCTCTGCAGGACGTAGCTGCCCTGCGCGTGCATGAGGATTCCGGGCGCGCCGAGGGTGGAGGTCACGGTGCCGGTCACAGCCCATACGGCTGCGGCGATCATGACCACGACGGTGACGGCCAGGACGAGCCAGCCGCGCGGCCGGGCGAAACGCACCGGCAGATCGATTTCCTCGGGCGACTGGAGCTTGGAAAGGGCTTGTTGGCGGAACTGCACGACACTCCTCGGGGGGCGGCGACCGAATGCCCCGGACCCGTGGGGGATCCGGGGCATGCGGCCCGGCCGGTCGACAAGGAGGGGACGTCGACCAGGCCGTAGTCACCGCAACTGGCTGTGCCGCTCGGCGGCACAGAACCGGCTCAGAGACCGGCGACCAGGCCCGTGACGCCGGCGGTGTTCAGGCCGGTGAGGCCCTCGGCGGTGCCGATGACCGAACCGACGGTGCCCGACGCGGCGGCGGCGAGGCCGGAGACCGGGAGGACCGAGTCGACGGTGCCGAGGACGGCGCCCGAAGCCTGGCCCACCAGACCGCCGGACACGTTGTCCAGGTCGGCGTCGGAGATGACCTGGGTCTCAACCTGGGGGGTGGAGTTCATGATGAGGCTTCCCTTCGCATGGCTAACTCTCGAATTACTGCGACTGAGTCTTTCAACTCCCGCAGTGCGAAGGATCAAAGCACGCAGGCGCGTTGTGCAGCTAATCGGACAGCGGCGGATCAAGGCGGTACCGGGTCCCTGAATTACGTGGCGTGCACGCGCGTCCATGGGTTGGTGCCATCTTCTTCACGTATTCGCCCCGCCTCAATTCTGGTGCCCGCGTGCCCTCTTGACCGATTGACGGACATTCCCGCACCAAACGATAGATCAGCAGGTCAGCGCCGGGATGGTGCGCTGGGGCCTGTGTGGCACCTGAGTATTCGGTGTGCAGATTCGCTGAAGAGCGCTTCCTCGTGTCAGGTGTCGTACGTACCGAAGGCGCCTTTGTGTAGGGAGTGTTTCCGCAGCGTGCTCAGAGGGTGCTGAGCGATGCTTGCGACTGGCATTACGGGGGAATTGACTCGGCCATCCCGAGAAGCTGAGATAGGCGGATAACGGAGATGCGCCCGACGTGAGCGGAATGGTCGATTCCGGCGGATACCTCGACGTTTGGCAGCGCTCGGCACCATTGACAATCTGACGGTCCGTCAGGATGGTGGTGTGCATGGCGAAGATGCGTGCGCGTCTGATCGGACTCCTCGTCCTGATGACCGCGTCCCTGACCACCACAGGCGCGCCGTCCGCCGCCGCGCCCTCCGCCGCCGCGCCCCTGCCCGGCTCCCTCTGGTTCGACGAGCAGGCCGCCACCGCGTTCACGGTCGACCACGGCCGCTTCACCGACGGACTCGGCCGCGAAGTGGTGCTGCGCGGATACAACGTCTCCGGCGAGACCAAGCTGGAGGAGAACGGCGGACTGCCCTTCGCATCCGTCGCCGACGCCAGGAAGTCCGCGACCGCACTGCGTGCCCTCGGCGGCGGCAACAGCGCACGCTTCCTGCTGTCCTGGGCCCACGCCGAACCCGCACGGGGCCAGGTCGACCACGCCTATCTCGCCGCCGTCACCGAGCAGATACGCGCCTTCCTCCAGGCGGGCATCCGCGTCTACCCCGACTTCCACCAGGACCTCTACTCCCGGTACCTGTTCAACGCGGGCAGCTGGTACACCGGCGACGGAGCCCCCAAGTGGGCGGTCGAGGCCGGTGGCTATCCACGGGAGTCCTGCGGCATCTGCCTCTTCTGGGGGCAGAACATCACCCAGAACGAGGCCGTGAAGCAGGCGGCGCACGACTTCTGGCACAACAGCGGCGGCATCCAGGACGCCTTCCTCGCAACCGCCCGGACCACCATGGCGTACCTCGCCGAACATCTCACCGCCTCAGAGTTCGCGGCCGTCGCGGGCTTCGACCCGTACAACGAACCGCACGCGGGCTCCTACGACTCCGGCCAGACCAGCCGCACCTGGGAGCGCGACCTGCTCTGGCCCTTCTACGAGAAGTTCCGGGCCCGCATGGACGCGGCCGGATGGCAGTCCAAGCCCGTCCTCGTCGAACCGAACCTCTTCTGGAATTCCAACCTCTCCTTCCAGAAGCAGGAGGGCGGCCTCCTCGACGCGGGCACCATCGGCCCTCGCTATGTCTTCAACACCCACTTCTACGACCAGAAGGCCATCTCCGGCGTCTTCATGTGGGGCAAGGCCTCCGACGGGCAGTACGCGGGCGACTTCGGAGCCGTCCGCGACCGCGCGGCGGGCGCCGGAACGGCGGCGGTCGTCAGCGAGTTCGGCCACCCCCTGACCGGGACGGTCTCCGACAAGGCCCCGACCGTCGGCAAGGCCATGTACCAGGCCCTGGACTCCCGGCTGCCCGGCGCCACCTGGTGGTCCCGCCCTCAGGACTCGGGACCCGTGCTCTCCGGTACGCAGTGGCAGTGGGACATCTACAACGGCCGCCACCACGAGCTGATGAACGGCAACCCCGACAAGGTCCGCACCGCCGGTGACGCCTGGAACGACGAGGACCTGTCGTCCGTACGCCTCGACGACGCGGGCACGCCCGTACTGCGGCAGGACGCCAGACTGCTCGACCGCCTCTACCCCAGCGCCACCGCGGGCCGCGCCCTCGCCTTCACCTACGAGGACCGCTCACGCGACGGATCGACCACCCTGACCTGGAATCCCGTACCGAAGTCGCTCCCGCGCGTCTCCGAGCTCGTCGGCTCCGGCCAGTACGGCCTCCTGCTCTGGCGCTCGGACGGCGGCGCCGCCCCCACCGAACTCCATCTCCCCGCAAGCTTCGAGACCGCCCGGACGACGGTCGTCTCCGACCTCGGCACGGTCAGCGGACTGCCGTCGTACGGGGCGGATGTACCGATCGCGGTGGCCCCGGAGCCGGGCGGGACGGGCAGCCGCCGTCTGCTGCTCACCGCCGGGAAGGCCGACGCCCTGCACTACGCGCTCGTCACCAATGGGGCGACCGCACCCTCGGCGGAGCTGCTGAGTGCGGCGCGGGCCGAACTGGCAGGGTGGGCGGCCGGCCGCGGCTGAGGCCCCGCCTCGATCACCCGTCGCCCCGAGCCGACGCCGAAGCCTCCCGATCCGTCGCCGCCGTCACGGCTGCCGCGCGGGCCCGTGCCTGTTGGGCACGTACCTCTTTGCTGGGCAAGGGACTTGTCCGGCACTTCCCTTGCCGCGATCTCCACTGCTGGTGGCCCGTTCCTCGACCACCCGCCCCTGATCCTCAACAGCGCTCATACCGGTCGGCTCGCAACCGAGTAGTACCGACGGGGCGTCACATGTCAGAGTGATCATCGTAAGATCGGATTGCGTTTGGGAACGGGGGCTGTTGCGTCGTGGGGTACACGATTCCTGAGGGTGTCGACACCATGCTCGATGTCGTCGGTGTGGGCTGGCCGAACGTCGACGAGGACGCGTACCGCGATATGGCCGACTCGCTGCGGGAGTTCGCGGACGACGCGGACGAGGACGGCCATGCAGCGCATCAGCACATTCAGCGGCTGCTCTCCAGCGGGCAGAGCGAGTCACTGACCGCGCTCGACAAGCACTGGTCGAAGGTGCAGGGCAAGCACAAGGACCTGGCGAAGGCCGCCCGGATCGTCGCGGGTGCGCTGGACCGGGTGGCGGACATCATCGTCGCCCGTAAGATCGCCGCGGTCGGTGAACTCGCCGATCTGTGCGCCACGGTGGGCATCACGCTCGCGTTCGCGCCGGTGACCGCCGGTCTGTCGACGCTCATCGCGGGCGCGAAAATCGCAGCCACCCGCATCGCCTTCAAGAGGATCCTGAAGGAGATGGCGGAGGCGGCCGTCGAAGAGATCGTCGCGACCCTCACCGAGCCCGCCGTCGCCGCGATCGAGAACGTGGTTTCGGACCTGGCCGTCCAGACCGCGATGAACGTCGCCGGCGTGCAGGACGGGTACGACACAGACCAGACCGTGAAGGCCGGCAAGGAAGGCCTCCAGCTCAACTCCGCCCCTGGGCCGGGTGGTCCGGGGCCCGGCGGCGGACCGGTGATTGACCACGACGCCCACGGCAATACAGGCATGCACCTGGCCAATGTGCAGATCTCGATGCGCAACAAGGCCGGAGGCAAGCTCGGCAAGGCCAAGGGGCACCACGGACGAGCCAAGGGCAAGGACGCGCTGACCGCTGTCCTCGACACGACGATCGAGCGCGTCACCGAGAAGCTCGGCAAGGCGCTCAAAGACCTCGGCGAGCATGTCGGCACGACCCTTCCCAAGGCCATCGGCAAGAGTTCGAAGACCCACAAGGAATCGGACCAGGACGCCCACGACGGCATCCGCAAGGTCAAGGGCGGTGACCGCAAGGACCAGGGCGACCTCGACGGGCGACGAGGGAAGTCGGGCGCTGCCCGCCCCCGTCCGAAGTCCATGCGGGAAGCGGTCGAGCGGGCGCGCGAACTGGCGATGTCCCTGTTCAAGCGGCGCTGCAAGACCGACCCCGTGGACGTCGCAAGCGGGGAGATGGTGCTGTCCCAGACGGATCTGGCCCTGCCCGGGGTCCTGCCGCTGGTACTGCGACGCACACACATCTCCAGCTACCGCTTCGGTCAGTGCTTCGGCACCAGCTGGGCCTCCACGCTTGACGAGCGCCTGGAGCTGACCGCGAGCGGCGCGGCCTGGGCCCGCGACGACGGCTCGGTCCTGGTCTATCCGCAACTCCCCGCGGAGAACGGCCAAGAAGTCCTGCCGCTGGAAGGCGACCGGCTGCCGATCACCTTTGTCGAGCGCACCGCACTGGGCAACGCGACCTACGCCGTCGTCGACCCGCACTCGGGTCTGACCCGGCGCTTCACGGGCAACCCCTATCAAGGCGGCGGCCTGTACTGGCTGGACGAGATCGAGGACCGCAACGGCAACGCCGTACGCATCGGCCGGTCGGAGGACGGCCTGCCGGTGATGGTGCTGCACGAGGGCGGTTACCGCGTGGCCGTCTCCTCGGACCCCGCACTGGGCCGTGTCACCGGGCTGGAGGTACAAACCCCGGACGGCCCGGTCGAGATCGCCGCATTCGGCTACGACGGTGACGGGAACCTGGAGTCGGTCGCCAACTCCGCCGGAACACCCCTTCGGTTCACCTACGACGGCGAGCGGCGCATCACGTCGTGGACCGACCGCAACGGCTACACGTATCAGTACCTCTACGATTCGGCCGGCCGCGTCGTGCGGACCATCGGCCCCGACGGCGCCTTGTCCTCCCACTTCGCCTACGACACGGCCAACCGCGTCACCCGCTTCACCGACTCCACTGGTGCGGTCACCGTCACCCGCCTCAACGACCTCGGCCAGACCGTCTCCGAGACCGACCCGCTGGGCAACAGCGTTCACTTCATGTGGGACCGCTACGACAACCTGCTCTCCCGCACCGACGAACTCGGCACCACGGCCCGGTTCACCTACGACGAACGCGGCAACCTGACCACAGTGCACTACCCGGACGGGCGGCAGGCGTCGGCCACGTACGACGACCTGCACCTGCCGGTGTCGATGACGGGTCCGGACGGCACGGTCTGGCGGCAGGCCTTCGACGAGCTCGGCAACCGGACCACGATCACCGCGCCCGACGGGACGTCGACCACGTTCACGTACGACGCGGCGGGCGCCCTCGCCACGGTCACGTTCCCCAACGGCGCCACGGAGCGGCGCACCAACGACCCTGCGGGCCTCACGCTTTCGGTCACCGACCCGCAGGGCGCCACGTACGCGGTCAGGCGGGACGCCTTTGGGCAGCCCCGTGAGTCGGTCGACCCGGCCGGTTCGGTCACCCGCATGGAGTGGACGCCGGACGGCTGGCTGTCGCGGCGCACGGCTCCGGACGGCACGAGCGAGTCGTGGACGTGGGACGAGGAGGGTAACTGCCTGTCGTACACCAACCCCATGGGCGGCGTCGTCCGGTTCGAGTACACGTGGTTCGACCTGCTCGCCGCCCGCACGGGTGCGGACGGGGCGCGCTACGAGTTCACGTACGACACCGAACTGCGGGTCACCGGCGTCGGCAACCCGCAGGGCAGGGCGTGGAGTTACGCGTACGGCCCGACCGGGCTGCCCACGTCGGAGACTGACTTCGACGGCCGCACCACCACCTACGAGCACGACGCCGGCGGGCGCCTCGTCGCCCGCACGACCCCGCACGGCCGACGCGTCACGATGTCGTACGACGCCCTCGGAAACGTACGGGAGAAGGACTCCGACGGAGTGGTCACCCACTACACCTACGACGCCGCGGACCGGCTGACCCGTGCCGACTCGCCGACGTCCACGGTCGCCGTGGAGCGCGACGCGGTGGGCCGGCTGGTGGCGGAGACTGTCGACGGGCGCACCATGCGGTTCGGCTACGACGCGTACGGCGAGCTGATCTCGCGCACCACACCGACCGGGGCCGTCGCGTCGTACGCCTATGACGCCGGCGGCAACCGGGTGCGCGTCGAGGGCTCCGGCCACGTCCTCGACTTCACACGCGACGAGCTGGGCAGGGAGCTGCAGCGCACGTTCGGGCCCGCCGAGTCGCCGGTGACGCTCGCCTCGGGGTGGGACGCGATCGGCCGCCTGACGTCCCAGTCGGTGTCCACGGCTCGGCGCACGGTCCGCTCACGGGCATTCGGCTACCGTGCTGACGGCCTGCTCACCTCGGCGACCGACCAACTGAGCGGGCTGACCGCGCGGTTCGAGCTCGACCCGCTGGGCCGCCCGCTCGGCGTCACCGCGGGCGACTGGTCGGAGAGCTACGTCTACGACGCCGCCGGAAACCAGACCGGTGCCCAGTGGCCCGACCGGGCACGGCACACGGAAAGCCGCGGCGAACGGGTCTATGACGGCACCCGCCTCCTCAGCGCGGGCGGGGTGCGGTACGAGTACGACGACGCCGGGCGGGTCGTGCTGCGGCAGAAGACGCGGCTGTCGAGGAAGCCCGACACCTGGCGCTACGAGTGGGACGCTGAGGACCGCCTGGTGTCCTGTACCACTCCCGACGGCACGGTGTGGCGCTACACCTACGACCCGTTCGGCCGCCGCACCGCCAAGCACCGCATGGCACCCGACGGGGCTACGGTCGAGGCCACCGTCCACTTCTCCTGGGACGACACACGGCTGGCTGAGCAGACTGACACCTCGACCGGGGTGACGCTGACGTGGGACCACGAGGGCTACCGCCCCGTCTCCCAGCTCGAACGCCGAATAACCGCGGACTCCTCGCAGAACGAGGTCGACAGCCGCTTCTTCGCCATCGTCACCGACCTCGTCGGCACCCCGACCGAACTCGTCGATGAACAGGGCGAGATCGCCTGGTACAACCGCTCCACCGTCTGGGGCCTCACGTCCTGGAACCGCGGAGCCGACGCGTACACCCCGCTCCGCTTCCCCGGCCAGTACGACGACCCGGAGACCGGCCTCCACTACAACCTCCACCGGTACTACGACCCAGAGACGGCCCGGTACCTGTCTGCGGACCCTCTGGGCCTCGCCCCCGCTCCCAATCCGGCCGCCTACGTCACCAACCCGTACACGTGGATGGACCCGGAAGGGCTGATCGCCAAGGGGTGTACGACAAGGGGCGGTTGGTACGGGGGACTGCTCCCGGCGAACCAGAAGAAGAACGGGCAGCGGATCTCCGCCGTCGACATGGAGGTCAACCACATCCCGCCCAAGTCGGCGTGGAAGGACATCATCGAGCCCGGTTTCTACATCGCGAACAAACCGCACAAGAAGCAGAAGGTCAACAACGGACCGGCCGTTCGGATGGAATTGGCCGACCATCAGAGGCTGTACAGCACGGGATACAGCTTGGAGTCGCAGGCATGGCAGCAGTGGCAGCGCGAACTCGTGAATCAGGGCCGCCTCACCGAGGCCATGCGAATGGACATCGACGACATCAAGGCCAGGTTCCCCGGCAAGTACGATGACCACATCAAGGACATGGTGGAGAGCCTGAAGGACAACAAGAACTTTCAAGCGCTGCTTACCAAGCGAGGGTGGACAATCGACGAGGCCGCCCTGCTGAAATGACAGGCCGTAACGCGTATCCGAAGGAGTGACGATGGAAATGGAACTGCTGCCGCACGTGGGTGTCGCGACATTCCGGCTGGGCATGTCGGCCGAAGAGGCCACGCGGGCGGCAGAGGAATTGGGTCTCCTCGCGACCGGTGCGGAAGCCGAGTCCGACCCGGGACAGATCCTTTTCACGCACGATGAGTTCAGGATGAATTTCACGCTCGGATTCATCAAGGGCGCGCTGGGCAACGTAGAAGTGTGGCGGTTCCGCAACGAGGATGCGGACGTGCGGGTCACACTCGACGGGCTCGACGTTTTCCGCACCCCGAGCGAGGAACTGCTGCAACAGTTCGAAGAGCGAGGCCACACCACCGAGGAGAACGACCTCGGCTTCGACGCCCTGCCGGACCTCAAGGTGATCTTCGCGAACAACAGCAGCTTCGAGTACCCGGTGGACGAGGACGGGGATCCCCTCTACTTCGACTACGTCCTGGTCACGACGGAGCCTGTCGGGTGACCCATCTGTAGTGGTCACGAGCGTTGTTGACGGTCGTGGGTCTTGATCATGGCGAAGACCTCCGGTGTGGTGGAGGTGTCCAGGCTCCACACCACGCACGGAGGTCTTCGCGTCCCACCGTCGTGCCCGGCTGACTGTCCTAAAGGGTGTTTTGCCCCGGCAGGGCTGTTGATGAGGAAGGAGACGGCTATGGACCTTGTTCTGGATCCGCCCCACGGCGCCGGCCCGGTTCGGCTGGGGATGACACTCGGCGAGGCCGTGGCCGCGGTTTCCCCGTGGGGTCCCCACAGGATCGTGGAGGAGTTCGACTACTTCGACGACGAGGACGAGGACGAAGAGGATGCGCCGGAGGAGGGGGAGGCCTCGAAGACCATCCATACGGCGCTCCAGGAAATCCGAGTGAACGTCCTGCTGGAAGGCTCAGGTGAAGCCGTCACCGCTGTCGAGCTGTGGTGGCCCGGCGAAGGCTGGCAGACCGACGTCCGGGTGCTCCTCGACGGTGAAGACGTCTTCCGCACCCCCGCCGAGGACCTGTTCCGGAGAGCGGCTGAACGTGGTTGGGCCGTGGATCAGGCCGAGGCCGAATACCCCTTCGTCCCTGGCGTCTCGCTCGGATTCACACGCCAGACCTCCCAGGAGGTCCCACGTACGCCCGACGGTCTCCCCGTCCACGTCACCTCGGTCCTGGTCGGCGGCGAGCACTACTACGACAACCGCATGAAGAACCGGGCCTGACCACGCACATGTGCCTGGAGGGGCCGCGTGTTCGCCGAATCTCGGGCATCATCGCCCGGGGACGAGCTGCTTAGATCCGCTGGCGTTGGGCGATGGCACCTGGCTGACAGTAGACGGCGACACCGTCCAGCGCTGGCGCACGGCCTGAGCCCGGGTCCCGCCCCCGGCCGGGCCCCGGGCCGCCGTTGTCGGATCACCTGCATCCGTCCTCGTTCACGTCGGTTCGCAGGACCGGCTCGCTCCTGTACTACGACCACGGCCTCGTCCGGGACCAGATCTACCCTTGAGTTGCTGCGCGCGCGGAACTGGCGGCATGGGCGGCCGGACGCGGCTGATTCTCGGTGACTGGCGGCAGGCGAGTGGCACAGTGACGCCATGGACTACGCCGCGCACTTCCACCGCGAGATCCTTGCGTTCGAGGCCGCAGCCCGCCGGGCGGCCGACGCCGACGAAGCCCCCATGGTCCCGAGCTGCCCCGGCTGGTCGGTGTCCGATCTGGTTCTGCATCTCGGCTCGGTGCACCGATATGTGACGCTCCTGCTCGAGGAACTGCCCGCGGAGCGGCCGGATCCGACGGACATCTTCTACCTCCGGCTTCCCGCGGACACCGAGTGTTGGCCGCGGCCGGAGAACGCGCCGAATCGCGGGCCGCTGGCCAAGGGTCTGCTCGACTGGTTCGCGGCGGGCGCCGCCGCGCTGGAGTCGTGCTTCAGGAGCATCGATCCGCAGGAGCCGGTGTGGGCATGGTCGCGGGAGCAGTCCGTCGCGTTCTGGCTGCGGATGCAGACCATCGAGGCGGCCGTGCACCTCTGGGACGCCGAGTGCGCGCTCGAAGCGGCCCGTCCCGTGCACCAGGACTTGGCTGTGGATGGCGTCGAGCACTTCACCGAGCTGATGATGCCTGTGAGCCGGTCCCGGAAACCGGCCGCGCCCGGATCGGGCGAGCGCTACCGGTTCCGGGCCACCGATGTCACGGGCACCTGGTCGGTGCGCTTCGACGGCGACGAGGTCCGGCGCACGGAAGACAGCGAGTCGTACGACGTCGAGTTGGCCGGTACGGCGTCGGAGCTGATGCTGTTCCTCTGGGGGCGGATCCCGGCGGACCGGCTCCGCGTGAACGGCGATCTGGCGATCCTCGCCCGTTACGGCGCCCTCGTCCCGCCCGTGTGATCACGATGGGGACAGGGCGTTGACCAGGTCGGCCACGGCGAGCGCGAGTGCCGGGAGGCCGGGGCCCGCCGGGCCGCCCGGTTCCGTCATGTAGACGTCCCTGCGGATCTCGATCATCAGGGCGCTGACGCGAGGGTCCTTGCCGTAGTACTTCAGCGGCACATACGTACCGGCGAAGGGGCTGTTGATGCCCGTACCGCCGAAACCGGTGAACGCCTTCTCGGCCGCGGCAACGAGCTCCGCCGGAGTGTGGAAGTCGTCGGCGCCCAGGCAGATCGGGGGCCGCGGGCCCTCGCCGTGCAACTCGTAGGGCAGCGGCTCGGTCGGGTAGGAGTGGATGTCGATGACGACGGCGCGTCCGGTGGCTGCCAGCCGCTCGCCGACCGCCGCGGTCATCGCCTCCGCGTAGGGATGGAAGTAACGGTCGATCAGGGGCTGAGGGTTCACGTCCGGTGAGCGCAGCCGCTCGCGGTGCGTGGTGTGGGTGTAGACGGCGCCCATGCCGACGGCCAGCATCTCCTCGCGCTCGTCGGGAAACCGCTCGGGATCCATGACCAGGCGCGAGAGTCCGTTGACGAACCGCCAGGGTGTCAGCAGACCAGCTTCGGCAGCTGCGGCCGCGATCTCCGCGGTGTGCGAGTCGGTGATGTGGTCGAGCTCGCGCTCCAGGGCCTCGTCGTCCAGCTCGATGCCGTCGCGGACGGGCGCGGGGACGGTCCGGGCGGAGTGCGGGACGTGCAGCAGCACCGGAGAGCGGTCGGAGCCGGGCAGCAGCCGGAAGGGTGGGGGAGCGTGGTCCATCGCGTTCCTTCCTGCCCGGCGACCGGAGATCGACGTGCATTCTACGGAGCCGGAAGAGGCCGTCTCGCTGCTGTCACCTCCTGGAGCAGCGCAACTGCCCGGGGTCGACGGCCGCGGCCATGACCTGCATCCCGGCGTCGTTGGGGTGCAGATGGTCCCCGCTGTCGTACGCGGGCAGGATCCGGGCCGGGGCCGCGGGGTCTTTCACCGTCGCGTCGAAGTCGACGACCTCGTCGAAGGCTCCGCTGCTGCGGATGAAGGCGTTGACTTCCTGGCGGACGGCCTCGCCGCCCGGTGTCCACTCCCGCCATCCCTCGTACGGCATGACGGTCGCTCCGACGACGCAGACGCCTGCGGTGTGCGACCGGGTGATGATCTGCCGGTAGGCCGCGATCATGTCGGCGGCCGTGGGGGCCGGGGTGGCCTTGATGTCGTTGATGCCTTCGAGGAGGACGACGGTACGCAGACCGCGCTGGGACAGGACGTCCCGGTCGAGCCTCTTGAGCGTGCTCTGGCCCGAGCCGTCGGTGAGGACCTTGTTGCCCGAGATGCCTTCGTTGGCGACGCCCTTGATACCGGAGCGGGGGTCGTCCTGGAGCGTGCGGGCCAGGAAGTCGGGCCAGCGGCGGTTGGTGTCGGCCGTCGACCTGGAGCCGTCGGTGATCGAGTCGCCGAGCGTGGCCACGGCGCCGGTGCCGCGTCGGGCGCTGACCACGGCCGCGTCGAGATAGAACCAGGAGCCGGTGCGTTCGGTGTACGCGGTGGCGGCGTCGTCCGCGGAGTGGTCGCCGGCGGGTGCGACGAACGAGGTCTGGAGGGCCAGCTTGTGGCCGGTGGCGCGACCGGCCGCGCGCTGGACGTACAGGCTCACGGCCAGATCGGACTGCGCGCGCACCGTGCCGGGCAGCGGATCGCTGTAGACGGTGCCGCCGGGCGGGACCGTGACCGTGGGCGAACCGCCGAAGGACAGCGGCCGGTTGCTGCCGGGCACCAGGGCCGCGCCGGAGGCCCGCAGTCCGGCGAAGGCGCGGCCGAAGGTCACCGGCTGGTCGCCGAAGGCGTTGGAGAGGCGGATCCGCAGCGCGCTGCCGCCGACGCTGGTGCGGACGACGAGCCGGTAGGTGCGGTCCTGCGTCGCGGCCGGGGCGATCAGGTCGGTGCTTGCGGCCCAGGTGACGACCGGGGATGTGCGCTGCGCGGGGCTGGAGGGCGTCGACTGCGCGGTGCCGGTCGTGAGGAGGGCGCCGACGGCCAGGGCGGCCGTCAGGGTGGGCAGGACGCGACGGCGCAAGAAGGGAGGCATGGATCTATCTGCGATGTCCATGCCATGAATTGACTCGCGGTCCTGTGCTCGCTGTCCATACCCCGGCAGGCCACTCCGGAAGGCACCCTGGACCTGCGTCGAACTCCCCGCCCCAGCCGGGGAGTTGCTTGCCGGTGCCCCCTCCTCCTGCGAGGATCGCATGATCGGTGAACCAGGATTCCTGAGCATCGAGGGAGCATCCAATGACCGGGAGCGAGTCGGCCGTCCCCAGGATCGACACCAGCAGGCCGCATCCGGCCCGGGTGTACGACTGGTTCCTGGGCGGCAAGGACAACTACCCGGTCGACGAGCAGCTGGGCCTGCACATCATGAGCATCGACAACCGCGCCAAGCATGTCGCCCAGACAAACCGGCGGTTCATGCAGCGCGTCACGCGATGGATGGCGGGCGAGGCAGGCATACGCCAGTACCTCGACATCGGCACCGGCATTCCCACCGAGCCCAATCTGCACCAGATAGCCCAGGGCGCGGTGCCCGACAGCTGGTGGGGCGGCTCGTCGAGGCTCTGCCGTCCGGCAGCTATCTCGTACTGTCGCAGCTCACCGCCGACTTCGACCCGCTCGCGGTCCAGCGCGGCGTCGACATGTACGCGGCCGGTGGCGTCACGCTCGTGCCGCGCACGCGCGACCAGGTCGGCCGCTTCTTCGAGGGCCTTGAGCTGACGGAGCCCGGCATCGTCCAGCTCACACAGTGGCACCCGGAGCTCGGCGTCGACGAGGAATCAGAAGGCGACGAGGCGGTCTCGCTCTACGCGGCAGTGGCGCGCAAGCCGTAGTCCATGGCATATACCGGTCAGGGGAGAGGCCGGGAGCCCGGGGTACCCAAATTCTGCTTATGATTTGGGTGTGTTCGACTCCCGGCACATCAGAACCTTCCACGAAGTGGTCAGGGCCGGTTCGTACTCGGCGGCCGCTCGCGCCCTGGGCTATACGCAACCGGCGATCACCCAGCAGATGAAGTCTCTCGAACGGGACGTCGGCACACCGCTGTTCATCCGGGTCGGCCGCGGTATGCGCCTCACCGAGGCGGGCGAGGCCCTGGCGCGGCACGCCACGGTCATCCTCGACCACATGTCCGCGGCCCAGCAGCAGATGAGCGCCCTCACCCGGCTGCGCTCGGGACGGGTCCGCGTCTGTGCCTTCCCCAGTGCCAATGCCACCCTCATCCCCGAGGCGATGGCCCGCCTCGCCGCCGCCCATCCCGGTGTGCGCGTCGACCTGCTGGAGAGCGAGCCGCCCGAGTCGCTTCAGCGCCTGGTACGCGGGGAGTGCGACATCACGCTCGCCTTCACCTATCCCGGTCTGCATGAAGAGGTGCCGGACGAGCTGGTGGAGATACCGCTCCTGGAGGACCAGTTGACGGTGCTCCTGCCGACCGGGCATCCACTGGCGCGGCGCAGAGCCGTGCAGCTGGCGGATCTGGCGGAGGAGCGCTGGATAGCGGGATGTCTGCGCTGCCGCGCCAATCTCCTTCACGAATGCGGCGAGCAGGGGTTCGCGCCGGACATCGCGTTCACGACCGACGACAATCTCGTGGTGCAGAGCCTGGTCGCCGAGGGGCTCGGTGTCGCGATGATCCCGGCGCTCGTACTGAACTTCCTCTGTCACCGCAAAGTCACCGGGCGGCCGCTGCAACCGGCCTCGCGGCGGCAGATCTCGGCGTACGTCCTGAGGGAGCATCTTCGGATCCCGGCGACGGCACTGGTCCTCGACGAGCTGAAGAAGGTCGCGGCGAACAAGATCGGTTGCTGAGCCGGCAGCAACGCACTTATAAGCGGAGCTTGGGAAGTCGCCAAGAAACCGTCGTTGGACGTGATGGGTCGGGCGGCTCGACGCTGCCCTTATGACCACTTCGACCGGATCGACCGCGTTCACGGCCGCGCGTACGACCGACCGCCTCGATGTGCTGATCGCCGAGGTGCGCGAGGCCGTCGGGCGCGGGCTGCCACCGGACCTGACGGCGTATCTGGTCGGTGAGCGCCTCGCACCGCATCTCGGCGCGGACGATCTGCTCACCTTCGAGCAGTGCGAGAGCGACCCCGCCCGCTACCGCCAGCATCTGCTGCACGCCGAGCACGACGGAAGCTTCTCCGTCGTCGCACTGGTCTGGCTGCCCGGCCAGGGGACATCCGTGCACGACCATGTGTCCTGGTGCACGACCGGAGTGCACGAGGGCGAGGAGTACGAACGGCGCTACCGCCTCCTGCCGTCCCCGGCCACCGGCACGGCCGCGCGTCTTGTCGCCACCGGCGATGTCGTCAACGGCCAGGGCGCGGTCTGCGGATTCGCGCCGCCCGGCGACATCCACCGGGTCTGGAACGCTGGCTCCGGCCGGGCGATCTCCCTCCATGTCTACGGTGCGGACATCTCCCGTCTCGGCACCAGCGTCCGCCGGGTCTACGAGCTGCCGGCCGACCGCTGATGGCGCTGCTGAGGGAACGGGCGGCCAAGGCACCCCCTTCCGCGCTCGCACCCCGCAGACTGCCCGGGCTCGCGCTCGCCGCCCTCGGTGTCGGCGTCGCCTGGTCCGTGCATCAACTGCTGCCGGACATACCCATGCTGACCGTCGCCGTGGTGCTGGGAATCGTGGCGGCGCATCTGCCAAGGGCGCGCGCGGTGGTCCGGGGGCCGGCCCGCCCGGGACTCTCGTACGCCGCGAAGCGCCTCATGCGCATCGGCATCGTGCTGCTCGGCCTGAAGCTGAGCCTCGACGACGTGCTCGGCCTCGGCTGGGCCACGGTCACCATGGTGCTCGGCGTCGTCGCGGCGACCTTCCTCGGCACCTGGTGGCTGGGCCGCCGGATGGGGCTCCCGGGTGATCAGCCGCTGCTGATCGCCGCCGGATACTCCATCTGCGGGGCGTCCGCGATCGGCGCGGTGAGTGAGGCGACGGACAGCGACGAGTGCGACGCGGCGACCTCGGTGGCGCTGGTGACCCTGTGCGGGACGCTCGCCATCGCCGTACTGCCGCTGCTGCAACTGCCGTTGGGGCTCGGCGACGCGGAGTTCGGGCGCTGGGTCGGCGCGAGCGTGCACGACGTCGGCCAGGTCGTGGCCACCGCGCAGACCGCAGGATCCGACGCGCTCGGTGAGGCGGTCCTGGTCAAGCTGATGCGGGTGGCGCTGCTCGCCCCGCTGGTGGCGGCGGTGGCGGTGTCGGTACGCAGGCGGCGCGCCGGGTCCTCGTCGGCCTCGCAGGCCAGCAAGAGGCTGCCGCTCGTCCCGCTCTTCGTCATCGGCTTCCTGGTGATGGTGGCCCTGCGCAGTACGGGCCTGCTGCCGACGACCGCCATCGACGCGGCACAGCATGCGCAGGAACTCCTGCTGGCTGCCGCGCTGTTCGGTCTGGGCAGCGCGGTCGACCTGCCCTCCCTGACCCGTACCGGAGCGCGGGTCGCCGCACTGGGGCTGAGCGCGTGGGTGGTGGTGGCGGGGGTCTCGTACGCGGGAGTGCAGCTGGTGATGGGCTGAGAAGCCGTTGCGCAATCGATCTTGGAGCGCGGTGGTCGAACGGGTTTCCCTCCGGGGTGATCTACGGCGGCCGACGCCGGACCGTGAGCGGCGGTATCCCTCGGACATGACGGATACCGAGTGGGCCGGGGTCCGCAGCCTGTTGCCGGTGCGGCAGTCCCGAAGGATCTAGCCTCTCGACGCTCCGCTGACCCGTCGCTGCCACGGGTCACCCTGGCCTGCACCGAACTTCCCGTCAACGATCTAGTGGGCCCCGCTCGGGGACGATGCCTACGGCGTGCCGGGAAGCCGAACCGTGACGAGGAGACCGCCGGCGGGGCGGGGGACGAGGTCGAGGGTCCCGTCGTGGGTGCGGACGATGCTGTGCACGATGGCAAGGCCGAGGCCGACGCCGGCGTGCTCGTCGGTGCGTACGCGTTCCGTTCCGCGCTGGAAGGGTTCGGTGAGGGTCGGCACCAGTTCCGGTGGGAGCGGATGACCCGTGTTCTCGACCCGCACCACGCTCGCGTCGCCCTGCGCTTCGGTGTGGACCGTCACAGTGCCGCCGACGGTGAGGTTGTGGACGATGGCGTTCTGGACGAGGTTCATCACCATCCGCAGCAGGAGCTCCGCGGAGCCGCTGGTCCGTGTCGCTCCGCCGGTGACGTCGAGCGTGATCCCGCGCTGTTCGGCGAGGGGGAGCAGGGTTTCGGCGGCCTCTTCGGCGACGAGGGAGAGGTCGACGCTCTCGCGGGTGAAGTTCCCGCGGTCGCTGCGGCTGAGCAGCAGGAGGGCCTCGGTGAGGTCGACCGCGCGCGTATTGACAGCCTGCAGGCGTTCGAAGAGTTCGTCTTGGTCCCGCGTGGGGTCCCTGCGGGCGACGTCGAGCAGCGTCTGCGAGATGGCCAGCGGGGTGCGTAGTTCGTGGGAGGCGTTCGCGGCGAACCTCTGCTGCTCGGCGACGTGCGACTCGAGTTGTTCGAGCATGGTGTCGAACGCGTCGGCGAGTTCACGGAATTCGTCCTGGCGGCCTTCCATGCGGATCCGGTGGGACAGCGATCCGTTCCCGGCCATGCTTGCCGCGGCCGTGATCTGTGTGAGCGGTGCGAGCATCCGGCCGGCGAGGATCCATCCCCCGACGAGGCCGAACACGAGCAGGAAGACCATCGCAACGGCCGCCGCGGGGGCGAAGGTGCGCACTAGGAGGTAGCGGTTGGGCGAGATCCCGAGAAGGCCCTGGGGGTTGTCGGGTACGTAGCGCAGCAGGAACACCCACACCACGGCCAGCAGGAGAGCGCCGGCGACGGCGAGGAACCCGGCGTAGCTGAGGGTGAGTTTCAGTCTGACGCTGAGCCCTGGGCGCCTATGCATGCGTGCTGCCGGGGCGGGTGGTGTCGGGGCCGGTGTCGATGCGGTAGCCGACACCCGGCACCGTGGCGATGATCCATGGTTCGCCGAGCCGTTTGCGCAATGCGGAGACGGTGATGCGGACGGCGTTGGTGAAGGGGTCGGCGTTCTCGTCCCAGGCCCGTTCCAGCAGCTCTTCGGCGCTGACGACCCCGCCTTCGGCGGCGACGAGGACTTCGAGCACGGCGAACTGTTTGCGGGTGAGCGCGACGTAGCGTCCGTCGCGGAAGACCTCCCGGCGGAAGGGGTCGAGGCGCAGGCCCGCGATCTCGCGGACCGGGGGCCGGGCGTACGCGCGCCTGCGGTCGAGCGCCCGCAGCCGCATGACGAGCTCCCGCAGCTCGAACGGCTTGGTGAGGTAGTCGTCGGCACCGAGCTCGAACCCGGACGCCTTGTCATCGATCCGGTCGGCGGCGGTGAGCATGAGGATCGGGATGCCGCTGCCGGAGGCGACGATGCGCCGGGCGACGTCGTCGCCGGAGGGGCCTGGGATGTCGCGGTCGAGGACCGCGAGGTCGTAGGAGTTGACGCTGAGCAGTTCCAGGGCGGAGTCGCCGTCGCCGGCGATGTCGGCGGCGATCGCTTCCAGCCGCAGACCGTCACGGACGGCTTCGGCCAGGTAGGGCTCGTCCTCCACGATCAGTACGCGCATGTCTGAAGCCTAAGCAGCACAACATATCGCCGACGTATGCAAGGACGTGTGCCCACCGGACACGCGACTCAGCCTGCCGGTGCCAGCGCGGGGCGAGGCTGGTCCGACGGCGCTTCTGCCGTAGTGCGCCACCAGCGGCGCGACGCCAGCGCGGCCAGCACGGCGCCGGCGGCGTTGACCAGTACGTCGTCCACGGAGGACACCCGGTCCAGCCGCAGGACGTACTGTGCGGTTTCGACCAGGACCGAGCAGCCCGCCCCGAGGGCCAGGATCCGCGGCACGGACGCCAGCGCCGCGAACCGCATCGGGGCGAAGAACCCCAGCGCCGCGAAGATCAGCAGGTTGCCGATGATCCCGAGCGGCCCCATCGTGAGCAGGTCCCGCAGCGGTACGAGGCTTACTCGGCCGGGGACGGTGCCGGCCCCGGCGCCCGGCATCATGGTCAGCCACAGGAACGGCACCGTCCCGTGGACCATGCCCACCTCGGCCAGCGACATCCGCCACGCCGATGTGCCGCCGGCGGCACGCCGACTGCGCGCCAGAGCCCACACCACGAGCGCGGCCAACGGCAGCGTGACCAACGTCATGAGCACCACACCGTTGAACGTGTCGAAGCAGCCGTGCCACCGCCCGGCCATGCACATCGGAGCGGACATCATGAGCGGCCGCCGCACGACGAACGTGGCGCTCGCAATGCCGAGGATCGCCAGGCTGAAAAGCGCGATCCTGCGCGTGCGGCGGGGCGGTGCTGACAGGGATGCGTTGTGGTTCATGCCCCCATTGGAGACGGAGGGCGGTCGCGGTGGCGTATGCGATTTTCGATACGCCCGCGATACACGGAATCCGCGGCATCAAGGAACTGGCGCAAGCTGGCAGTGAGATGCAGGTGCTGGACGACTACTCGTCCGTGAACATCGCACTGCCGAGCATCCAGGACGAGCTCGCCGTCACGCCCGCACATCTGCCCTGGACCGTGAACGCCTAAAGGCTGTCACGTATGGGGCGACAGTCTTCCCGTGAGGGCGAGGTTGTGAAGTCGGGCGATGCCGAGCATGGCCTGGTGGACGCCGTCGCCCTTGAGCCGGTAGCTCTGATGGGCCCCTTGGACGTCATCATGGGTAGCCATGAGGCAGGCCATCGCGCGGCGCTGGAGTTGGCGGAAGCGTCACACCGGAGCGCCCCCGCCTTGCGGGCGGCGCACGCACCGGACCCCGCTCACTGATCCGGCCAAGCAGCGCCGGACACCCGCTGGCGGCCCCGCCGCCGGCGTGCCCGGGACGCAGGGCTGGGGCAGCGGAGCAGGACCGCCCGGACCCGTCCGGTGAGAGGGGGCGGCGAGCCTGACACCCTCTCAGCAAGCACATGGGCAGATGCTCATACGTACAAGAAGGCAGTCTCCTGACAGGCTGTTAGGGGCAGCGCTTGCCGGCTCCCGTGACAGTGAGCGTCCCCCCTTGCGCGGGAGTGCGTGTCGCCACCCGATCGCCGCATCCCCCCGACGTTCCACCTTCGGGCCTATCGCAGCCCGTGCGACCTGCGGGAATCCCGCGACGGGAATCCGGCGCGCGCCGGCCGGCTCGTTTCGGCCCGGCCGTCGGATCGCAGGAGCTGCTTGTCTTGGCACTGGAGCGCGGCACTCTCGTCGGGACAGCTGGTCCTGCCCCGCGTCGGTCGAAAGGTCGTGAAATGCGCACCGCACGTATTCTCGCCTGTGCCGCCTTGACCCTGTGTGCCCTCGGTCTCCCGGAGACCGCAGCCGGCGCCGATGAGTCCGAGGTCTTCGTCAGCCCGCAGAAGGCTTTCCCCGGCTCGACCATCACGGTCAGCACGGAGGTGTGCGGGCCGGACGTCACGTACGCCAAGGGGCAGGCGGCGGCCGGAGGCCAGATCAACCTGACCGAGGGGCAGCGCAGCGGTGAACTGGCCGGCGATTTCACTGTGCCGGACACTGCCGAGGAGGGTGTGTACACCATCACAGTCCGGTGCCCCCCGAAGACCAGTGTCGAGACCAGCTTCGAGGTCGTCAGCCGCCCGGAGGGTGCGGTGCACGGTGGATTCGGCGGCGCTGAAGGGCTGAACGGCACTCGGGCCGCGGTCGGCTCCCTGCTGATCGCCGGTGCGGCGGCCGGCGGCGTGCTGAGGATGCGGCGGCGTCTTTTCGCCGGCGGCCCCGCCTGACCGACCGGGTTCAACGGTCGGCAGACAATGCCCCTCCACACACCCACCGACGCCCGGATCACCATGGGAAGCACACAGCCCGCCCCCTTAGTGTCGACGAAGACTCTCGTCGTCGTCATGATCATCGGCATCGCTCTGCTGAACAGCGGCCTGCGCGGTGAAACGGCTCCACAGCCGTCCGCCGCGCAGGCCCATGCCGCCCCCAGCCCGCAGGTCTTTGCCACTCCCCGCGGGGCCGGGGCACCGGGCTCGGTCCGGCAGACCGCTGGTGCCCCGCCGCTGAACGGCCCGACCGGCTCGCGGTCCCTTTCCGCTCCGGTCGGACTGCGTATCCCCGCCATCGGTGTGGAGGCTCCGATGATGAAGCTCGGGCTGGACGCAGACGGCGCGCTTGAAGTGCCACCGGTGGACAGGCCCAACCTTGCCGGCTGGTACGCCGACGGCGCGGCTCCCGGAGAGCCCGGTACGGCCATCGTGGCCGGCCACGTCGACACCCCCACCGGCCGCGCCGTCTTCTACCCTCTCGGTGCCGTCACCAAGGGGAACACCGTCGAGATCACGCGCCGTGACGGACGGACCGCGATGTTCGCCGTCTACGCCGTCGAGGTGTACTCCAAGAGCGAGTTTCCGAGCCGGAAGGTCTACGGCAGTTCCGCCGACCCTCAACTGCGCATCATCACGTGCGGTGGCGGCTACAGCAAGGACACCGGATACCTCGGCAACGTGGTCGTCTACGCACGCCTGACCAGCCTGAACTAGGGGGTGTCTTTTGGATCAGGCCGGATGAGGGAGCGGGGTCTGGCGATGGGGGCACCTCCCGTGCCCGAAGGGCTACGGGGGAGCATCGCAGGCCGGAGGATGGGGGTCCCCCCGCCGAAGGCAGGGGGAG
>NZ_JBEXEX010000035.1:0-78807 GCF_040606445.1 Streptomyces sp. NPDC005408 | reverse complement strand
TTGTACTCACCCTCTCGGGCTTTCCTCCGGGCGCTTCCCTTCGGTCTTGCGTTTCCAACCTTACCAGACTCTTTTTCCGTTCCGTTTCCGGTGAGGAATTCGATTCCAGTGGCCGTTGGAAGGCCTTTCGCCTTTCGGCGTGTTCACTACTTTAACCGATTCCCCGTGCAACTCATAATTGAGTCACTGGGCTTGAATTTCGGCATGCCGAAATCGCACCCGGTTGGGTTTGTCGTAAGGAGTGGATGGCCACTTCGGGTTGCTGAACAGCAGGGCCCGTTTCAAGCGGCTCGGGCTACGTTAGGCGTCGCGCCAAGCCGAGTCAAGTTGCCCTGCGGCGGCGCACATGGGCCCTGTAGGGACTGACCGTTGGATCCTCGCCGATCCAGAAGCGCCAGGGGTGATCTGCACCGTCTCCGCCCACCCCGGTACGGGGGCCGTTGCGCACCAGGTCAGGGTCGGGCGGGGTGCCCCTCAGCAGGGACAGTGGGGCGTCGCCGCCGATGCAGAGGTCGGCGCCGTTGAGGGCGCGGTCGACGTCGAGGGCCGTGGCCAGGCGTGCGGGTCCTTTGGCCAGTTCCTTGTCATGACGGGCCGAGAATCGACGTTTACGGGCGTGATCGGCGCCCACGAGGATCTCGCCGGCGCGCAGCAGGATCCCGCTCGCTCTGCCCTCCGGGCCGCACACCACGTTGAGGCAGTGCCACATGCCGTAGGTGAAGTAGACGTACGCATGGCCGGGCGGGCCAAACATCACCTCGTTCCGTGCGGTTCGGCCGCGGAACGCGTGGGAACCCGGGTCGAGCTCCCCCGCGTACGCCTCTACTTCGGTGAGACGCAACTCGATGGGTCCCTCGTCGGTGAGGCGTGCCAGGGTGCAGCCAAGGAGCTCGGGAGCGACCTCCAGCACTGGGCGGTCGAAGAACTCCCGTGGCAACGGCGTACGGTCGGGGCTCTCGATCATGGCGTCCGAGGGTACCGGGGAACCGGCTGCGGTCGTCGCGCGTATGTAGAGGTCAGGACTGAGAAGGAGTGGACATGGGGTTCAAGAAGCTGCTCGCGAGCCTGGGCGCCGGTGGTGCGTCCGTCGAGACGGTGCTCACCGAGGAGAACGTCGTACCGGGCGGTGTGGTCCAGGGCGAGGTGCGCATCCAGGGCGGCTCGGTGGACCAGCAGATCGAGGGGCTCTCCGTCGGTCTGCAGGCTCGGGTCGAGGTCGAGGGTGGTGACCAGGAGGTCAAGCAGGACATCGAGTTCACGAAGCAGCGGCTGGGTGGTGCGTTCGAGGTGAGGGCCGGGGCGGTGCACGTGGTGCCGTTCGGTCTTGAGATTCCCTGGGAGACCCCGGTCACCACCATCGCGGGGCAGCGGCTGCGCGGCATGAACATCGGTGTGACGACGGAGCTGGAGATCGCGCGGGCCGTGGACTCGGGCGACCTGGACCCGATCAATGTGCACCCGCTGCCGTCGCAGCAGGCCATCCTGGATGCCTTCATCCAGCTGGGCTTCCGCTTCAAGAGCGCGGACATGGAGCGTGGGCACATCCGTGGGACGCGGCAGCGGCTGCCGTTCTACCAGGAGATCGAGTTCTTCCCGCCGCAGCAGTACCGCGGGCTGAACCAGGTGGAGCTGACCTTCGTCGCGGACGACCGCGAGATGGACGTCATCCTTGAGATGGACAAGAAGCCGGGGCTGTTCAGCGAGGGCAGCGACTCGTACAAGGCCTTCAAGGTGGGGCACCACGACTTCCACTCGACCGACTGGGCTGCATACCTGAACCAGTGGCTGGCGGATGTCGGCGGGCGCCGTAACTGGCTCTAGGCTCGGATCCGCAGAGCACAGAGGGCAGACAGAACAGCCGAATCGGAGGTTCAGACGTGACCGAGCTCAAGAGGCCGCCGCTTCCGCATGACTTTCATCCGGCAGTGCCGTCGTTCACGGTGGTGAGCGATGACATCGCGCTGGGGTCGGTGCTGAAGGACGCCCAGGTCTACGCGGCGGGCAACACCTCGCCGCATCTGCGGTGGGAGGGTTTCCCGGCGGAGACCAAGAGCTTCGCCGTGACGTGCTTCGATCCGGACGCGCCCACGGGCAGCGGGTTCTGGCACTGGGTGCTCTTCGACATCCCCGCGTCGGTCACGGAGCTGCCGGCCGGTGCGGGCAGCGGCAAGTTCGAGGGGCTGCCGAAGGGTGCCGTTCAGGTCCGTAACGACTATGGGTCGAAGGACTTCGGCGGCGCCGCTCCCCCGGCCGGTGAGAACCACCGGTATGTGTTCACGGTGTACGCGGTGGACAGGGAGAAGCTCGGTCCTGGCGCGGATGTCTCGGCGGCGGCCATCGGCTTCAATCTCCGCTTCCACACGATTGCTCGTGCGCAGCTGATCGGTGAGTACGAAGGTCGGTAGGTCAGCTGATCGTTCGTTTGTTGTTTGCCCTGCCCTGGTCTTGGAGAGATCAGGGCAGGGCATCTTTTATTGCGTTGTCCATCTCGGCGCGCCCGGCCAGAGTTGATCCAAGCCCAAGGCCCGCAACGGGCTGGGCCGGCGAACGGGAGGTGGGCGAGATGCGGGACACGCTGGTACTGAATGCGAGCTTCGAGCCGCTGTCGACGGTGACACTCAACCGTGCAGTGGTTCTGGTGCTGCAGGACAAGGCCGTCGTCGAGCAGGCCCACCCCGGACTCCGTGTGCGTGCGGCCGCTGTCGATCTTCCGGTGCCCCGGGTGATCAGGCTCTGCCGCTATGTCCGAGTGCCGTTCCGAAGACAGGCGCCGTGGTCGAGGCGGGGTGTGCTGGTCCGTGACCAGCACAGGTGCGCGTACTGCGGAAGACGCGCCACGACCGTGGACCACGTGGTGCCGCGGTCGCACGGCGGTGCGGACAGCTGGCTGAATACGGTGGCCTCCTGCGCCGAGGACAACCACCGCAAGGCGGACCGTACGCCGGAGCAGGCCGGGATGCCGCTGCTGCGCGAGCCGTTCGTACCGTCTCCGGCGGATGCGATGCTGCTGGGGATGCGGGCCGGTGAGCGCTCGGAGCTGCCCGGCTGGCTGGCGGCGCAGCCCGCCGCGTAGAACTGTGCCCGCGTAGAACCGTGCCCGTAGAACTGTGAGAGCCCGCCCCCTGTCCGGGGGCGGGCTTTCGTGTGTCAGCGGAGCAGCAGCTGGACGATCGCGAAGGTACCGACCACCACGATCAGCGCGCGCAGCGCCGTCGGCGGGAGCCGGCGGCCGATCTTGGCGCCGAGCTGGCCGCCGAGTGCGGAGCCGACAGCGATCAGTGCGACCGCCGTCCAGTCGAAGTCCGCGACGAAGAGGAAGAAGAGAGCGGCGATGCTGTTGACGACGGCGGCGAGGATGTTCTTGGTGGCGTTGAGGCGCTGGAGGGTGTCGTCGAGCAGCATGCCCATGAGGGAGATGTAGATGATCCCCTGGGCCGCGGTGAAGTAGCCGCCGTAGACGCTGGCGAGCATCAGTCCGACGAAGAGCAGCGGGCCGCCGTCGGGGTCGGTGTGGGTGCCGTTGCGGTCGCGGCGGCGTTGGACGGCCTTGGTGATGCGCGGCTGGAGGATCACCAGGACGAGGGCGAGCGCGACCAGGATCGGCACGATCGTCTCGAAGGCCGTGGAGGGCAGCAGCAGGAGCAGTGCGGCTCCGCTGAGGCCGCCGATCGCGGCGGCGATGCTCAGGCGCAGGACGCGGCGGCGCTGGCCCTTGAGTTCGGCGCGGTAGCCGATGGCTCCGCTGATCGAGCCGGGGATCAGGCCGAGCGCGTTGGAGACGGTGGCGGTGACCGGGGGCAGGCCGGTGGCGAGGAGCACCGGGAAGGTGATCAGTGTCCCCGAGCCGACAATGGTGTTGATGGTGCCGGCGCTGATGCCCGCGGCGAAGACGGCGAGCATCTCCCAGATGGTCACTCTGTGCCTCTCGATGATCGGTGCCTGGTGCACCGATCATGCCTGAGGGTCCGCCGGGGTCAGTCGATGGGGGGCTGTTCGCGGCGCTCCGTGCCGTTGCCGCCGGCGGACTTGCCGGAGCCGGAGCCCGAGCCGCCGCCCATTCCGGCCATCGGGTTGAAGTTGCCCATGGCGCCGGACAGGCCCTTGAGGGCGTCGCCGATCTCGCTGGGCACGATCCAGAGCTTGTTGGCGTCGCCCTCGGCGATCTTCGGGAGCATCTGGAGGTACTGGTAGGCGAGGAGCTTCTGGTCCGCGTCTCCGGCGTGGATGGACTCGAAGACCGTACGGATCGCCTGGGCCTCGCCCTCGGCGCGCAGGGCGGCCGCCTTGGCCTCACCTTCGGCGCGCAGGATCGCGGACTGCTTCTCACCCTCGGCGGTGAGAATCGCGGACTGCCTGATTCCTTCCGCGGTGAGGATCGCGGCACGCTTGTCACGGTCGGCGCGCATCTGCTTCTCCATCGAGTCCTGGATGGAGGTGGGCGGTTCGATCGCCTTGAGCTCGACACGGTTGACGCGGATGCCCCACTTGCCGGTGGCTTCGTCGAGGACGCCGCGCAGGGCCGCGTTGATCTCCTCGCGGGAGGTCAGGGTCCGCTCCAGGTCCATGCCACCGATGATGTTGCGCAGGGTGGTGACGGTGAGCTGCTCGATCGCCTGGATGTAGCTGGCGACTTCGTATGTCGCGGCGCGGGCGTCGGTCACCTGGTAGTAGATGACGGTGTCGATGTTGACCACCAGGTTGTCCTGGGTGATCACCGGCTGGGGCGGGAAGGGGACGACCTGTTCACGGAGGTCGATGCGGTTGCGGATCGAGTCGATGAACGGGACGACGATGTTCAGGCCCGCGTTGAGGGTGCGGGTGTAGCGCCCGAAGCGCTCGACGATGGCGGCGCTGGCCTGCGGGATGACCTGGATCGTCTTGATCAGGGCGATGAAGACCAGCACCACCAGAATGATCAGGACGATGATGATCGGTTGCATCGCGTTCCCTGTGCCCTTCGCTGCCGGATGATTCTGATGATCGAGTTTCCCAGAACACGGGCTGGAGTGGGGGGCGTTCGGCTTCTATTTGTCACATGACCACGGCGGTGGCTCCGTCGATCTCGACGACGTCGACCTGCTGGCCCGCCTCGAAGGACATCCCCGCGTCGAGTGCGCGCGCGGACCAGATCTCACCGGCGAGTTTGATACGGCCGCCGCTGCTGTCGACTCGTTCGAGTACGAGGGCCTGGCGGCCCTTGAGTGCGTCAACTCCGCTGGCGAACTGCGGCCGTTGGGACCGGTGCCGGGTCGCGATGGGCCGTACGACGGCGATGAGCGCGACGGACACCACGGCGAAGACGAGCACTTGGGCGACCGTGCCGCCGCCGAGCGCCGCGACAATGGCCGCGGCCACCGCTCCGGCGGACAGCATTCCGAATTCGGGCATCGCCGTCAGGACGAGCGGAATGCCCAGTCCGACCGCGCCGATGAGCCACCACACCCATGCGTCGATTTCCACATGGTCATGGTAGGTCCGCCGGTCGCGGTCGGGACAGGGGGCGACGGCGGGGGCGGAAACCGGTCAGCCGCCGCAGCCGCGGCCGGTCCGTCGGACCTTGGGCGGTCAGCCGAGCGGGAGGCCCTGGGCGGTCCAGCGCTCGCCGTTGCGCTCGACGAGCAGCGGAAGGCCGAAGCAGAGGGAGAGGTTGCGCGAGGTGAGCTCGGTCTCCATCGGGCCGGCGGCCAGCACCTTGCCCTGACGGATCATCAGAACGTGGGTGAAGCCGGGCGCGATCTCCTCGACATGGTGCGTCACCATCACCATGGAGGGGGCGAACTCGTCGCGGGCGAGGCGGCCGAGACGGCGCACCAGGTCCTCGCGGCCGCCGAGGTCGAGACCTGCGGCCGGCTCGTCGAGGAGCAGCAGTTCGGGGTCGGTCATCATCGCGCGGGCGATCAGGGTGCGCTTGCGCTCGCCCTCGGAGAGCGTGCCGAACTTGCGGTCCAGGTACTCGGTCATGCCGAGCCGGTCGAGGAAGGCGCGGGCGCGCTCCTCGTCGACGGCGTCGTAGTCCTCGTGCCAGGTGGCGGTCATTCCGTACGCGGCGGTGAGGACGGTCTGGAGCACGGTCTGACGCTTGGGCAGCTTCTCGGACATGGCGATGCCCGCCATGCCGATACGCGGGCGGAGTTCGAAGACGTCGACGGCGCCGAGGCGCTCGCCCAGGATCTTCGCCTTGCCGCTGGTCGGGAAGAGGTAGCTGGACGCGATGTTGAGGAGGGTGGTCTTGCCGGCGCCGTTGGGGCCGAGGATGACCCAGCGCTCGCCCTCCTTGACCGACCAGGAGACGTCGTCCACCAGAGCGCGTCCGTCGCGGACCACGGATACGTCCACCAGCTCCAGTACATCGCTCATGAGCGCGTTGTCTCCCCATGCAATCGTCTTGAGGTATTGGGGGCGGTTTATGCACCTGTGGGCACAGCTCCCAGGGAAAACCTACGCCACCGGCCAAGTGACCCGGTCCCCCGGTCCGGTACCTAGGCTGGGTCCATGCTTTCCGAACCACGCTCAGGACGGCTGGCCGCATGGGGAAATTCCCTTTTGGCCGGACTTGTATCGCCGGATGACGCGGCGCTCGCGATCGTCGGCGACGACGCGGTGCACCGGGTCGACGGCCTGCCCGGCGAGGCGGGCCCCGTCGGGCTCACGCTCGCGCTCGGGCGCCTGCGGACGCTCGGGGTGACCGGCTACCGGGTCGCGCTGCCCGCGCCGGGGCATCCGCTGGGGCTCAGCGGGCCGCCCGAGTTCAATGCGCGGGCGCTCGACGCGGAGGAGGCCGTGGTCGCTTCGGGCGCGGCGTACGGGCTGGTGCCGGACGTGTACGAGGCCGGGCCCGCGGGTGATGTGCATGTGGAGGTCGTCTGGCGCTGCCTGCCGGTGCGGGAGGCGCCGCCGGCGGATGTGCCCTCGCTCGGCGAGGCGGAACGGGAGCTCGCGGAGGCGCTGCGGGAGGCGACGGAGGTGCTGTCGCGCCTCGACGTGGCGGCGTCGGGTCCGGTGGCTGAGGCGGCGATCGACGCGTACCGGGCGCGGGCGTCGCGGGGCGCGGGCGAGACGCTGGCGCCGGGGTATCCGCCACGGGCGGTACGGGTGTTGGAGCTGGCCCAGCGGATCGGCCTGCTGATCTCGGTGGCGTACGAAAGAGGCCACGGCGGCGCGGTGAGCGCGTCGGAGATGGCGGCGCGGGGGGAGGCGCTGCGGCCGGTGGAGCGGGTGGCGAGGCGGGCGCTGGTGGCGGCGTACAACGCGTATGTGGAGGAGCGGGAGCGGGGGCGCTGAGGCCGGGGCTTCGCGGGGGGGACTTGGGGTCCGGGGGCGCTCCCGGCGCCGTGGGGTTCGGGGTGCCGTGGCTCGGCCGGGGGTTGTTCCCCCACCCCGCCCCTTCCCGTAACCGGGGGCAGGCCCCCACACCCCCCGGGGAGGGGTACGCAGGGGCTGCGCCCCCGCACCCCGGAGCGGCAGCTTCGCGCCGCCACAGCCCTCGGGGTCCGGGGCGCGCCCGGGACGACTTCGGCCCCCAGGCATTGCCTGGGGGCCGGGGTCACGCCTGCGTCATGAGTGACGTCAGCCGTTGATGCCGGTGTTGCCGAACGCCGGGTTGAGCGCGCCGATCACGTTGACCGTGTTGCCGACCACGTTCACCGGGACGTGGACCGGGGCCTGGACCAGGTTGCCCGAGAGGACACCCGGGGACTTCTCGGCATAGCCGTCGGCGTGGGCGCCGTTCGTGGCGGACGCGACACCCGCGCCCGCGGCTACCAGGCTGCCGGCGATCATGGTGAGGGCAGCGGCCTTCTTGACGTTCTTCACTTCGAAATCCTCCTGAGCTTCGCTGCGGCCGGCCGCCGCAGCACGCCATGGAGAACGCCGCCGAGTCGATCAGGATGCGCCGGACGGGTGACATACACCCGACAGTATGAATCTCGGATCGGAGGGAGACGGTCCGGTTACGGTCCGATCAGTTCGTCAGGCCGTGCCGGACCGCCCACAGCGCCGCCTGCGTGCGATCCGCCAGGTCCAGCTTCATCAGGATGTTCGAGACGTGCGTCTTGACGGTCTTCTCGGACAGGACGAGCGCTCGGGCGATCTCACGGTTGGAGCGGCCGTCGGCGATCAGGCCCAGGACCTCACGCTCACGTTCGGTGAGAGTGGTTCCGCGGCCCGTCCCGCTGCTCGGGTCGTCCTGGGAGAGAAGCGCGCCCGCGACCTCCGGCTGCAGCAGCACATGGCCCGCGTGGACGGAGCGGATGGCGCCGGCCAGCGCCTCGGGGTCGACGTCCTTGTAGACGTAACCCGAAGCGCCCGCGCGCAGGGCGGGGACGACCGTGCGCTGCTCGGTGAAGCTCGTAACGATCAACACCTTTGCGGGGTTGGCCAGTTCACGCAGCTTGCGGAGCGCGTCGATGCCGTCCGTGCCCGGCATCTTGACGTCCATCAGGACGACGTCCGGCTTCAGCTCCTCGGCGCGGGCGACTCCTTCCGCGCCGTCCGCCGCCTCGCCGACGACCTCGATGTCGTCCTGGACCTCCAGGAAGGTACGGAGCCCGCGGCGGACCACCTGGTGGTCGTCGACGAGGAGGACGCGAATCGTCTTGTCAGCCACCGGGGACCTCCATCTCGATCGTGGTGCCCTTGCCGGGCGCTGATTCAACAGTGAGCGTGCCGCCCACGCCGCTCGCCCGGTCACGCATCGAGACCAGACCCAGATGGCGGCCGGCCCGGCGGACCGTCCTCGGCTCGAAGCCCCTGCCGTTGTCGGTGACGCTGAGGACAGCGCCCTGGCCGCGGCGGACCAGGGCCACATCGACCTCGCCGGCGCCGGAGTGCCGCAGTGCGTTGTGCAGCGCCTCTTGGGCGACCCGGAGCAGGGCCTCCTCCTGGGCCGCGGGCAGGGCGCGGATGCCGCTGCTGTCGAAGGTGACCTTGGCGGTGTGCGCTCGGTCGAGGACCTGGATGTGCGTACGGAGGGTGTTGACCAGGCCGTCCTCGTCGAGGGCGGCGGGGCGCAACTCCACGACCGCGGCGCGCAGTTCGTCCGCGGCCTCGGCGGCGAGCACGGCGACCTGCTGCAGTTCGCCCTTGGCGCGGGCCGGATCGCGGTCCACCAGGGCGGCCGCGGCCTGTGCGGTGAGGCGGAGCGAGAAGAGCTTCTGGCTGACCGCGTCGTGCAGCTCGTGGGCCAGCCGGGAGCGCTCCTCGGCGATGGTGAGTTCGCGGCTGCGCTCGTAGAGCCGGGCGTTGGTCAGGGCTATCGCCGCGTGCTGGGCGAGGATCGACAGCAGCTCCGCGTCCTCCTCCGTGAATCCGCATCCGCCCTCGGGCTTGGGGCAGCGCTTGTTGGCGAGGAAGAGCGCGCCGATCGTCTCCTCGCCGTCCTTGATCGGCAGGCCGAGGAAGTCGGACATGTCGGGGTGGGCGGACGGCCAGCCCTCGAAGCGGGGGTCCTTGCGTACATCCGCGAGCCGCTCGGTCTTCGCGTCGCGCAGCATCGCGGCGAGGATGCCGTGCTGCCGCGGGAGCGGGCCGATCGCCTTCCACTGCGCGTCGGTGACGCCGTCGACCACGAACTGCGCGAAGCCGCCGTGGTCGTCGGGCACGCCCAGCGCCGCGTACTCGGCGTCGAGGAGCTCGCGCGCCGAGGCGACGATCGTCTTCAGGACGTCACGCACCTCGAGATGCCTGCTCATCGCGAGGAGAGCGGTGCTCACGGCCGCCAGGCCTGAGCTGGGTCGATGGCTCATGACCTCACCGTACCGGCGGGGTGTGACAGTCCGTATCGGGCCGGGGACGGCAACCGCATAGGGCTGAGGTCGTAGGTCGAAGTGCCTTGTCCGATGGGGTCCCGCGCACGAGGCGGCGGGTGGGGCCGCGTTCCTACGTTGGGGGCATCGACGCGGAACAGCAGGAACAGCGGAGCAAGGGGATGGACATCATGCCGGTAGCGGTGATCACTGGAGCTTCGAAGGGCCTGGGACGTGCACTCGCGGCGGCCCTCGCCCGGCAGGGCTGGGATCTGGTGCTGGGGGCCAGGACCGCGAGCGTCCTCGAGGAGAGCGCGCGTCAGATCGGTACGACGTACGAAACGCGGGTGGTGGCGGTGGCGGGGAACGTCACCGATGCCGGGCACCGTACGGAGCTGCTGGCCGCGGCCCGCGGCCTCGGCGGGCTCGATCTGCTGGTGAGCAATGCGAGCGCGCTGGGCGCCGAGCCGCTGGTGCGGCTGGAGGCGCTGCCGCTGGACGGCCTGCGGGCGGCCCTGGAGACGAATGTGGTCGCGGCGCTCGGACTCGTACAGGAGGCATTGCCGCTGCTGCGGGCGGCCGAGGCGGGCACGGTGATCGCGGTCAGCTCGGACGCGGCGGCGGAGGCGTACGAGACATGGGGCGGCTATGGGGCGTCCAAGGCGGCGCTCGATCATCTCGCGGCGGTCCTCGCGGTCGAGGAGCCGGAGCTGAGGGTGTGGACGGTCGACCCGGGTGACATGCAGACGGATCTGTACGCGGCGGCCGTGCCGGACGACGACGATCCGCGTCCGTCGCCGGATTCGGTGGTGCCGGGCTTCCTGCGGCTGCTGGATGAACGGCCGGTGAGCGGGCGGTACAGCGCCCCGGCGCTGCTGGCGGTAGCTCGATGAGAGCGGGGTCGACAGGAGGAGCGGCGGTGCTGGAGGCGTTGCGGGTGCCCGACGAGCTCTCGGCCCGTGTGCCCGCCGAGGTGCGCGGGTCGGGGCGGGACGACGTACGGCTGATGGTCTCGCGCGGGAAGGAGGTGTCCCACCACGCGTTCCGGGACCTGCCCGGCCGGCTGCGGGCCGGTGACGTCCTGGTGGTCAATACGTCCACCACCCTGCCCGCCGCCGTCAACGGGCGGGTCGGCGGCGAAGCGGTCGTCGTGCACTTCTCGACGCGTGGTGACGACGGGCGATGGGCTGTGGAGCTGCGCCGCCCGGACGGTTCGGGGAGCACCCTGCCGCGTGCCGGGGGCCCCGCAGGGGCTGTCGTACGTCTGCCAGGGGGCGAGCACCTCGTACTGGACGCGCCGCTTGTCCCCGGAGCGGACCGGCTGTGGTGGGCATCGGTGTCCGTCGACGTGCCCGGGCTGCTCTACCGGTACGGCCGGCCGATCCGGTACAGGTACACGGCAAAGGATCAGCCCCTGTCCGCGTATCAGACGGTCTTCGCGCTGCCCTCCCCCGGTGGCGCGGGCTCGGCGGAGATGCCGAGCGCCGCGCGGCCCTTCACGGCGCGGCTGGTGGCGGAGCTGGTGAGCCGTGGGGTGCAGTTCGCTCCCCTCACTCTGCATACGGGGGTGGCATCGGCGGAGGCGCACGAGCCGCCGTACCCGGAGCGCTTCGAGGTGCCTGCGACGACGGCGTGGCTTGTGAACGCCGCGAAGACTGGCGGAGGGCGCATCGTCGCGGTCGGCACGACGGCCGTACGCGCCCTGGAGTCGGCGGCGGACGCCGAAGGCGTGGTGCATGCGGCAGCGGGCTGGACGGACCTGGTCATCACGCCCGGGCGCGGGGTACGTGCCGTGGACGGGCTGCTGACCGGGCTGCACGAGCCGGAGGCCTCGCATCTGCTGATGCTGGAGGCGATCGCCGGGCGGGAGGCACTGGGCCGTTCGTACACCGAGGCGCTGCGTCAGCTCTACCTCTGGCACGAGTTCGGCGACGTCCACCTCGTACTTCCGGATGACAGCCCTCACTCTTTGCATTGCTGAAGCAACGCATGGTGAAACCGTTACGGGCCCGATGTGAGCCCGCACATAGGACGCAGGTCACTTACGAACGCCCCTAGTGGATAGATAAAGGACGTGTGAGCGGGGACCTAGGCGGAGGAAGTGGGCCATTCGGACACCCTGATCCACTACCGCGGATAGTACGTCACACCTTTGCCACAGCATTTTGCTGCCGCTAAGAATTGCAGCCGTCGCCCGCCGAGCAGGCGCAGCGCCGCCCGGCCTGAGCGACTCCCGCTATTCGAAGAGGTATGTCTGTATGTCCGCGTTCAGCACCCGCCTGACCAAGACCCACAAGGTCTCGATCGCCGGTACCGCCGCCGCCGCCGTCGCAGCCCTCACGTTCTCCCTCGTTCCCGGCAACGCCTCCGCCGACACGGAGACCAAGGCTCTGTCCTCCGCCCCCGTGGCCGCGATCGCTGACGTCGGCACCGCCCAGACGACCGTCGCCAAGCAGCAGGCGGCTGCCGCCGCGAAGGCCAAGGCCGACGCTGCCGCGAAGAAGAAGGCCGCCGCCGCCGCAGCTGCCGCCAAGAAGAAGGCCGCCGCCGCGGCCGCCGCCAAGAAGAAGGCTGCCGCCGCCAAGGCCGCCGCGAAGAAGCGCGCCAAGGCTCAGGCCGCCAGCCGTGCCGCCGCCCGCAAGCCGATCTACGCCAACAACCTGGACGGCTGGATCCGCGAGTCGCTCGACATCATGAAGAAGCACCACATCCCGGGTACCTACAACGGGCTGCACCGCAACATCATGCGTGAGTCGAGCGGCAACCCGAACGCCATCAACGGCTGGGACATCAACGCGATCAACGGTGTCCCGTCGATCGGCCTGCTGCAGGTCATCAAGCCGACGTTCGACGCCTACCACGTCGCCGGTACCAAGCACAGCCAGTACGACCCGGTCGCCAACATCACCGCCGCGGCCAACTACGCCGCCGACCGCTACGGCTCGATCGACAACGTCAACAGCGCCTACTGAGCCGACCTGACGCGAAGCTCAGCAGACGCCGGAGGGCGGCACCCCGCACAGGGTGCCGCCCTTCGGCGCGTTGCGGGACGGTGCTTACTTGCGCATGACCTCGGGCTCGTGGCGGCGCAGCAGCCGCGCGACCGCGACACCGCAGATGACGCCGATCACCAGCAGGACCGTGATGTTCATGCCCCACTGGCCCGCCGAGTGCTCCCACAGGGGATCGAGGTCGGTGGGCTTGTTCGGGTCCCACGGCGGCATCAGGTGCGACAGGTCGAGCGTCGCGCCCGCACCGGCGATGGCCCAGCGGGACGGCATCAGCCAGGCGAACTGCTCCAGGCCGGGCGAGCCGTAGACCTGGAAGAGGATGCCGGTGAAGACGACCTGGACGATGGCGAACATGACCAGCAGCGGCATGGTCTTCTCGGCGGTCTTCACCAGCGAGGAGATGACCAGGCCGAACATCATCGAGGTGAAGCCCAGCGCGATGACGACGAGGCAGATCTCGACGGCCGGCGGCATGATCAGGCCCTCTGCGGGCAGGTCGCGGGTGGCGAAGCCGATGCCGCAGATGATGACGCCCTGGATGGCCGTGATCACGCCGAGGACGATCACCTTGGACATCAGATACGCCGAGCGGGCCAGGCCGGTGGCCCGTTCCCGTTCGTAGATGACCCGTTCCTTGATCAGTTCTCGTACGGAGTTGGCCGCACCCGAGAAGCACATGCCGACCGCGAGAATGAGCATGATCGTGCCGGCGTCGCCGTTGAACTTGCTCGGCGGCGTGGGCGGCGCGAGGCCGAACTTCGCCGGGATGACCACGCTGACCAGGCCGAGGACCGCGGGCAGGATGACCATCAGGCCCAAGAAGCCCTTGTCGGACGCGATGACCGAGGAGTAGCGGCGGATCAGCGTCCACAGCTGGGAGCCCCAACTCTGCGGCTTCGGCGGGCGCATCTGCTGCGGCGGCGGCATGTGCACCGACTGCGCGGCGACGGCGTCGATGTCGGCCGCGTACATCTGGTAGTGCTGCGAACCGCGCCAGCGGCCCGCCCAGTCGTAGTCGCGGTAGTTCTCGAACGCCGAGAAGACATCGGCCCAGGTGCTGTAGCCGAAGAAATTGAGCGCTTCCTCGGGCGGACCGAAGTACGCCACCGAGCCGCCGGGCGCCATGACGAGGAGCTTGTCGCAGAGCGCCAGCTCGGCCACGGAGTGGGTGACCACGAGGACGGTGCGGCCGTCGTCGGCGAGGCCGCGCAGCAGCTGCATGACGTCGCGGTCCATGCCCGGGTCGAGGCCGGAGGTCGGCTCGTCCAGGAAGATCAGCGACGGCTTGGTCAGCAGCTCCAGGGCGACGGAGACGCGCTTGCGCTGGCCGCCGGAGAGCGAGGTGACCTTCTTTTTCTTGTGGATGTCGAGCTTGAGCTCGCGCAGCACCTCGTCGATACGGGCCTCGCGCTCGGCCTCGGCGGTGTCGCCGGGGAAGCGGAGCTTGGCCGCGTACTTGAGCGCCTTACGGACGGTGAGCTCCTTGTGCAGGATGTCGTCCTGCGGGACCAGACCGATGCGCTGGCGCAGTTCGGCGAACTGCTTGTAGAGGCTGCGGTTGTCGTAGAGGACGTCGCCCTCGTTGGCGGGCCGGTATCCGGTGAGCGCCTTGAGCAGGGTGGACTTGCCGGAGCCCGAGGGGCCGATGACGCCGATGAGCGACTTCTCCGGTACGCCGAAGGAGACATCGCGAAGGATCTGCTTGCCGCCGTCGACCGTCACCGTGAGGTGGCGGGCGGAGAAGGAGACCTCACCGGTGTCGACGAACTCTTCGAGCCGGTCGCCGACCAGGCGGAACGTCGAGTGGCCGACGCCGACGATGTCGTTCGGGCCGATGAGTACGGTGCCGGACTTGGCGATCGGCTGACCGTTGACGTACGTGCCGTTGTGGGATCCGAGGTCGCGGATCTCGAAGCGACCGTCGGGCGTGGCCACGAACTCGGCGTGGTGGCGCGAGACCTGGAGGTCGGAGACGACCAGTTCGTTCTCGAGCGCACGGCCGATACCCATCACGCGGCCGAGGGCCAGCTGGTGGAAAGTGGTCGGGCTGCGGTCCCCGTACACCGGCGGGGCCCCCGCGACACCGCCGGCACCGCCCGGTCCTTGCTGATGCGGGACCTGCGCCTGAGGCTGCGGCCAGGCCTGTTGCGGCTGGGCCGGGGCCTGGTGGGCCGGGGCCTGCTGCTTGACCGCCTGCTGCTGAGGCGCGGCAGCCTGGGCGCTGTACGCACCGGCCGCTGCGCCCGTGAGGTTCAGGCGCGGGCCGTCGGTGGCGTTGCCCAGGTGCACGGCCGAGCCGGGGCCGATCTCCATCTGATGGATCCGCTGGCCCTGCACGTATGTGCCGTTGGTGCTGCCGTGGTCTTCGATCACCCAACTGCGGCCGCCCCAGCTGATGCTGGCGTGCCGCCACGAGACCCTTGCGTCGTCGATCACCAGGTCGCCCTGCGGATCACGTCCGAGGGTGTATGACCTGGACGGATCGAGAGTCCAGGTCCTTCCGTTCAATTCCAGTACGAGTTCCGGCACTCCATGCCCCACTAGTTGTCCCCCGAGTTACCCCCATCACAGGGAGTCTAGGGATGGCGAACATCGTGAGGAACTATTTCAGGCGTGATCCCGTATCCGAAAGTCGGGCCTTGTGAAGACCGCGTCCGGGGTGACCGTTGACGGCGGAGAAACGCGCACGGAGCATGGTAAGCGCCCATGAGTGCGCACGGATCATGCGCGAATGGGGGTAACTGGGGCAAACCCACCAGGGATCGGGGGGTCCGGATGGATGCAGACGGCAGCGGTGAGCGGGTGCCATGGGTCGATGTGCTGCTGGCGTCGATCGCCGCGGTGAGCTGGGCGCTCGTGGGAATGGCGGGCGCGGCGGCGCTCGGACTGCATCTGCTGGGCGCGGATTCGGCCGGGGCGCTCGGGCCGATGACCGCGGCGGCGGTGGTGCTCGCAGTGGGCGGATCGGTCACTCCGACTGGCGATGTGTCCGCGTTCGGGCTGGAAGGTGCACAGGCGCGGACGGCCGTCGAGATCACGCCACTTGGGGTGAGTCTGGTCGGGGCACTGCTCCTTGCGTACTTCTTTCTACGTTCGCTGCGGAGGGCGGGGCCGTACATCTCGGGCAGTGAACTCGCCGCGCGGGTGGGCGGGGTGGTGCTCCTGTTCGTCGCGACGGTCGGGGGTTTGGCGTGGGCAGGTCACGACGTCATCACGATCGACGGGGCGAAGCTGGGGCTCGACGCCAACAAGATCCCCGGGGTGGGCGGGGACGGGGGCGGCATCGAGGTGCCGGGGCTCGGCGACATCGGTGACATCGGAGGGCTTCTGCCGGACCGGCTCGGGGACTTGGTGAACGCGAAGGCTGCGGTGGGGTTCAGCGTGAACACCGCGGATTCGCTGGCCGGCGCGCTGTTCTGGGTGCTGGGGGTGCTGGTCCTCTCGCTGCTCGCCTCGCGGCGGTCGCCGCTGCCGGGCGGAGCGATGTGGGATGCGCTGCGGCGGACGGTACGGCCTGCGGCGTCCGCGATCGTGGCGGTGCTGCTGGTGGCGGTCCTCGCGGGATATGCGGCGGCGGGGTACGCCGCGATCGGCGACGACCACCCGAAACGGATCGCCGGCGCGGCGCTGCTCGGGGCGCCGAACGGGGTGTGGCTGGGGGTGCCGCTGGGGCTGTTCGTGCCGTGGGACGGCAAGGCGACGGGCGAACTGGCGAAGCTGCTGCCGGATCCGATCGACGAGCTGCTGCGGGTGTCCGCGGACGAGCCGGTGACGGTGGGGCGGCTGGCCGAGCTGGACGGGCGGGTGTGGCTGCTGGCGGTCGCGACGGCGGTAATGATGCTGTACGCGGGGGTGCTGGCGGCGGCACGTACGCCGGGGAACGTGCGGCGGGGGGCCCTGGCGTTCGCGGGGCGGTGTGCGGTGCGGCTCGGCCTCGTCACGGCGCTGGCCCTGCCGCTGCTGGTCTGGCTGACGGACGTGTCGGCGGACGCGTCGCTGTCGGTGCTGGGCTTCGACGCGTTCGGGGCGGGTATTGAGCTGCACGGTCAACTGGGGATGGCGCTGGTGCTGGGGGCGGCGTGGGGGGCGGGGGCGGGGGCGGGTGGAGTCGGGGCGTTGCTGGTGTACGTGACGCGGGGTGCGCCGACGGCGGTCGCTGCGCCGGTGGCGGATGTGCCGGGTCCGTACCGTCCGGCGCCGCCGTACCGGCCGTCGAACGACGACACGAACCCGTATCTGCGCCCGCCCCCGGAGATCCATGGGGCCCCGACGATGGTCGGCCCGGTCCCGGCCCCACCGCCGCCACCACCGCCACCACCGCCACGGCCGTTCCGGCCGGACCGGGAGGGCTGAGGGGTTGCCCGGTGCCGCGGGGTGGCCGTTTGGGGTCCGCTCCGGGGTTGCGCCGGGACTGCATGATTTACGGCGCGTCTCAGCTGTGCCGCTAGGTACCGGCGTCCGCGCGCCACAAATCACGCTCTACGTCCCGACTCCACCCGCTGCGCAGCCCCCTTGCCGGTGACGGTCATCGGTCACCCCGCGCCTCGAAGCCGGCACCCCTGGGGTGTGTGCACCGCGCCGCGAAGCCGGCGCGTCGGGGGTGCGGGGGCGTCAGCCCCCACGTTCCCCTCCCCCTCGGGGGCCTGGGGGCAGCCCCCAGTTTCGGGAAGGGGCGGGGTGGGGGAACAATCGCCCGCGCCGCGAAGCCGACGCCCGAGCGGGTCCGCGAGCCGCCGGGGGTTCGCCCGCGAAACCACCCACCGGGCAGCAACCACCAACGCCCCCTGGCCCACGTTCACCACGAACCCTGGAAACGGGCGGGGTGGGGGACAAACCCCCGCCCCCGTCCGCCAGGCGGGACAGCCCGGCTCCTCCCCGCCCGCGCCCGATACGGTGGAACCACCATGAGCGCATCGCAGACCTCCGACGTACGCACCCTTCTCGTCAAGATCTTCGGGAAGGACCGTCCCGGGATCACCGCCGGGCTCTTCGACACCCTTGCCGCCTACTCCGTCGATGTCGTCGACATCGAGCAGGTCGTCACCCGGGGCCGCATCGTCCTGTGCGCCCTCGTCACCGCTCCGACCGCCGGTGGGACCACCGAGGGGGAGCTTCGGGCCACCGTCCACAGCTGGGCCGAGTCGCTGAAACTGCAGGCCGAGATCATCTCGGGTACCGGCGACAACCGCCCCCGTGGCAGCGGACGTTCGCATGTCACCGTTCTCGGGCACCCGCTGACCGCCGAGTCGACCGCCGCCATAGCGGCCAGGATCACCGCCACCGGCGGGAACATCGACCGGATCTTCCGGCTGGCCAAGTACCCGGTCACGGCAGTGGAGTTCGCGGTGTCCGGTACGGAGACCGAGCCGCTGCGCACCGCTCTGGTGACCGAGGCCGCCGGGATCGGGGTCGATGTGGCCGTCGTGTCGGCCGGGCTGCACCGTCGTGCGCAGCGGCTGGTCGTGATGGATGTGGACTCGACGCTGATCCAGGACGAGGTCATCGAGCTGTTCGCCGCGCATGCGGGCTGCGAGGACAAGGTCGCCGAGGTCACGGCGGCCGCGATGCGCGGGGAGCTGGACTTCGAGCAGTCGCTGCACGCGCGCGTGGCGCTGCTGGCCGGGCTCGACGCCTCGGTCGTGGACATGGTGCGCAAGGAGGTCCGCATGACCCCCGGCGCCCGCACCCTGATCCGTACGCTCAAGCGCCTCGGTTTCCAAGTGGGCGTCGTGTCCGGCGGGTTCACGCAGGTCACCGACGATCTCAAGGAGCGGCTGGGGCTGGACTTCGCCTCGGCGAACACGCTGGAGATCGTGGACGGAAAGCTCACCGGACGGGTGACCGGCGAGATCGTGGACCGCGCGGGCAAGGCCAGGCTGCTGCGCCGGTTCGCCGCCGAGGCGGGTGTGCCGCTCGCGCAGACCGTCGCGATCGGCGATGGCGCGAATGATCTGGACATGCTGAACGCCGCGGGTCTGGGCGTGGCCTTCAATGCCAAGCCCGTGGTCCGCCGTGCCGCCCACACCGCGGTGAATGTGCCCTTCCTGGACACCGTGCTGTATCTGCTGGGCATCAGCCGCGAAGAGGTCGAGGCCGCGGACGACCCGGGCGCGGAGCACTAGGGCCTGTCGTTTGGATCAGGCCGGATCAGTGAGCGGGGTCTGGCGTGGTGCATCGCAAGGCGGAGGAAGGAGCCGACGCGGAGCGTCGGCGACTGACGACAACGCGGCGAGCGTGCGTGCCAGGGCACGCGAGCCCGGCAAGATCCGAACGACAGGCCCTAGGTCCTGTCCGGTCGATCAGGCCGGATCAGTGAGCCGGTCTGGCGATGGGGGCACCTCCCGTGCCCAAAGGGCTACGGGGGAGTGCGTGCCAGGGCACGCGAGCCCAGCAAGATTGACCGGACAGGGCCTAGGCCCTGTGCGGAAGGCCCCGGTGCGAGGACTCGCGCCGGGGCCGTTTGCCGGACGGGGGTGTCAGTCGTGCGGCGCCCAGTAGTCGAGCAGCGTGCCGACACCGTGCTCCACCGACTTCCACGAGCCAGTGAAGCCGACCACCGCGAACGCCGCGGCCGGGAACCCCGTCTTGGTCATCCGGGCGAGCGCGTCGCCCTCGGCCTTGCCCGTGAGCGCGTCCGCGAGGGCGTGCATTCCGGGGTTGTGGCCGATGACCAGGATGTCGTTCACCTCGTCCGGGTTCTCGTTCAGCAGCGCGATGAGTTCGCCGAGGGAGGCGTCGTACAGCCTCTCCTCGTACACCGTCTTGGGGCGGTGGGGCAGCTCGTGGACCGCAAACTTCCAGGTCTCTCGGGTTCTGCTCGCGGTTGAGCACAGAGCCAGGTCGAAGGCGATACCGGTATCGGCCAGCCTGCGGCCGGCCACCGATGCGTCCATGCGGCCGCGCTCGGCGAGCGGGCGCTCATGATCGGACACCTGCGGCCAGTCGGCCTTCGCATGCCGAAGGAGGACGATCCTGCGGGACTCGGGGGATCCGGGGGCTGTCCCCCCGGAAGACACGGCGTCGCTCATGCACCCCAGCTTCGCATGAAATGAGCCAGCGGGCGCAGGGTGTTGAAGGGCTCCCCCGTCACGGGTGAACGCGTCACCGGGACAGGGTGTGCTGGATACGGTCGAGGATCTGGCCGACCGCGGGCTCGCCGCCCGCGGCCTGCGCCTGGGCGGGGTCGGCGATCAGCAGGAGCAGTACGACGAAGGCGAGCATCGGCAGCGCGAGGGCCCACCACGGCAGCCGGATGTCGACGCCGCCGGTGGCCTTGGGGTGGGACCGGGTGTGCGTGTGGGCCGACATGGCCGCCTCCGTGACTCCGTAGGTCTGCGGTTCGATGCTTCAAACCTACGGATCATGGGCTCCCGGGCCCATCCGGTGACCCACCCACTTCACCCTGACCCTGGCCCCCTAGGGGATGGTGGTGCTAGCACCACCAACAGGGCTCGGGGGCGTCCAACGCCCGTGTCAGGGCGAGGCGATGGAGGCGATGATCGCGATCACGATCGTGATCGCGATCATGGCTCCGAAGACGTAGAGGAGCTTCTTCTGGCCGTTCGGGGGGTTCGGGTCGAGCACAGGCATGGAGCCAGTCTCGCACCTCAGCATTCGTCCTCGATCGTCCGGTCCCGTCCGGCCAGGATGCCGACCGCGATCTGGGGCACGATCAGTCCCGCCATCAGCGCGATCGGCAGCTCCCAGCCGCCGCTGTGCTGGTAGAGCACGCCGACCAGCAGCGGGCCGGGGATGGAGATCAGATAGCCGGTGGACTGGGCGAAGGCCGACAGGCGTACGACTCCGGCGCCGGTGCGCGAGCGCATGCCGATCATGGTGAGGGCGAGCGGGAAGGCGCAGTTGGAGATGCCGAGCAGCAGCGCCCAGGCCCAGGCTCCGGCGGCCGGTGCGAAGAGCAGGCCCGAGTATCCGGTCAGGCCGCACAGGCCGAGAGCGACGACGATCGGGCCCTGGGTCCTCATCCGGGTGGCGAGCCGCGGGATGACGAAGGCGAGGGGCACGCCCATCACCATGGTCACGGCAAGCAGCACCCCGGCCGTGCCTGCCGGTACCCCGGCGTCGCGGAAGATCTGCGGCATCCAGCCCATGGTGATGTACGCGCCGGTGGCCTGGAGGCCGAAGAAGCAGGCCAGCGCCCAGGCGGTGGGGCTGCGGGTGATCCTTGGGGCCGAGGAGTCCTCGGCCTGTGCGGCGACCGAGTTCTGCACGGCCGCGCTGCGGTCGCGGACCAGGCCGATCCAGGGCAGTACGGCAAGGGCGGCAAGGAGTGCCCAGATACCGAGGCCGACGCGCCAACTGCCGCCCAGCGCCTCGGTCATGGGTACGGTCGCGGCCGCGGCGACGGAGGTGCCGAGGGCCAGCGCCATGGAGTAGAGCCCGGTCATGGAGCCGACGCGGTCGGGGAAGTAACGCTTGACGATCACCGGCATCAGGACGTTGCTGACGGCGATGCCCATGAGGGCGAGCGCGCTGGCGGCGAGGAAGCCCGCCGTACCGCCCGCGAAGGGCCGGATCAGCAGGCCGGTGGCGATGGCCGCCATGCCCGCGCAGACGACGGCGCCCGGGCCGAAGCGGCGGGCGAGCCTGGGTGCCGCGATACCGAAGATCGCGAAGCAGAGCGGCGGAACGGAGGTGAGGACGCCCGCCACGCTGCCGCTCATGTGCAGTCCGACCCGTGCCTCTTCGAGGAGCGCGCCGAGGCTGGTGATGGCCGGACGGAGGTTGAGCGCCGCGAGGATGATCCCGACGACGACGAGGCGGGTGAGCCAGACCGCGGGCCGCTGGGCCGGAGCGGCCACGGCGGTACGGTCGGTCATGGCGGGGCTCGGAGCCTGGGGCTCGGTCAGGGTCTTGGTCCGGGTCTCGTCGGGCATGAGGCCATCATAGAATCATGGGATGATTGGTTGTCCAATCCTTCACGACTCTCGTATGCAAGGAGCACCATGGCGCTGACCTCTCCCCGGCGTTCCGCGCTCTCCGATCAGGTGATCGCCGAGCTGCGGAACCAGATCACCTCGGGCGAGTGGCCGGTGGGCTCACGTATCCCCACCGAACCGGAACTGGTCGAGCAGCTGGGCGTGGCCCGCAACACCGTCCGCGAGGCGGTGCGCGCACTTGCGCACAACGGCCTTCTGGACATCCGCCAGGGCTCGGGCACGTATGTCGTGGCGACGAGCGAGCTGGCGGGCGTCATGCACCGCCGCTTCGCCGACGCCAACCCCCGGCACATCGCCGAGCTGCGCTCCACGCTCGAGTCCTCGGCCGCCAGGCTGGCCGCGCAGCGGCGTACGGACAAGGACCTGAAGCAGCTGGACACGCTCCTCGCCCGGCGCGAGGAGGCCTGGGCATCGGGAGACGCGGAGCAGTTCGTCGCGGCCGACGCGACCTTCCATCTCGCGGTGGTCGCGGCCTCGCACAACGAGGTGCTCAGCGAGCTCTACGCCGACCTGGGCGATCTGCTGCGCGACTGGCTCCGCGACGACGTGGGCCGCGAGCTGCGCCCGGAGAACCACATGGATCACGCGCGGATGGTCGAGGCGATCCGCGCAGGCGACGGCGATACGGCGGCGACGGAGGCGGCGAGCTATCCGTTCATGTGCCTGCGGACTCCCGCAGGGGCTGATGGCTGACCCAGACCACGCGGATCTCTTTCCAGCAGCGGTCGGTGAGTTCGGCGTAGTCGGCCGGGCCCACCTCGACCGGCGCACTGTCCGCGTCGATGTCCCACCAGCGCTCGCACTCGACATGCAGCCGGACGCGGTCGGTGGAGGGATACGGATTGTGGCAGTAGGCGGTGGCCCGCGAGCCCTCGATGACGGTGCGGCAGTCGGCCTCGTACATCCGGGGCTGGGAGGGGGGCTTGGGCGGGGGCTTCGGCTCTTGGCGGTGCGGCTGGGAGACGGCGGCCGGCGCCGCCCACACAAGGAGCGTCACCGTGGCCGGTACGAAGGCGGAGCGCCAGGTCGTGCGCACAAGCGGGACCTCCTCGGCCGTACTGCGGCCGGGTAGCCGCGGCTGCACCACAAGGGGGATTGCCTCTCAAGCCTCACCGCCGGGGCGCCGTGCCGCGCGGCTTCGGGGTCCGAACGGGCGACGCCCCGTCCCCCGCGCGCTGCGGGGAACGGGGCGTCGATGCCGGACAGGACCTACGCGCCCATCATGTGCACGCCACCGTCCACGTGGACGATCTCGCCGGTGGTCTTCGGGAACCAGTCCGACAGGAGGGCGACGACACCACGGCCTGCCGGCTCCGGGTCCGCCATGTTCCACTCCAGCGGGGAGCGGTGGTTCCACACGTCCGCGAGGTCCGCGAAGCCCGGGATGGACTTGGCGGCCATGGAGCCGATCGGTCCGGCGGAGATCAGGTTGCAGCGGACGTTCTGCTTGCCCAGGTCACGGGCGAGGTAGCGGGAGGTGGCCTCCAGCGCCGCCTTCGCCGGGCCCATCCAGTCGTACTGCGGCCAGGCGAACTGGGCGTCGAAGGTGAGGCCGACGACCGAGCCGCCCTCCTGCATCAGCGGCAGGCAGGCCATCGTGAGCGACTTCAGGGAGAACGCCGAGACGTGCATCGCGGTCGAGACGGACTCGAACGGGGTGTTGAGGAAGTTGCCGCCGAGGGCGTCCTGCGGCGCGAAGCCGACGGAGTGCACAACACCGTCCAGGCTGCCGAGCTCCTCACGGACCAGGTCGGCGAGCCGGTCCAGGTGCTCGCTGTTGGTCACGTCCAGCTCGATGACCTTGGCGGGCTTGGGCAGCTTCCTGGCGATGCGCTCGGTCAGCGTGGGCCGGGGGAAGGCGGTGAGGATGACCTCGGCGCCCTGCTCCTGTGCCAGCTTCGCGGTGTGGAAGGCGATGGAGGACTCCATCAGCACACCGGTGATCAAGATGCGCTTGCCGGCGAGGATTCCACTCATGTGATCAGTGACCCATGCCCAATCCGCCGTCAACGGGGATGACGGCTCCAGTGATGTACGAGGCGTCGTCGGAGGCGAGGAAGCGCACCGTGGCGGCGATCTCCTCCGGCTGCGCGTAACGGCCGAGCGGCACCTGCGAGACGATGCCCGCGCGCTGCTCATCCGTGAGCACCTTGGTCATGTCGGTGTCGACAAAGCCCGGTGCGACGACGTTGAAAGTGATGTTCCGCGAGCCCAGCTCACGGGCGAGGGAGCGGGCGAAGCCGACGAGGCCCGCCTTGGAGGCGGCGTAGTTGGCCTGTCCCGCCGAGCCCAGCAGCCCGACCACGGAGGAGATCAGCACGACGCGGCCCTTCTTGGCGCGCAGCATGCCGCGGTTGGCACGCTTGACGACCCGGAAGGTGCCGGTGAGGTTGGTGTCGAGGACGGCGGTGAAGTCCTCCTCGGACATCCGCATCAGCAGCTGGTCCTTGGTGACGCCGGCGTTGGCCACCAGCACCTCGACCGGACCGTGCTTCTCCTCGATCTCCTTGTAGGCCTGCTCCACCTGCTCGGCGTCGGTGATGTCGCACTTGACGGCCAGGAAGCCGGCCGGCGGCTCGCCGGAGCGGTAGGTGATCGCGACCTTGTCGCCGGCATCGGCGAACGCGCGGGCGATGGCGAGGCCGATGCCCCGGTTTCCTCCGGTGACGAGAACCGAGCGGCTCAACGGATCACCCTTTCGATAGCGGTCTGATACTCGAAAACCTATCGGTCCTGCACCTCCCGCGGAGAATCGGGCCCTGACAGCGCCTTCAGCCAGTCCCTGTCGGGTCCCTACAGAATGGCGCTGGGCAAGGCACCCTCCGGCGCGACATGATCAGGTCGACCCGTCTCAACGACAGGAGACATCCGTGCCTCATTCCATCGACGAAGCCTTCACGGCGCTGCCGCTGCGGGCCCTCGCCGACGCGGCACTCGCCCGGGCGCGTGCGCTCGGCGCCGAGCATGCCGACTTCCGCTTCGAGCGCGTACGCAGTGCGGCGTGGCGGCTGCGCGACGCCAAGCCCGCCGGCTCATCCGACACCACGGACCTCGGGTACGCGGTACGGGTGGTGCACGGCGGCGCCTGGGGGTTCGCCTCCGGGGTCGACATGACCATGGACGCGGCCGCCAGGGTCGCGGGCCAGGCGGTCGCGATGGCCAAGCTGTCGGCGAAGGTGATCACCGCGGCCGGCTCCGACGAGCGGGTGGAGCTGGCGGAGGAGCCGGTGCACGCGGACCGTACCTGGATCTCCTCGTACGAGATCAACCCCTTCGAGGTGCCCGGCGAGGACAAGACGGGCCTGCTCGCGGAGTGGAGCGGGCGGCTGCTGCGGGCGGAGGGCGTGGCGCATGTGGACGCGTCGCTGCTCACGGTCCAGGAGAACAAGTTCTACGCGGACACGGCGGGCACCGTCACCACGCAGCAGCGGGTGCGGCTGCACCCTCAGCTGACCGCGGTCGCCGTCGACGAGACGACCGGCGAGTTCGACTCGATGCGCACGATCGCGCCGCCGGTGGGCCGCGGCTGGGAGTATCTGACCGGCACGGGCTGGGACTGGAACGCCGAGCTGGAGCAGATCCCGGTGCTGCTGGCGGAGAAGATGCGCGCGCCGAGCGTCGAAGCCGGGCGGTACGACCTGGTGGTCGACCCGTCGAATCTCTGGCTGACCATCCACGAGTCGATCGGCCATGCCACGGAGCTTGACCGGGCGCTGGGATACGAGGCGGCCTACGCGGGAACGTCGTTCGCCACCTTCGACAAGCTGGGGAAGCTGGCGTACGGCTCCTCGGTGATGAACGTGACGGGCGACCGGACCGCGGAGCACGGTCTTGCGACGACGGGCTACGACGACGAAGGCGTTGAGGCGCAGTCGTGGGACCTGGTCAAGGACGGCACGCTGGTGGGCTACCAGCTGGACCGGCGGATCGCGAAGCTGACGGGACTCGGCCGCTCCAACGGCTGCGCGTACGCGGACTCCCCCGGCCATGTGCCGGTGCAGCGGATGGCGAACGTGTCGCTGCAGCCGGATCCGGGCGGGCTCTCGACCGAGGACCTGATCGGCGGGGTTGAGCGCGGGATCTATGTGGTCGGCGACCGGTCGTGGTCGATCGACATGCAGCGCTACAACTTCCAGTTCACCGGGCAGCGCTTCTTCCGTATCGAGAACGGCAAGCTGGCGGGTCAGCTGCGCGATGTCGCGTACCAGGCGACGACGACGGACTTCTGGGGCTCGATGGAGAAGGTGGGCGGCCCGCAGACGTACGTCCTGGGCGGCGCCTTCAACTGCGGCAAGGCCCAGCCGGGCCAGGTCGCGGCGGTCTCCCACGGCTGCCCGTCCGCGCTATTCCGCGGCGTGAACATTCTCAACACCACGCAGGAGGCCGGTCGATGAGCCGCAACAGCAAGCCGCACGAGATCGTCGAGCGGGCCCTCGAGCTGTCCACCGCCGACAGTTGCGTCGTCATCGCCGACGAGCACTCCTCCGCCAATCTGCGCTGGGCGGGAAATGCACTGACCACCAACGGCGTCACCCGCGGCCGCACCCTCACCGTCATCGCGACCGTCGACGGCTCCGAGGGCACCGCGTCCGGTGTCGTGTCGCGCTCCGCCGTCACCGCCGACGACCTGGAGCCGCTGGTGCGGGCCGCCGAGGCCGCCGCGCGCGGGGCCGACCCCGCCGAGGACGCTCAGCCCCTCGTCGAAGGGGTCCCGGCGTCCCCCGACTTCACGGACGCGCCCCAGGAGACCTCGTCCGCCGTCTTCGCGGACTTCGCGCCCGCGCTGGGCGAGGCATTCGCCCGTGCCCGGGCCGGCGGTCGTGAGCTGTACGGCTTCGCCAACCATGAGCTCACCTCCACCTACCTCGGTACGTCGACGGGGCTGCGGCTGCGCCACGACCAGCCCAACGGCACCCTGGAGCTCAACGCCAAGTCCCCGGACCGCTCGCGTTCCGCCTGGGCGGGCCGCTCGACGCGGGACTTCAAGGACGTCGACCCGGCCCTGCTCGACGCGGAGCTCGCGCAACGGCTCGGCTGGGCCGAGCGCCGCATCGACCTGCCCGCGGGCCGGTACGAGACGCTGCTGCCGCCCACCGCGGTGGCCGATCTGCTGATCTACCAGCTGTGGTCGTCGGCGGCCCGGGACGCGGCCGAGGGCCGTACGGTCTTCTCCAAGCCCGGCGGCGGCACCCGCGTCGGCGAGACGCTCTCGCCGCTGCCGCTGACCCTGCGCAGCGACCCGAACGAGCCGGGCCTGGAGTCCGCGCCGTTCGTGATCGCGCACTCCTCCGGCGACGACGCGTCGGTCTTCGACAACGGTCTGCCGCTGTCGGCAACGGACTGGGTACGCGAAGGAAAGCTGGAGCACCTGGTCACCACCCGGCACAGCGCCGGTCTGACCGGCCTGCCCGTGGCGCCCGGAGCGGGAAACCTGATCCTGAACGGCGGCGGCGAGCGCTCGCTGGACGAGATGGTCTCGGCGACGGCCCGCGGGCTGCTGCTGACCTGCCTCTGGTACATCCGCGAGGTCGACCCGGCGACACTGCTGCTGACCGGGCTGACCAGGGACGGTGTCTACCTCGTGGAGAACGGCGAGGTGGTCGGCGAGGTGAACAACTTCCGCTTCAACGAGTCGCCCGTCGACCTGCTCTCCCGCACGACCGAGGCGGGCCGCACGGAGAAGACGCTGCCGCGTGAGTGGGGCGACTGGTTCACGCGGGCCGCGATGCCCGCGCTGCGCATCCCTGATTTCAATATGAGTTCGGTCAGCCAGGGCGTATAACCTCGTACACGTCCATGGACACACCGAACGCTGGCACATCGAAGGAGACGCGAGACCCGTGACGGACATCGTCGACGAACTGCAGTGGCGTGGGCTGATTGCCCTCTCCACTGACGAGGACGCATTGCGCAAGGCGTTCGCGGACGGTCCCGTCACGTTCTATTGCGGCTTCGACCCGACCGCGCCCAGCCTGCACCTGGGCAATCTGGTCCAGATCCTCACCATGCGCCGGATCCAGCTGGCGGGTAACCGCCCGCTGGGCCTGGTCGGCGGCGCCACCGGGCTGATCGGCGACCCGAAGCCGAACTCCGAGCGCACGCTCAACGCGCCGGAGGTCGTCGCGGGCTGGGTGGAGCGGCTGCGCGAGCAGATCGAGCGGTTCCTCGACTTCAAGGGCCCGTACGCCGCGACGATGGTCAACAACCTGGACTGGACGGCGGGCCTGTCGGCGATCGACTTCCTGCGCGACATCGGCAAGTACTTCCGGGTCAACAAGATGATCGCGAAGGAGGCGGTCGCCCGGCGGCTGAACTCCGACGCGGGCATCAGCTACACCGAGTTCAGCTACCAGATCCTGCAGGGCATGGACTTCCTGGAGCTGAACCGGCGCTACGGCTGCACGCTGCAGACCGGCGGCAGTGACCAGTGGGGCAACCTCACCGCGGGCACCGACCTGATCCACCGGGTCGAGCCGGAGGCCGATGTGCACGCACTGGCCACCCCGCTGATCACCAAGGCGGACGGCACGAAGTTCGGCAAGACGGAGACCGGCACGGTCTGGCTCGACCCGGAGCGGACCACTCCGTACGCCTTCTACCAGTTCTGGCTGAACGCGGACGACCGTGACGTCTCCAAGTTCCTGCGGATCTTCAGCTTCAAGTCCCGCGAGGAGATCGAGGAGCTGGAGAAGCTGACCGAGGAGCGGCCGCAGGCGCGTGCCGCGCAGCGGGCGCTGGCGGAGGAGCTGACGACGCTGGTGCACGGCGCGGATCAGTGCGCTGCTGTCGTCGACGCGTCGAAGGCGCTGTTCGGGCAGGGTGAGCTGGCCGGGCTCGACGAGCCGACGCTGCGGGCGGCGCTCTCCGAGCTGCCGCACGCGAAGGTCAGCGAGCTGGCTCCGGTCGTGGACCTGTTCGCCGAGGTGGGGCTCGTGGCCAGCAAGTCGGCCGCCCGCCGCACCGTGAAGGAGGGCGGGGCCTACGTGAACAACGTCAAGGTCGCCGCGGAGGACGCGGTGCCGGCGGCGGAGGATCTGCTGCACGGGCGCTGGCTGGTCCTGCGCCGCGGCAAGAAGAACCTGGCCGCGGTCGAGGTCACGACCGGCTGACGTTCATGGGCCGGCGGGGCTGATGTCTCGGCCCCGCCGGACTCGGCCCCGCCGGACTCGGCCCGCCGGACTCGGCCCGCCGGCCTTCGAGGCGCGGGGTCCGGGGCGGAGCCCCAGTCAAGCCCGCTGCTTACTGCCCTTCACCGCCGTGTACGCCATGTCTCCCAGGAACACGAGAAGCACGGCCGCCGCGAGCTGGAGCGCATGGCGCCCCCAGTCGATGCCCCTCGTCTCGTCGATCCCGAGGCCCACTGCGGCCCAGTTGCCGAGCACCGCGCCACCGATGCCGAAGATGGTGGCCAGCCAGAGGGGAAGGTGCTGCTTGCCCGGGAGGATCGCTTTCGCGATCAGGCCCAGCACGAATCCCACGATGATCGCCCACAACCAGCCCATGGCTGCCTCCTCGTACGGCTCTGCGTGAGCAGTTACGCCGTCAGTCTGGGTCTGTCAGCCGAACAGCGCATGTCGGGCACGGCCGTACGTGCTACGGCGCGGCCCCGACGACGCAGGTGGGAGCCGCCCCCCTCTCGTAGCTGTCGGATGTGCGGCGTACGGTGGAAGGCGTCAGGACCGGGGAGCGTCCGACGCGGAAAATCGGGTGGTGGAACGTGATGCGGAAGCATGGCAGCGCGGAGGTCTTCCGGATCACGGGAGCGCGCCAGGGTCTCGCGGACGATGTGCGCGGCCGGCAGCGCCGCTACGTAATCTCGATGTCGATACGGACCGTGTCGGTGATCCTCGCCGCCACCCTGTGGAATGTGGAACGCCCGGTGGCGATCGTGGCGCTGGTGCTCGGCGGGATTCTCCCGTACATCTCCGTGGTGATCGCCAACGCGGGCCGGGAGAACGCCCCTCCGCTGCCCTCGACGTTCGTGCCCGCCCCGTCCCGGCCGATGATCGCGCCCGTCCCGGCGCCCACCGCCGCGGAACCCGAGCCGGAAGCCGACGGCGGCAGACAGAGCGCTCAGGGGCAGGATCACAGTTGATTCCAGGGGGCCTTCGAAGCTCAGTAAAAGCTCAGATCAATCATGAAGTTCCGGTGCACCTCACCCCACTCCCCGTGACATACTTCGTAGGCGCTCCGCATCCCCCGTCGGAGCGACGGACCGACGCCGGGCAGCTCCCCCCGTGGCTGCTCGGCGTCGCCATGTGGTCGCCTTTTCCGTACGGATGTAAACGTGAGTGACGAGACCTCGATCTGCTCCGCGAAGGGCTGCCGCGCCGACGCTGTCTGGGTGCTCGCGTGGAACAACCCGAAGCTGCACACTCCGGAGCGCCGCAAGACCTGGCTCGCCTGCGACGAGCACCGCGAACATCTCTCCAACTTCCTTGACCTGCGCGGCTTTCTGAAGGACGTCGTGACGCTGGAGGAGTGGGAGCGCAATCAGGGCCCCGAAGACTCAGCCGCCGATCGCTGACATCGGGCGGTCGGGCTGCAGGAACGTCGGGTCGTCAAGGCCCGAGCCTGCCTTCTTGCCCCACATCGCCAGCTTCCATATACGGGCGATCTCCTCGTCCGGCGCGTCCGAGCGCAGCGCGGCCCGCAGGTCCGTCTCCTCACGGGCGAACAGACAGGTGCGCACCTGGCCGTCGGCGGTGAGCCTGGTGCGGTCGCAGGCGGAACAGAAGGGGCGGGTGACGGAGGCGATGACCCCGACGCGCTGCGGTCCGCCGTCCACGATCCAGCGCTCGGCGGGCGCGGAGCCGCGCTCCTGCTCGCCCTCGGCGGTGAGGCTGAAGCGCGTACGCAGCGACTCCAGGATGTCGCCCGCGGTGATCATGCCGTCGCGCTTCCAGCCGTGCTGGGCGTCCAGCGGCATCTGCTCGATGAAACGCAGCTCGTAGTCATTGGCCACGGCCCAGGCCAGCAGGTCGGGGGCCTCGTCGCCATTGAGGCCCGGCATCAGGACCGTATTGACCTTGACCGGAGTGAGGCCCGCGGCGCGGGCGGCCTCCAGGCCGTCCAGCACGTCGTGGTGGCGGTCGCGGCGGGTGAGTGTCTTGAAGACCTCGGGCCGCAGGGTGTCCAGCGAGACGTTGACCCGGTCCAGGCCCGCGGCCTTGAGGGCGGTCGCGGTGCGCTTGAGGCCGATGCCATTGGTGGTCAGGGACATCTTGGGGCGGGGTGCGAGAGCGGCGCAGCGCTCCACGATCCCGACCAGCCCGGGCCGCAGCAGCGGCTCCCCACCGGTGAAGCGGACCTCGGTGATGCCGAGGTCGGTCACGGCGATGCGGATCAGCCGGACGATCTCGTCGTCGCTCAGCAGATCGGGCTTGGCGAGCCACTGCAGGCCTTCTTCGGGCATGCAGTACGTACACCGCAGATTGCATCGGTCGGTGAGCGAAACACGCAGGTCAGTGGCCACACGGCCATAGGTGTCGATGAGCACTGTGGGCCCCCTCCCCGGTTAAACGGATCTTATTGCTACCGAGCCTACGCCAGGGCACCGACAACGAATGGGGCCCGATTGTCACGAGGTGCGGCGCGGCCGCGTCGTAGGACTCTACGACGCGGCCGCGCCTCCGACTCGTACGAAGCGGGATCGGTCAGTGTGCTCCGGTCCCCGTGAGGGACTTGACCTCGAGCTCCGCGTACTTGCCCTTGTCGGGCTCCTCCTTGGACAGCAGGGTGCCGAGCCAGCCGAGCAGGAAGCCCAGCGGGATGGAGACGATGCCCGGGTTCTCCAGCGGGAACCAGAAGAAGTCCGCCTCCTTGAACATGGAGGTGGGCTTGCCGGAGACGACCGGCGAGAAGAGCACAAGCACCACGGCCGAGGTCAGACCGCCGTAGATCGACCACAGCGCGCCCTGCGTGGTGAACCTCTTCCAGAACAGGCTGTAGAGGATCGTCGGCAGGTTCGCGGACGCGGCGACCGCGAACGCGAGGGCGACCAGACCGGCGACATTCAGGTCGCGGGCCATCGCGCCGAGCGCGATGGAGACGATGCCGATGGCGACCGTCGCCCAGCGGGCCGCGCGGATCTCTTCTCCCTCGGTGGCCTTGCCCTTGCGGATGACGTTGGCGTAGATGTCGTGCGCGAAGGAGGACGAGGAGGCCAGAGTCAGGCCCGCGACCACCGCGAGGATGGTGGCGAAGGCGACCGCGGAGATCACCGCCAGCAGGATGGAGCCTCCGGTGGAGCCCGAACCGCCGCCGATCTCCAGCGCCGCGAGTGGCGCCGCCGTATTGCCCGCCTTGTTGGAGGCGATGATGTCGCCGGGCTTGAGCAGGGCGGCAGCGCCGAAGCCGAGCACGATCGTCATCAAGTAGAACGCGCCGATGATGCCGATTGCCCAGTTGACGGACTTACGGGCCGCCTTGGCGGTCGGCACCGTATAGAAGCGGATCAGGATGTGCGGCAGGCCGGCGGTGCCGAGCACCAGCGCGATGCCGAGCGAGATGAAGTCCAGCTTCGACGTGCCGGTCTTGCCGTACTTGAGTCCCGGCTCCAGGAAGGACGCGCCCTTGCCGCTGTTCTCGGCCGCCTTGCCCAGCAGGTCCGAGAGGTTGAAGTTGAACTTCAGCAGGATCAGGAAGGTGATGAGCACGGTGCCCGCGATGAGCAGGACGGCCTTGACCATCTGCACCCAGGTGGTGCCCTTCATGCCGCCGATGGTCACGTACACGATCATCAGTACGCCGACCAGGGCGACGATCGCGATCTTGCCCGCGTCACTGGTGATGCCGAGCAGCAGTGAGACCAGCACGCCCGCGCCCGCCATCTGCGCCAGCAGATAGAAGATCGAGACGACGATGGTGGAGGTGCCGGCGGCGGTACGGACGGGGCGCTGGCGCATCCGGTAGGCGAGGACGTCGCCCATCGTGTAGCGGCCGGAGTTGCGCAGCGGTTCGGCGACCAGCAGCAGCGCGACCAGCCAGGCGACGAGGAATCCGATGGAGTAGAGGAAGCCGTCGTAGCCGAAGAGGGCGATGGCGCCCGCGATGCCGAGGAAGGACGCGGCGGACATGTAGTCGCCGGAGACTGCGAGTCCGTTCTGGAAACCGGTGAACTGGCGGCCGCCCGCGTAGAAGTCGGCGGCGTTCTTGGTCTGGCGTCCGGCCCACACGGTGATGACCAGGGTGGCGACGACGAAGCACGCGAACAGCGTGATGATCAGCGGCCGGTGTTCGCTCGCCCCTTCGGCGGCGGCGAGCTGGACCGTGGGATACGCGGCGTACGCGGCGCTCATGCGTCGTCCTCCATGCGGGACTTGATCGCCTCGGCCTTGGGGTCGAGCTTTGTGGCTGCATGACGCGAGTAGAGCCAGGCGATGAGGAACGTGGTGGCGAACTGGGCGAGTCCGAAGACGAGGGCGACATTGATGTTGCCGAAGAGCTTCGTGCCCATGAAGCCGCCGGCGTAGTTGGACAGCAGTACGTAGAGCAGGTACCAGGCGATGAAGGCGACGGTCAGCGGGAAGGCGAAGGAGCGGTATGTGCGGCGCAGTTCGCCGAATTCCGCACTCTCCTGCACCTCGACGAACGACTCTGTCGTGGGCTGAGCGGGGCTGGTGTCCGTACCGCCCTGGGGCGGCGGTGCATCGGTGGCCACGGAATCTCCTCGCGACGCGGGTGCGGTGGGGATGGACATGGGGGACGACCTCACTGTCGGGGGTGGTCTTGATGTTGCTCCACCCCCTGACAACGGCACGGAGAGCACGCCGGACCGGTTCAACATCGGCCTTTTTCTTCCCGGTTTCTTTCCCGGTTTATTCCCGAACTCATTGATGGCGGCCCATGATCGGCGATAGCTTCGCTGGTCATGTACCCGCCCATTTCACAGGGGTCTGGGCGGTTGACACGGATGATGTGGAGAACCCATGGCTCATCTGGGATCCAGACGGCGGCGCGCACTCGCTCTGCCCGCAGGTCTGGCGCTCACGGCCTCGCTCGGCTTCCTTCCCGCGGGATCCGCCTCGGCAGCCCAGGCGGACGAGGTACCCGCGGCGGTCGTGACCGACGGCCCCAAGCTGTCGTACGTCGTGAACGTCAAGGGCGGGCACGGCACGGCCACGTCGGTGAAGAAGGCGATAGCCAGGGCCGGAGGTTCGGTGGTGATCGCCTACGACCAGATAGGTGTCATCGTCGTCCACTCGCAGAACCCCGACTTCGCCAAGACGATCCGTCAGGTCCGGGGCGTGGCCTCGGCGGGCGCGACACGTACCGCGCCGATCGCCCCCGCCCCCGCGAGCGACACGGCGATCGGCTCCGAGAGCCCGCTGACCGCCCAGGCGGCGAAGACCGCGGCCGCGCTGGCGGATGCCGGTCAGGACCCGCTCGAGCCCCTTCAGTGGGACCTGCCCGCCATCAAGGCGGACAAGGCCCATGAGAAGACGCTGGGCAGCAAGAAGGTCACGGTCGCGGTCATCGACACGGGTGTCGATGACACCCACCCCGATCTCGCGCCCAACTTCGACGCCGCGGCGTCCGCCAACTGTGTGACGGGCAAGCCGGACACGACTCCCGGCTCCTGGCGGCCGGCTGCCAACGAGAGCGACCACGGCACGCATGTCGCGGGCACGATCGCCGCGGCCAAGAACGGTATCGGCATCACCGGTGTCGCCCCGGGCGTCAAGGTCTCCGGCATCAAGGTGGCGACCACGGACGGCTTCTTCTACACCGAGGCGGTCGTCTGCGGCTTCGTCTGGGCCGCCGAGCACGGCGTCGATGTGACCAACAACAGCTACTACACCGACCCGTGGCTGTTCAACTGCAAGAACGACGCCGACCAGGGGGCTCTCGTGGAAGCCCACCGCCGGGCCATCGGGTATGCGGAGCGCAAGGGCGTGGTGAGCGTCGCCGCGGCCGGCAACTCCCGGACGGACCTCGCCGCGGACGAGATCCCGGACGCGACGAGCCCGAACGACACCACCCCCGTCGAGCGGGTCATCAACCCCCGTGAGTGCCTGGACATTCCCACCCAGATCCCCGGTGTCGTCACCGTCTCCGCGCTGGGTGCGAAGAACCTGAAGTCCTCGTACTCCAACTACGGTCTAGGCGTCATCGACATCTCCGCACCCGGTGGTGACTCGACCCTCTTCCAGAAGCCGGACGCTCCGGCCGTCGACGGCCGGATCCTGTCCACGCTGCCGGGCGGCAAGTACGGCTACAAGGCCGGTACGTCGATGGCCTCGCCGCATGTCGCGGGCGTCGTCGCGCTCATCAAGTCGCGGCACCCGCACGCTTCGGCGGCGGCGGTGAAGGCCCTGCTGTACGCGGAGGCGGACGACACGGCCTGCACCAACCCGTACGACATCGACGGCGACGGCACGGTCGACGCGGTGTGCGAGGGCAGCACGCGCGACAACTCCTTCTACGGAACGGGTGTCGCGGACGCGCTGGACGCGGTTCGCCGCTGACGGCTCAGGAGTTCAGGGGGCCGGACGCACAGGTTGCGTCCGGCCCCTCTGCGCTGTTGCGGTTGTCGTTACGGCTTGATGAGGACCTTCAGCGCGGTGCGCTCGTCCATCGACCTGTAGCCCGCGGGGACACCGTCGAGGCCGACCGACAGGTCGAAGACGGGCGACGGGTCGATCGTGCCGTCCAGGACGTCGGGCAGCAGCTCGGGAATGTACGCGCGCACGGGCGCGACGCCGCCGCGCAGGGCGATGTTCCGGTCGAACATCACGCCGAGGTCCAGGCCGGTGCCGCTGCCGTGGGGCACGCCGACATAGCCGATCGCGCCGCCGTCGCGGGTGATCCCGACGGCCGTACGCATCGACTGCTCGGTGCCGACCGCCTCGATGACGGCGTGTGCGCCCTGCCCGCCGGTGAGCTCGCGGACGGCCGCGATCGCCGCATCGCCGCGCTCGGCGACGACGTCGGTGGCGCCGAAGGTCTTGGCGATGTCGGTACGCACCTGGTGGCGGCCGAGCGCGATGATCCGCTCGGCGCCGAGCCGCTTGGCGGCGAGCACACCGCACAGGCCGACAGCACCGTCGCCGACGACCGCGACGGTGGAGCCCTTGGTGACGCCCGCGCCGACGGCCGCGTGGTGTCCGGTGCCCATGACGTCGGAGAGCGCGAGCAGCGCGGTCAGCAGGTGGTCGTCGGAGGCGGCGTCGGCGGGGAGCTTGACGAGGGTGCCGTCGGCGAAGGGAACGCGTACGGCCTCGCCCTGACCGCCGTCGGACTTGAGGCCGTCGGAGCCGATGGAGCCCCAGAAGCCGCCCTGCGGGCAGGAGGTCTGCAGGCCCTCGGCGCAGTACTCACAGCTGCCGTCGGACCACACGAACGGAGCGACGACCAGATCGCCGGGCTCGAACCCGGTGACCGCGGAACCGGCCTCCTCGACGACGCCCAGGAACTCATGGCCGATGCGCTGCCCCGGCTGCCGGGCCGACTCGCCGCGGTACGCCCACAGGTCGCTGCCGCAGATACAGGCCCGCAGGACGCGCAGCACCACATCGGTGGGCTGCTGGATCACCGGATCGGGCACCTCCTCCACGCGGATGTCGTGCGGGGCGTGGATGACGGTGGCGCGCATGGGGCGGATCCTTGCTGATCAGACGAAAGTGCGGCTCTCACGGTACGCCTGTGCGAGCAGTGCCTGCGCGCACAGATAGGTCAGCATGATCCAGAAGTCGGGGCGGGGCAGCTGGGGCCAGTGGGCGACACCCGTGGCGATGAGCATGTCGGAGAGCAGGAAGAGCGCCCCGCCCAGTCCGACGAGGAGCCCGAGCCGCGACGAGCGGTAGGCCATGGCGGTGAGCAGCACGCTGTATCCGGCGACCGGAATACGCAGATCGGACGGCAGGTCCGGCCAGAGCGCTGCGACGGCGCCGACCAGTGCGATGCCGTAGAGGATGCCGAGCCCGGGGTGCGTACGGCCCTTCCCGAACAGCACCAGGTAGCAGACGTGCCCGGCCGCGAAGCACCCCATCCCGAGGAGGAACGCGAGGTCGGCCGACGAGAGCAGGAACACGTCCCCGCCCCAGCCGCAGAGCAGCGCGGCGACCAGCAGCCGCGGTCCGCCCCGTGCGTACACGTGGGCGGCGAGCAGCGGCATGAGCAGGGGCTTGGCGATCTGGTGCCCGGCCCCGGCTCCGACGAGGAGGGACCCGAGGTCGACGGCGACGGCGAGGCCGAAGGCGATGAGCAGGAACCGGGCGAGCGCCTCGCGGCCCGAGGGGGATTCCGAGGCCGCCTGCCGTCGGACCGGGCCGCGGGCGCCGACGCCTTCCGGTGTGCTCACGCGGCAGGCTCCGCGGCCGTTTCGGCCACCGGTGCGACAGCAGGCTCCGCGGCGGCGGGCTGCCACCCGGGCCCGCGGAAGACCCGCCCGGCCCGCTCGCGCCAGCTGGTCGCCGCCCGTACATCCCGCGCGATGGCCGCGTACTCGTGCGTCGCGACCCGCAGCGGGTTGTACGTCTCGATGTTCTTGGTGAGTCCGAAGACGGGCCGCTCGGTCTCCGGCGCGAAGGACCCGAAGAGCCGGTCCCAGACGATGAGGATCCCGCCGAAGTTCCGGTCCAGATAGCCGCCCTGGGAGGCGTGGTGCACCCGGTGGTGGGAGGGCGTGTTGAGTACGTACTCGAAGGGCCGCGGCAGCTTGTCGATCCGCTCGGTGTGCACCCAGAACTGGTACACGAGGTTGGCGGACGAACAGAAGGCGAGCGCGGCCGGATGCACGCCGCACGCGATGAGCGGCAGATAGAACGGCCAGACGGTCAGACTCGTCCAGGGCTGGCGCAGCGCGGTGCTGAGGTTGAACTTCCGGCTGGAGTGGTGGACGACATGGCAGGCCCACAGGACGCGGATGACGTGATGGCCGCGGTGGGACCAGTAGTAGAAGAAGTCCTGCGCGAGCAGCATCAGCGGCACGGTCCACCACAGGACGGGGACGCGGGCCGGGGTGAGTTCGTACACCGCGGTGTAGATCGCGACAATGGGGATCTTCCAGAGGAAGTCGAAGGCGAGACTCCCGAGCCCCATGCCGATGCTGGTGGCGGCGTCCTTGGTCTCGTAGCCTGCGGAGTCCTCGTCGGGATGGATCCGGTAGCTCACGATCTCCAGGACGGTGAGCAGGACGAAGGCGGGTATCGACCACAGCACGACATCGGGCAGGTTCGGCATGCGAGCACCGTAGGACCGGTGCGGGGGCTGCGGCTAGAGGTTGTTACCGACAAGTATGCGAGACAACTTGTCAGCTGCTTTTGGTGACTTCTGCCAACACCCTCAGATACCCACCGCGCCGAGCAGTGAGCCCGCCCCATATGTGACCGCCATCGCCAGCGCTCCCCCGCCCACGTTGCGCAGCACAGCGGGAGCCACCGACGCCGCGCCCAGGCGGGCGCTCCACCAGCCTGTGAGGGCCAGCGCCGCGAGTACCGAGAGGACCGTGACGTACAGCCGCGCCGACGAGGGCGGGAGCACGATCGCCAGCAGGGGCAGCAGCGCGCCCGCCGTGAACGCGAGGAAGCTCGCGCCCGCCGCGTGCCAGGGGTTGGCCAACTGGTCCGGGTCGATGCCGAGTTCCACGCGCGCGTGGGCGCGCAGAGCGTCGCGTTCGGTGAGCTGCTCGGCCGCCTCGCGGGCCACGTCCTTGGACAGGCCACGGGCCACCAACAGGCCGGTCAGCTCCTCCAGTTCCTCCTCCGGCTGTTCGCGCAGCTCGCGTCGTTCCACGGCCAGCGCCGCCTTCTCCGAGTCGCGCTGGGTGGAGACGGAGACGTACTCACCGGCCGCCATGGACATGGATCCGGCGAGCAGTCCCGCGAGGCCCGCGGTGAGCAGCGTGGCGCGCGAGCCGGTGGCTCCGGCGACGCCGACGACGAGGCCCGCGGTGGAGACGACGCCGTCGTTGGCGCCCAGGACCGCGGCCCGCAGCCAGTTGAGGCGCGCGCCGAGTGCCCCGCCGTGGGCCTCGTCGTGGGGTGCTTCCGTCACCGGGGGAGGGTCTCACCCTTCCTGTCACCACACGCGCACCGACCCGCCTCTGGCGAACGCGGGGCTGGTCGCGTCCGCCGGGATCTCGGTCAGCGGCTCGGCGATCTCCTCGACCGTCGGGCCGACTTTGGCCGCGATCGGGTCGAGGAGGCCGAGGTCGAAGCCGTAGACCCGGGCGGCGTTGCCGCCGGCCATCGCCGCGACCTCGTTCCTCGGCAGTCCGGCGTAGGCGATGCGGAGGCCCTCGCGGGAGTACGGGGCGGTGCCTTCGTCGTGCGGATAGTCGCTGCCCCACATGATCTTGTCGAGCCCGATCCGCTCACGCAGCGGCACTTCGTGCGGGCGCATGAAGCTGGCGCCGACGAAGCAGTTGTCGCGCCAGACCTCGCTCGGTCCCCTGCCCATCGAAGCGGCGAGCCCCGCACCGAACTTGGACTCCGCGGTGGCGGCCTTCGTCGCCGCTGCCACCAGGCGCGAGTGGTAGTAGTCCAGCATGTCGAGCACGCCCGGGATCCAGCCCGAGCCCTGTTCGGTGAGGACCAGCTTGAGGTCCGGGTGGCGGCGGAAGGCCCCGCCGAAGATCAGATGCCACAGGGCCCGGTGCGAGAACCAGGTCGTCTCCACCATGAACACCGCACGGGCCGCCGGTTCTTCGCCCAGCGGCGGGGACGCCGAGCCGCCGTGGTGGTTGACCGGCACGCCGAGCTCGTCGCAGACGGCCCAGATCGGGTCGTACGTCTGCGAGTACAGCTCGGCAAGCCCCGAGCCCGGTGGTGTGCCCGGCAGCAGGATCCCGCCGGTGAGGCCCGCCGCACTGGCGCGGCGGATCTCGCGGACCGCCTCGTCGACGTCGTTGAGCAGGATCTGCGCGACGCCCGCCCGTCGCCCGGGTGCCGCCGCGCAGAAGTCGGCGAGCCAGCGGTTGTGGGCGCGCAGCCCGGCCCAGCGCTGTTCGTACTCGGCCCGCGAAGGCGCCGGGGCCATCAGTGAGGCGCTGGGGAAGAAGGGCGGGATGGTGTTGGGGAAGACGACCTCGGCGACGATGCCGTCGGCCTCCAGTTCGCTCACGCGGCGCTCGGAGTTCCAGTTGCGGTCGGCGGTGTCGGCGAGCAGATCCTCGTACGGGTTGACGTACGTGGCCGCCCAGGCGTCGAAGTCGTCGTGGTACGTCTTCTCCAGATACGGCTTGTAGTCGAGGAGGTCGGCCCCGGCGTGGCAGTCGGCGGAGATGACGGTGTAGCGGTCGGCTCCGTCTCTCATGACGAAGCTCCCAGGACCGGGAAGTCGTTGTCCGTCAGCCAGTGGCGGCCCACCTCCCGCGACCTCGCCCAGGACGCCTCGACGGCCGGCTGGTCCTCGGACTGCCGCAGTTCGGCCGGGGTCGGGCCGATGCGCCGGGCGATGGGGGCGAGCTTCTCGGTGTCGAAGCCGAAGACGTCCGCCGCGGCCAGGCCCAGCATGCGGCGGGTCTCGGCGACGGGGATGTCGTGGAAGGTTTTCGCCAGCCACGCGCGCGTGTCGGGCCAGGTGCCCTCCGGGTGCGGGAAGTCGCTGCCCCACAGGATGTTGTCGACCCCGATCTCGTACCGCTGGGCGAGTTCGCGCCGCTTGGTGTTGGTGGCGCAGATGAAGATCTGGCGGTCGAGATACTCGCTCGGCGGCCGCTTCAGCTCGGCGAAGGGCGAGAGCTTCTTGCCGCCGTGCGCGCCGAGATAGAGCCGGTCCATGAACCACAGCTGGTTGGGCAGCCACCAGCAGCCGGACTCGGCGACGCCGAACCTCAGGCCGGGGTGGCGCTCGAAGACACCGGACCACAGCAGGAACCACAGGGGCCGTGCGGGCCACCAGGTGACCTCGGAGACATAGATGCCGAGATGGTCGCCGTACTCGTGGCGCGGCGCCGCGCCGGAATGGGTGACGACCGGCATCCCCGTCTCGGCGGCGGCCGCCCACACAGGGTCGTAACGCCGGTCGTGGTACGGCTCCTTGTCCACCCACATCGAGGGGATCATCAGCGCGCCGAGCCCGGACTCCTTGGCCCGGTGGATCTCCGCGACGACCTTCGCGGGCTCCGCCGTGATGGGCAGCAGGGCGACCCCGCAGTGCCGCTCGGGGTTCTCGGCGACGAGTTCGGCGAGCCAGCGGTTGTGCGCCTGCGCGCCCGCCATGCCGAGCTGGGGGTCCTGGTCGCCGGAGAGTCCGAGCCCCACCCCGAAAGGTGCCGCGGTCTGGCTGTCGACGGCGTCCGCGTCCGGGAAGACGACTTCGGCCGCCACTCCGTCTCCGTCGAGCTCCTTGAGCCGCTGGGCGGTGTCCCAACCGCCCTTGAGGCCTTCCTCGTTGTCGCTGAACCACTTGCTGGCGAAGGCCTCGTTGCGTACGCCGAGCCGGGTCATCTCCTCGCGGCGGCGGTCGCGTCCCGCGAGGAAGGCGTCGAATTCCCGGTGGAAGCGGGAGTCCAGATAGGGCCGGTACCGCTCGGTCGGCAGCCCGGCGTGGCAGTCGGAGGAGATGATCAGGTACGGGTCTGACCTCACGTCTGACATCAGGTGCCCCTCAGTCGAGAATGAAGCTTTCCAGGTACGACGGGTTGGCGCGGTCGAGCATCGACTGCGACCTGGCGCGGATCTGCCGGTCGCTGTGCTCGCTCGCGGGCAGCATCCAGAAGCGCTCCGCGCGGATCGAGTCCACGACGAAGCCGGCGACTTCCTCCACGGGCGTGAAGGCCACCTCGTGACCGGCGTCCTTCATCGCCGTCTCCCACTGGTCGAGGCTGCGGTACGGCGTTCTGCGCGGGTGTTCCTTCGCGTACCGCTCGGGCCTGTTGCGGTGCGACTCCCACAGTCCGGTGCGCAGCATGTGGGGCCCCGGGAAGAGGACGGACGCGCCCACGCGCGCGTGCTCCGCCCTGAGGTGCGCGTACAGCGACTCCGTCATCGTCACCACGGCCGACTTGGTGACCGCGTACACGGACGCGGTGGGCAGGGGCGCGATCCCGCCGTCGCCCGAGGATGTGTTGACGACATGGCCCGGCTCACCGCTCGCGATCATGTGCGGCACGAAGGCCTGGATGCCGTGGAATACGCCCCAGACGTTGACGGCGAAGGCCCACTTCCAGTCGTTGGGCTCGTGCTCCCACATCCGGCCCTCGGCGCCGGAGCCGACCCCCGCGTTGTTGCACAGCACATGGACGGCGCCGAAGGTCTCGTACGCGGCGTCCGCGAGTTCGAGCACGGAGGTGCGGTCCCCCACGTCGACGGTGCGCGCGAGCACCCGGGCGCCGTCCGCGGTGAGCTCGTCCGCCGCCTTGTACAGCGCCTGCTCCTCGACGTCCGCGAGGACGACCTTGAGCCCTTCGGACGCGAACCGGCGCGCCATGGCGAGTCCGATGCCGCTCGCCGCGCCCGTGACGACGGCGACCTGTCCCTGGCTCAGCTGCATCAGACGCTCCCCGCCGGCGGGCCGTCGAGAATCTGCTGCGGGTCGTCGTAGCGCTGGTGGATGTAGGGCAGCAGCGCCTGGGCGCTCACCCGTTCGGCCACCTTGCCCTTCTGGTCGGTGGTCTTCTCGCCGATGGTGAGCTCGACGACCCGGCGTACGGGCAGGTCAGCGACGGGGTCGTACATCGACTCGCGCAGCACCACATCGCCGGTGAGTTTCTCGAGTGTGCGGAACTTCTCGTTGCGCGTGCAGTGCACGAGGACGGGGTCGGCGTCGAAGCCATGACCGTCGACCGCGGGCAGGAACTTGAAGTAGAAGTCGAGCTTCTCGGCCGGTTCGGGCAGCGGAAGCGGGCCGTCCACGGCGCCCCGCACCTCGACGAAGGCGATGCCGTGCCGGGCGAGCACGGCCCGTACGACGAGGCCGTCACGCTCGACGGTGACCTCGCCCAGCTTCTTCGGCTCGCCGAAGACCTCCCGTCCGCCGATCAGCGCGCGCTCATGGGTCATCGGCATGACGAGGGGGTACCAGCCCTCGCGCCCGTCGTGCAGCGCCGCGACGGCCACCGAGCCGGCGCCGAGCGGATAGCCGGGCAGGTCGACCTTGCTGATATTGGCCCGCACCAGCGGCCGTTCGGTGGGTTTGAGCGGCGGCGGGAGTACGGCCGCCACCGCGTCCGGGTCGCTCTCCCACACGGCCACCACACCGGTGGACCAGATGTCGGGGAGCTTGGAACTGGATGCGCGGGCCGCGGCGATCTCCGCCTCGGTGCGCGCGCCGTACCGTACGCGTGCCATGTCGTACCGCCCTTCGTCAGTCGACCTGTAACACAGTTACACCGGTGGCGATGAAGGGTAAAGAGCCGTGCACGTACCGGAATTGGGGGCACCATGCCGAGAACCGCGCTGACCCGCGAAGAGGTACTCGAAGCGGCCGCCTCACTCGTCAAGCAGCACGGCCCGCAGGCCCTCACCATGCGCAAGCTCGCCGCCGAGCTCGGCACGGCCGTCACCTCGATCTACTGGCATGTCGGCAATCGCGAGTCGCTGCTGGACGCACTGGTCGAGCGGACGGTCCAGGAGATGGGCGCGATCCGGCCCGTCGGCGCTGCGCCCGCGCAGCGCGTCGTCTCGGTCGCCCGGCGGCTGCGCCGCGAGCTGCGCGAGCGCCCCCACCTGATCGCGATGGTCCATGAACGGGGGCTCACGGACCGGATGTTCCTGCCCGCCCAGCAGGCGCTCGTGCATGAGATGCACGCCGCAGGGCTGCGCGGGGCGCGCGCGGCCGAGGCAGTGCGCGCCGTGCAGTTCCAGGTTGTCGGTTTCGTACTCCTCGAGCGCAACCGGGAACGCTCGCCGGTCCAGTCGCCCGGCGAGGGCGAGCTGTGGGACGCGCGGACGGCCGAGCACGACCCGGCGCTGGCCCGCGCGCTGGCGCGGCCCGCCGATCCGGAGAAGCTGTTCACCGCCTCGGTAAGGGCGTTGGTGAGCGCGCTGCTCCCACCGGCGGAGGCGGTCCCGTCGGGCACGGACGAGGGGCCTGGCGGACGGTAGGTGGGCCGGCCGCTGTTACACGGTCAGGTGACGCCCGAGCGGGCGCACGGGACGCCATATCGCGTGCCGCCGGGGCCTGTTGACGGCCGTGGCCTGGAACAGCCCGCGGCCGCGTACCTCGTCGCCGCGCCGGGCCGGGCAGTGGACGGACCGGGCCCATCGGGCGCTGTCAGTGCGGGCCCGTATTCTCTGTGACCATGCTCGACGACCGTACAACCGCAGCTACAGCGTGGCCGGCCGCGTATCCCCAGGGGTACGCGGTCGTCGACGTGGAGACCACCGGACTCGCCCGCGACGACCGGATAATCTCCGCTGCTGTGTACCGTCTCGACGCCCGGGGCAATGTCGAGGACCACTGGTACACCCTCGTCAACCCGGAGCGGGATCCGGGTCCGGTGTGGATCCACGGTCTGACGAGCGATGTGCTGGAAGGCGCACCGCTCTTCGGCGACATCGCCGCTGAGTTCTCCGAGCGGCTCGACGGCCGGGTCCTCGTCGCGCACAACGCCATCTTCGACTGGTCGATGATCGCCCGGGAGTACGCACGCGCCGAGGCCACCGCGCCCACCCGGCAGCGGCTGTGCACCATCGCGCTCTCCAAGGAGCTGCGGCTGCCGCTGCCCAACCACAAGCTGGAGTCGCTCGCCGCGCACTTCGGCGTCGTACAGCAGCGGGCGCACCACGCCCTGGACGACGCGCGCGTGCTGGCCGAGGCGTTCCGGCCGAGTCTGCACACAGCGGCACGTGACGGGGTGCGGCTGCCGCTGCTCGAATGCCGTCCGCTGACCGAGTGGTCGGACTCCCCCGCGACCCCGCGCATCGGGTACCAGGCTTCGTACGGGCAGAACAGCTGGCGGCCCTCGCGCAAGCGCCCCGCATGCCCCTACCCCAACCCGGGGCGGTACGAGACCGGCGGGCCGCTGACGCAAGGCATGCGGGTGGCGTTCTCCGGAGACACCTCCGTCGACCGTGAGCTGCTGGAGGACCGGGCGATCGAGGCGGGCCTGCATGTCGCCACCAGCGTCTCGCGGCTGACCAGCCTTCTGGTGACCAACGATCCCGAGGCTGCGACGTCGAAGACGGTCAAGGCGAAGGCGTACGGCACGCCCGTCATCGACGAGGCGGCCTTCACCCAGCTGTTGCGGGACGTGGCTGCGGCACCCGCATCGGAGTGAACCGGAGGCGACTCGCCCGCCGCCCGCTCGCCCACGGCCGCCTCACGTCCCACCCTGTGGCGCATGGCACGTTGCGAGGTTTGCGGAAACGACTACGGCATGTCCTTCGAGGTGCACGCGCAGGGCGCGGTGCACGTCTTCGACTGCTTCTCCTGCGCCATTCACCGCATGGCGCCCCTCTGTGAGCACTGCCGGGTCCAGATCATCGGGCAAGGCGTCGAGGTCGAGGGCCACTGGTTCTGCGGCGGGCACTGCGCCCGCGCGGAGGGGAGGGCGGGCATCGTCGACAAAGTCTGACCCCTGCGTTCACGCCCCGAGTCCCCGGACCCCACTCCCCGCACCCCGTGACCCCGGTTGTACGGTCATGGGGTGTACCGCTTCCTGTTGTCCCGCCAGTGGGTGATCCTCACCCTCATCGGCCTCGTACTCATCCCCACGATGATCGAGCTGGGCTTCTGGCAGCTCCACCGGCACCAGCACCGGGTCGCGCAGAACACACTGATCGCCAAGAACCTTCAGGCCAAGTCCGTCCCCGTGACCGAGTTGACCTCCCCCGGGCACACCGTCCCGAGCACCGACTACTGGCGCCAGGTCACGGCCACCGGCACCTTCGACACCGCGCACGAGGTCGTCGTACGCCGCCGCACCTCCGCCGACGACCGCGTCGGCTTCCATGTCCTGACCCCGCTGATCCTCGCCGACGGCCGGGCGGTCCTGATCAACCGCGGCTGGATCCCGGCCGCCGCCGACCAACGGGCCTTCCCGTCCGTGCCGCCCGCCCCCAAGGGCGTGGTGACGGTGACCGGCCGGCTCAAGGCCGACGAGACGACGAAGGCCAGCGGTATCAAGGACCTGGCCGGTCTGCCGCCCCGCCAGATCATGCTGATCAGCAGCACGCAGCAGGCGAAGGCGCTGGGCCGTACCGTGCTCGGCGGTTATCTGGAGCAGACCGCTCCCGAGCCCGCGGGCAGCAGCCCCGAACTGATCCCGGACCCCGACCACGACTCCATCGGCGCGCACATGGCGTACGCCGTCCAGTGGTGGCTGTTCACCGCGGCGGTACCCGTCGGCTGGGTGATTCTCGTACGCCGTGAGAGGCGCGACCGTGAGGCCTCCGCGGCACAAACGGCGCCGGAGCCCGCTCCCGCAAACGCCTAGGTCCTGTCAGCCGCCTTGGCACAGCTCCGCGACTGCTTAATCGCAGCCCCGGCAGGGAACACGCGAAAGCGTGACCCTACGCATCGAGGACTACGCCCTCATCGGCGATCTGCACACCGCCGCGCTCGTGGGCAACGACGGCTCCATCGACTGGCTGTGCCTGCCCCACTTCGACTCGGCGGCCTGTTTCGCGGCGCTGCTCGGGGATGAGGACAACGGCCACTGGACGATCGCGCCGAAGGGCGCGGGCCCTTGCACCCGCCGCGGCTACATCGAGGAGTCGCTCGTCCTGGAGTCGGTGTGGGAGACGCGGACCGGCACGGTCAAGGTCATCGACTTCATGCCGCAGCGCGACAGGGCCCCCGATGTCATCCGCATCGTGGAGGGCGTCAGCGGTTCGGTCGAGATGAGCGCCACACTGCGGCTGCGCTTCGACTACGGCTCCGTCGTGCCGTGGATGCGGCGGGCGGAGGGGCACCGAGTGGCGGTGGCGGGGCCCGACTCCGTATGGCTGCGCAGCGAGCCGAGCGTCAAGACGTGGGGGCACGAGTTCAGCACCCGCTCGTCGTTCACGGTCGGCGAGGGCGAGAAGGTGGCGTTCGTCCTCACCTGGCACCCCTCCCACGAGCAGCGGCCACCGCTCGTCGACCCGCACGAGGCGCTGCGGAGCAGCCTGGACGACTGGGCCGAGTGGTCCGCGCGCTGCCGGTGCGAGGCTCCGTACCGCGAGGCCGTGATCCGCTCGCTGATCACGCTGAAGGCGCTCACCTACGGCCCGACCGGCGGGATCGTCGCCGCGCCCACCACCTCCCTGCCGGAGGAGTTCGGCGGCGTACGCAACTGGGACTACCGCTACTGCTGGCTGCGCGACGCCACCCTGACACTGGGCGCACTGGTGACGGCCGGCTATCACGAAGAGGCCTCCGCCTGGCGCGACTGGCTGCTGCGCGCGGTGGCCGGCGACCCGGCGGATCTGCAGATCATGTACGGGCTGTCGGGCGAGCGCCGGCTGCCCGAGACCGAGCTTCCGTGGCTGAGCGGCTACGCGGGCTCCGCGCCGGTCCGCACCGGCAACGAGGCGGTCAAGCAACTGCAGCTCGATGTGTACGGAGAGGTGCTCGACTCCCTCTACGTGGCGCGGGAGGCGGGCCTGCCCTCGGAGACGCACGCCTGGAGTCTGCAGCTCACCCTGCTCGGCTTCCTGGAGTCCAAATGGCGTGAGCCGGACGAGGGGCTGTGGGAAGTGCGGGGCCCGCGGCGGCACTTCGTGCACTCCAAGGTGATGGCGTGGGTGGCGGCGGACCGTGCCGTGCGCACGCTGGAGAGGCATCCTTCGCTGCCCGGTGAAGCGGACCGGTGGCGTGTGATGCGGGACGAGGTGCACCGGGAGGTGTGCGAGAAGGGGTACGACCCGGTACGGAACACCTTCACGCAGTCGTACGGCTCGGTCGAACTCGACGCGGCGGCGCTGCTGATCCCGCGAGTCGGCTTTCTGCCGCCGGACGATCCGAGGGTGATCGGGACGGTGGACGCGGTGCGGCAGGAGCTGGGGACGGCGGGTCTCGTACGGCGCTACAGCACGAACGGCAGGACCGTGGACGGACTGCCCGGGAGTGAAGGGGCGTTTCTGGCCTGCTCGTTCTGGCTGGTCGACGCGTTACGTCTGACGGGCCGCGTGAAGGAGGCACGGGAGTTGTTCGAGCGGCTGCTCGCCCTGCGCAATGACGTCGGGCTGCTGGCCGAGGAGTACGACCCGGTGGCCGGCCGGCAGGTCGGGAACTTCCCGCAGGCGTTCAGCCATATCGGGCTGGTGGTCTCGGCCCTCGCGCTGGCCGGGGAGGAGACGGCAGGATAGGCCCCATGGATCTTGGACTGAAGGACCGTGTCTATGTCGTCACGGGTGGGACACGAGGGCTGGGGAACGCGTCGGCGCGGGCACTTGTGGCCGACGGCGCGAAGGTCGTCATCAGCGGGCGTGACGAGAAGACGGCCGCGGACGCCGCGGACGCCCTCGGCCCGAACGCCGTCGGTATCGCCGCGGACAACGCCGACCCGGCGGGGGCGGAACGCCTCGTCGCCGCGGCCCGGGCCCACTTCGGGCGCTTCGACGGCATCCTGATCAGCGTGGGCGGCCCGGCGCCGGGCTTCGCCGCGGACAACACGGACGAGCAGTGGCTCGCGGCGTTCGAAGCGGTGTTCCTGGGTGCGGTACGGCTGGCCCGCACCGCGGCGGCGGCGCTGGACGAGGGCGGTGTCATCGGCTTCGTCCTGTCCGGCTCGGTCCACGAACCGATCCCGGGCCTGACGATCTCCAACGGCCTCCGCCCGGGCCTGGCGGGCTTCGCGAAGTCCCTCTCGGACGAACTGGGTCCCCAGGGCATCCGGGTCGTCGGCCTGCTCCCGTCCCGCATCGACACGGACCGGGTCCGCGAACTCGACGCCCTCTCCGGCGACGCGGAGGCGGCCCGCACGGCGAACGAGTCCCGCATTCCGCTGCGGCGCTACGGCACCCGGGAGGAGTTCGGCAACACGGCGGCTTTCCTGCTGTCGCCCGCGGCGTCGTATCTGACGGGAGTCATGCTCCCGGTGGACGGCGGCGCGCGCCACGGCTTCTGACGGGGGTGCGCCAGGCCACGGGGCTTGCCCGCGGGCTCGGCGATGCGCAGGCCCCGGGGGTGCGAAGCTGTCGCGGGCGTGGGGGTGCCCAGCACCCCCGGGGGTGCGGGGCGCAGCCCCGGTTCGGGAAGGGGCGGGTTGGGGAAAGGCTCCGCGCAGCGGCTCCGGGGCGGGACCGGGCAGCAGCGGCGGCGCGCCCTCAACTCACCCTCTGCGCACCGTGCTTCGCCGCCCTCAATCGCACCTCCGCCGGCAGCACCGCCAGCCCCGCCGAGTCCCTCGCGTGCCCCACCGCCTCCTCCGTCAGCCGCTGTAGCGACTCCCCGGGAGACGCGTGCGGCTCGAGGAGCAGGGCGACCCGCGCCTCCGGTGTGCTGCGGCGGCCCGTCAGGGTGACGTGGGCGCGGGACACGCCCTCCAGGGACTCCGCCTCGCTCTCAAGCACGCCCTCCAGCGCCCGCCCCCGCAGCAGCGCGCCCTCGCCGTCGCCGCTGTCCACGAGCACCTCCGCCAGCCGGGCGCGCCGCAGTTGGGCGATCACCCACCACAGCGCGAGCAGCACGATCACCGCGAGTGCGGCGATGACCGCGGGCCACCACCAGCCCTCGTCACGCCAGCGGTACCGGTCCGCCTTGCTGAGCAGTACGTCTCTCGGCCCGTCCCAGGGCCACCAGGACGGCACGGACCATCCGGCCCCCGCCGCGAGCACCCCGCCGCCCACGCACAGCAGCACCAGCCCGGCCAGGCCGAGCAGTACGCGATTGATGACCCCGAGCATCCGCCCTCACCTCTTCTTCGCCGGCGGCCGGCCGACATGCACGGTCAGTGCGGGCGGCCTGGCGAGGCCGAGTTCCTGGATGCCGATGCCCAGCGCCGTGTCCAGATCCGCTCGTACGTCGTCGAGTTCACGGAAGTGCGACTGCGCGCGCACCGAAACCTTCTTACGCCCCATCCGTACCCGCGCGGACTGCACCCCGGAAATCTCCATCGCCCGGTCCCGCAGCACCAGCGCCGCGGCCTCCCGGTCGAGCCCCGCCCGTACGGATGCGACGTCGCGCCGCATCGGCAGCAGCGCCCGCAGTCCGGGCGTGACGGCGATGACGATCAGGCAGACGCCGACGGCCATCGCGGCCACCGCGACGGCCAGCACCCCCAGCTCGTCCAGCCGCCACTTCGCGAGGTCCGCCGCGAAGACGCGGCGCCAGTGCATGGCGGGCCGGTCGGCCCGTACCGCCGCGATGTCGTACAGCAGCAGTCCCGCGCCACCGAGCACCACCAGGGCAACCAGCCCGGCCGGCACTCTGCGTGCGGACCAGAACCGCCCTGCCTTGCCGCCGTCGCCTTCGGCCGGTGCCGGACCCGGCTCGTAGACGGCCGACGACGCCGACTGGTCCAGATCGAGTACGGGCCGTACGGGCTCGCTCATCGGATCCTCCCCTGTGCCGCCATGCGCGAGTGCACCGAGTGGAGCCGCTCGACCTGCACCGCCACCTCGGGCACATCCATACCCGCCAACGCCTTTACCCGCTGGACGACGTGATGACGCACGGAGCCGCACTGACCGCCGATGTCGGAGGGATAGTCGAGCTCCAGGCTGACCCGCACCCGGGCCACGTCAGCGTGCACCGTGACCGTGGCGTGCGGCGCCGTGCCGCCCTTCGGTACGCCCTCGAGCGCCTCACGCGCCGCCTGCGCGGCGATCTTCGCGACCACCCGGTCGGCGATCGTGGTCGCCCCGCGCTCGGTGGCTTCGACGCGGTCCGGGGCCACCGCGGGTCACCGCCGCCGGTCGCCGCGATCGCGACTGCGGAAGAAGTCGCCGGGTTCGAGGTCGCCGTCGAGGAACCGGCCCGCCACGAAGCCGATCGCCCCCAGGGCGGCGACCAGCAGAAAGGCACCGAATCCGCCGAAGTATCCGGCGAAGCCGAGCGCCATGCCGGCGATCAGGCCGGCTACAGCCATGCTCATCGTGGGCTCCTCTACTGGAGACGCGGTTCCGGCTCGTCCTCTTCCTCATCGGGCAGTTTCACATCGCTGACCGCGATATTGACCTCGACGACCTCAAGTCCTGTCATGCGTTCCACCGCGGAGATGACGTTCTCGCGGACGGCGCGGGCAACATCGGCAATAGAGACGCCGTAGTCGACGACGATCTCCAGGTCGAGGGCCGTCTGCACCTCGCCGACCTCGGCCTTCACACCGCGGGTGACACTGGACTTGCTGCTGCCCGGCACCCGGTCGCGGACCGCGCCGAAGGTACGGGAGATCCCGCTGCCCATGGCATGGACTCCGAGGACGTCGCGGGCGGCGAGCCCGGCGATCTTCTCGACGACACCGTCGGCGATGGTGGTACGGCCGCGGGAGGCGGGATCGCCGCCGCCGCGCTTGGTCGTGGACGTCTTCCTGGGCTCTTCGCCCGAGCCCGACGGCTCATTGCCACGGTTCTCGGGCCGGTTGAACTGAGTGGTGTCGGTCATCGCCGTGCGTCCTTTCCGGGCGGGTTGGACTCCGTTGTCCACATTAAGTGCGCTTGCCCGCTCTCGCGCCGGGGATGCGGCACGCTGGACCAATGACCACCGCTGATGCAGTACGGCGACGGCTCGGGCTCGGCAGGCTGCTTCCGCTGGGCGGCGCCGCGGACGGGGCCTGGCTGGCGGAACAGGCGGCCGACGTGGTGCTGCGGCGCGTGGCGGCCGAGGTGCCGGGGGTGGCGCCCGGAAGGCTGAGGCTGGCGCTCGCGGACCCGGAAGCGGCGGCACGGCCCGCCGTACCGCCGCCGCCGAGCGCGCTGCCGCCGGGCCCGCTGCGTATCGAGGCGGATTTCGCGGCGGTGGCGTGGGAGCCGCTTCCCGCGACAGCGTCCGAGCTGCGTGCAGCCCTGTTCACGGCCGCGGCCCAGCTGCTGGATCTGAGGGTCGCGGAGGTGGATCTGCGCGTGACGGACGTGCTGGACGCCGCCCCGGAAACCCTGGACGACGCTCCCCCACCCGGGGTACGGGCGGCCGACCCGAAGGATCCGGCGGGCACGGCGGCGTCCGGGGCCGCGGGCGTGGCCCATCTGACGGCGACCCTGGGCGCGGCTGTGCATCTCGCGCCCGACCATGTCCGGGTCGAGGTGGCGACGGCGAGCGGTCACCACCCGCTGGAGGTGGTTCGGGCGGTCCGCGAGGCGGTGACGGCTGCGCTCGCGGACGGCCGCCCGGTGTCGGTGCTGGTCACGGCCGTAGGAATGTGACCGGGGGCGGTGCCCTGAACGTCACGCGGGCCTGCCCGGAGCGGATCAGTCGCCGATGCCCGCGAGGTCACGCAGCCGGCGCGCCTGCGCAGCCCGCTCGGCGGTGCGCTGGTCCTCGTACGAACGGCCGCTCACACCCTGCAGCAGCGCCTTGGTCTCGATCACCGCGTCCCGCGGCGCCGCGAGCAGCGCGGCCGCCAGGTCCCGTACCGCGCCGTCGAGCTCGTCGCCGGGCACGACAAGGTTGGCCAGGCCGGTGCGCTCGGCTTCGTCGGCATGGACGAAGCGGCCCGTCGCGCAGATCTCCAGCGCGCGGGCGTAGCCGACGAGCGACACCAGCGGGTGCGTGCCGGTGAGGTCGGGGACGAGCCCGAGGCTGGTCTCGCGCATGGCGAACTGCACGTCCTGCGCGACGACCCGGAGGTCGCAGGCGAGGGCGAGCTGGAATCCGGCACCGATCGCATGACCCTGGACGGCCGCGATCGTGACGATGTCACTGCGGCGCCACCAGGTGAACGCCTCCTGGTACTCGGCGATGACCGCGTCGAGCTCCGAGTCGGAGCCGCGCGCGAGATCGAGAAAGGACGGCTCGCCGTCGAAGCCCTCGGGCGTGAACGCCTGCCGGTCGAGCCCCGCGGAGAAGGACTTGCCCTCGCCGCGCAGCACCACGACCCGCGCGTTGCCCGGCAACGACCGACCCGCCTGCGCCAACGCCCGCCACAGAGCGGGAGATTGGGCGTTGCGCTTGTCCGGGTTGGTCAGGGTCACCGTGGCAACCGCGTCCTCGACGGTGAGCCGTACGCCGTCCTTGTCGAGCACAGAGTCGAGCGAAGTCATGGGGCGCCTCCGGTTCGGGTGCAGTCACATGCAAACGAAGTTAAGTGACTGCACAGTAACCACCCGGCCGACCCTGCGACCGACCGGGTTGCCACCGTGGAAACCGGTGGACCGGAGGAGCCTCGACGGTCAGGCCGTAGCCTTCTTGCCTCGCGTCGCTCCGCCGCGTCCCCGCAGCGTGACTCCGGACTCACTGAGCATCCGGTGGACGAATCCGTAGGAGCGGCCGGTCTCTTCGGCCAACGCCCGGATGCTCGCACCGGAGTCGTACTTCTTCTTCAGGTCTGCCGCGAGCTTGTCGCGCGCGGCGCCGGTAACCCGGCTGCCCTTCTTCAGAGTCTCGGCCACCCGTGCCTCCTCATGGGAAGTGCGCTCTGGACTTCTCATGATCACCCCTCGGGGGCTTCCTGGCCACCCATTCGGCAAGGTCCGTGCGACAAGCTTTGCCGCCCGATATGGGGCAGCCACGATCGGAATCTTTCATTCCGGGTGCCGCAATCCGCACGTACGCGCGGATTCCTTGTAGAAGTGCCTGGTCAGCGCCGCGTGGGCGGGACGGGTGGGCCATGGCACCGGAGGGAGCTGATCCGCTCGGTGCCACGCCGGGGTACGAGACGTTCTCACTCAGATGATGGATCACCCGTGAGCCGAATGATCCATACGGAGTGGATCAGAGCCGGACCGGACCGGAAACACCGGTCCGGCACCGGTCCGGGGCCGTCAGGCGAGCGCCACCAGGTCCGCGTAGTCCGAGCCCCACAGGTCCTCGACGCCGTCCGGCAGCAGGATGATGCGCTCGGGCTCGAGCGCCTCGACCGCTCCCTCGTCGTGCGTGACGAGGATGACCGCGCCCTTGTAGGTGCGCAGCGCACCGAGGATCTCCTCGCGGCTGGCCGGGTCGAGGTTGTTGGTCGGCTCGTCGAGGAGCAGGACGTTCGCGGACGAGACGACCAGGGTGGCCAGCGCCAGACGGGTCTTCTCACCGCCGGAGAGGACCCCGGCCGGCTTGTCGACGTCGTCGCCGGAGAACAGGAACGAGCCCAGCGTCTTGCGCACCTGGACGAGGTCGAGGTCGGGCGCGGACGAGCGCATGTTCTCCAGGACCGTGCGGTCCGGGTCCAGCGTCTCGTGCTCCTGGGCGTAGTAGCCGAGCTTGAGCCCGTGGCCCGGGGTGACCGCTCCGGTGTCCGGTGTCTCGACACCCGCGAGCAGGCGCAGCAGCGTCGTCTTGCCCGCGCCGTTGAGGCCGAGGATGACGACCCGGGAGCCCTTGTCGATCGCGAGATCCACATCGGTGAAGATCTCGAGTGATCCGTACGACTTGGACAGGCTCTCCGCGGTCAGCGGGGTCTTGCCACAGGGCGCGGGATCGGGGAAGCGCAGCTTGGCGACCTTGTCGGAGACACGTACCGCTTCAAGGCCGGAGAGCAGCCGTTCGGCGCGCTTGGCCATGTTCTGCGCGGCCACGGTCTTGGTGGCCTTGGCGCGCATCTTGTCCGCCTGGGAGTTGAGGGCCGCGGCCTTCTTCTCGGCGTTCTGGCGCTCGCGCTTGCGGCGCTTCTCATCGGCCTCGCGCTGCTGCTGGTAGAGCTTCCAGCCCATGTTGTAGACATCGATCTGCGAGCGGTTGGCGTCCAGGTAGAAGACCTTGTTGACGACCGTCTCGACGAGATCGACATCGTGGGAGATCACGATGAAGCCGCCGCGGTAGGACTTCAGGTAGTCGCGCAGCCAGACGATCGAGTCGGCGTCGAGGTGGTTGGTGGGCTCGTCGAGCAGCAGGGTGTCGGCGTCCGAGAAGAGGATGCGCGCGAGCTCGACCCGGCGGCGCTGACCGCCGGAGAGCGTATGCAGCGGCTGGCCGAGCACCCGGTCGGGCAGGCCGAGCGCGGCGGCGATGGTGGCGGCCTCGGCCTCGGCGGCGTAACCGCCCTTGGTGAGGAACTCCGTCTCCAGGCGCTCGTACTTCTTCATCGCCTTCTCGCGGGTGGCGCCCTTGCCGTTCGCCATGCGGTCCTCGTTCTCGCGCATCTTCTTCAGTACGGAGTCGAGGTCACGGGCCGAGAGGATGCGGTCGCGGGCGAGGGTGTCGAGGTCGCCGGTGCGCGGGTCCTGCGGGAGATAGCCGACCTCGCCGGAGCGGGCGATGGCGCCGGCGGCGGGGATGCCTTCGCCCGCAAGGCACTTGGTGAGGGTGGTCTTGCCCGCGCCGTTGCGGCCTACGAGGCCGATGCGGTCGCCTTTGGCGATACGGAAGGAAGCGGACTCGATGAGGACGCGTGCGCCGGCGCGCAGCTCGATGCCGGAAGCGGTGATCACGGAAAGACTCCAGGGCGGTATGGACGGCGGAAGGGACGGGCGTGGGAGCTTCGACGCCGTCTAATGCGCAAGGAGAATTGCCATACGGGTCAGTCTACCGGGGGCCGGCAAGTGCTTTTCCGCCGACTTTCGCGGCTGCACCCGGGCTCGACCGCCGCTCCGGCTGCAGAGCGTCGCACATAGAGGGGCTTCATAACAAAAGGGGCGATACACATCACACTGATCGATACTCGGCGCAGGGCGGCGGGCTGCCGCCGCCGTGAGCAGAGGGTGGTGGCCCATGCAGTTCGACGACGACGCCGATCTGGACACGTCCGAGGTCCAGGATGTGCGCGGCAGCCGCGTCCCGGGCGGCAGGGCCACCATCGGCGGCGGCATCGTCGGCATCATCGCGCTGATCCTGGGGCTGCTCTTCGGTGTGGGTCCCGAGCAGCTCGGACTGACGTCGGGCGACTCCGATCCCGCCGCGACCGCCTCGACCCAGGCGCAGGTGAACCAGGCCTGCAGGACGGGTTCGGACGCCAACACCCGGGAGGACTGCCGGATCGTCGCGGTGGTCAACAGCGTGCAGGACTACTGGCGGGCCGAGTTCACGCGACGGCAGGGGCGCTACACCGACGCCCGGACGGTCATGTTCACGGGCCGGGTGGGCACGGCATGCGGGACAGCGACCTCGGCGGTCGGGCCGTTCTACTGCCCCGGCGACCGGCAGGTCTATCTCGACCTCGGCTTCTTCGGCGATCTGCGCACCAAATTCGGCTCCAGCGGCGGGCCGTTCGCCCAGGCGTACGTCGTGGCCCACGAGTACGGCCACCATGTCCAGAACCTGATGGGCACCTTGCAGCGGGCGCAGGACGGGCAGCAGGGCGCGAACAGCAATGCCGTGAAGGTGGAGCTGCAGGCCGACTGCTACGCCGGGGTGTGGGCGCACCACGCGACGACCACGCCGGACGAGACCACCGGCCGGCCCCTGCTGACCAGGCTCACGCCCGAGGACATCCAGGACGGCCTGGACGCGGCGGCGGCCGTCGGCGACGACCGGATCCAGGAAAAGTTCCAGGGCCGGGTCACGCCGGAGACCTGGACGCACGGCTCGGCCGCACAGCGCCGGCAGTGGTTCTACAACGGCTACACCACGGGCGACATGGCCCGGTGCAACACCTTCGGCTGAGTGTCAGTGGCGGCTGCCAGACTGAGATGCAGATCACATTCCTACCGTCGAGCCTGAAGGAGTGGTCGAGATGACTCAGTCACCAAGCATCTGTCCGACATTGAGGTACGCGGACGCGAAGGCAGCGATCAAACAGCTCACCGAGGCCTTCGGCTTCACCGAGCACGCGGTGTACGAGGACGAGGCGGGCGCCGTGATGCACGCCGAGCTGACCTTCGGCAACGGCATGGTGATGCTGGGCAGCAAGGGCACCGGCAGCGAGTTCGACAAGCTGATGGAGGGCGGCGGGCCGATGGCGGTGTTCGTCCATGTCGACGACGTCGACGCGCACCACAGCAGGGCGGTGGACCGAGGAGCGGACATCGTGATGCCGCCGACCGACCAGGACTACGGCGCGCGGGACTACATGGCGCGGGACATCGAGGGCAATGTGTGGAGCTTCGGCACGTACGCACCGGGGGCGGAGGGGTCCTAGGGCCTCCACCGCCCCGGCGCTACGCGCCTCCGGTGTGCACCTGGAAGGCCGCCCGGCGTACGGCCTTGGCGAGGGCCGGGTCGGGATGCGCGGCGGCCAGGGCGACCAGGACCTGCACGGTACGGGGGTGGCCCCCGGCCCGGACCTCGTCGAGCAGCGCGGGGACCGTGCCCTGGACCGCGGAGTCGAGATGGCGCAGTAGCAGCTGGGGCTCGCCGTGGTCGGCGACGGCCGCCGCGGTGTCCACCCAGAGCCAGGTCGCTTCCTCGCGGGTGAGGACGTCCGCGGCGTCCTCGGGGTCCGCGCCCTCGTACTCGGCGAGCCAGAGCAGGACGTAGGGGCGCAGCGAGGGCTCGTCGGCGGCGGTGCGGACCTCGGCCTCGGCGGGGGCGCCGACGACGCGCAGCGCCTCGAAGGCGAGGCCGCGCAGCAGGGCGTCCTCGCCGCGGGCGACGCCCAGGAGTTCGGCGACCGCGCTGGAGACGGTGCGGGCGGCGAGCCAGGCGCGGTACTCGGCGCGGGCCGGGCCGGGGGTGAGGCGGGCACAGCCGCGCAGCATGTCCTCTGCGGACTGCTCGATGTTGCCCGCAGGGCTCTGGGCGGCGACGCAGATCTGCTCCAGCTTGACCCAGACCGCCCAGTTGCCGAGCGGCGTCAGGGTGGCCGAGCGGCCCTTGTCGAGCGTCAGCGCGCCTACGGCCGACAGGCCTTCAAGAGCCCAGTCGAGCAGGAGCGAGACGGGGACGAAGGGACCGGAGTCAGAGTTGGCGTCGAAGCCGGAGCCGGAGTTGGGGTCGGCGGGCTCGGGCTGCGGGCCGTAAGGGACTTCGCAGCGCTCCTCGCGCAGCTCGGCGACGCGCTGCTGGAGCAGGTCGAGCAGTACCGGTACGAGCACGGGACCGGCCGAGAGCTGAAGGAGGGAGAGAACCTGGGGCACGGCCTCGACGACCTCGGCGACCGCCGTCGGAGCGACATCCTCGGGCGCCGGGTGGACCAGCGACCAGGCGTCGAAGAGTGCGACCCAGCCGCGCAGCACGGCCATGTCGTCACGGTCCCAGGCGCGCAGCCGCCAGCCGGGGCGTGCGGTGTCGCCGTGCAGCTCGACGAGTCCGGCGAGGCGCGCGCGGTCCCAGCCCGCGCGGACCTGGAGCGGGGTCAACTCCAGTGCGGCCGCCGCCCGTTCCTGGGTCCGCTCGGTGAGCTGTGCGGTGCTGGGGTCACGCTCGACGGCCGCCCAGCGGGCGATCCGTACGGCGTCGGCGAGGACCGTCCTGGCCTGTCGGGCCAGTTCCGAAGGGGCCGGGGTGCCCTCGGGAGGCCGGGGGGCCGGCCGGGTACCCCGCGTCGTCACGGCCCGCCGTGCGGTGGCCAGCGATCGCGGGCGGACAAGACGGAGTCTGGAGTTGCGCGCCAATTGCTCATCAGGCTTTCGGGACGTCACGGGGAGCAGTCTTCCCGCTCACGGCCCGAAAGCCCAAACGGAACCTGTTCGGCTCGTTCAACGGCCCTCCCCGTGGAGGCGACACACAGGGGCCGCCGGGCGCTACATCAGCGGGGTGAGGAAGCGGCGGAGGGCTTCTTCGTAGCGCGCCGGGTCGGCGTTCCACATGGCGGCGTGCGGGGCGTGCCGGACGGTGTTCAGGCTGATCAGTTCGGGGCGGCGTGCGGCGAGTTCGCGGGAGAGCTGCCAGGAGGCGAGGCTGTCGTCCGGGCCGTGGAAGATCAGGGTCGGCACGCGCATGCCCTTCGGGTCCGCGGCTTCGAGCAGCCGGTCGCCGTGCAGCCCCGTCCTGCCCTGGGCCGCTCTGACGGCGAGCGGCAGCAGGGGCGCCGGGGTGCCGCGGGCGGAGGCCAGGCTGCGCAGGGTGGCTTCCCAGTCGAGGACCGGGGAGTCCAGGACGAGGCCGCTGATCCGATCGCGCAGCGCGGAGTTGGCGGCGGCGTGCAGGGCCATCGATGCGCCGGTGGACCAGCCGTGCACGATGACGCGCTCGGCGCCCTGGCGCACCGCGTAGCGGATGGCGGCGTCCAGGTCGCGCCACTCGGAGTCGCCGAGGTGCCCGAGTCCGTCGGGGGACGCGGGAGCGCCGGGATCTCCGCGGTAGCCGAGGTTGAGCACCGGGAAACGGTGGGTGTGCAGGAACGGCAGGAGGTTCAGGGGATGTTCCCTGGTGGCGCCCAGGCCGTGCACGGTGATGACCCAGGTGTCGCGGGGTCCGGGCACGAACCAGGCGGGCAGCGGGCCGAGTTCACCGGGGATGTCGACGTCCTTGTGGTCGAGGCCGAGCGCGCTCGACGGGTCGCCGTCGTGCACCCGCGGGGTGAGCCGGACCTTGGTGCCGGGCTCCAGGCTGCCGTGGCTGACCCGCTCGAGGCGGCGTACGACGGTGTCGGCGCGGCGGGGCACCCCGTCGAGTATCGAGCCGATGACGGCGTGGACGTCGTCGCCCTCGATTCCGTACCGGCCGGGGCGCTGGGTGGCGAGGCTGCGGGTGAGCGTCACATGGCCGGCCGCGGTGGAGTGCACGGTGAGCCGCGGGTCTCCGGGCAGCGGCCGTCCCGGCGTCGCCTTGAGCGCGGCGTCGCTTGCGTAGCGGCCGGCCGCTATCACGGCCGCGCCGACGCCGATGAGTGTGGTGACGGCTGCTGCCGTCGCGGTAACCGGGCGCACCGTTCCAGTGTCGGTACGCACGGGCCGCGCTGCCAGTGGAGGGAGCCGCCGGTGTCAGCCGGGCTGGCCGTACCCCTGGAGCTTCTCGGACACCTCGCGCAGCTGGGAGCCGGAGAGCAGGGTGGGCGCGTATCCGGGCACGGAGGCGGCGGTCAGCCAGACGCGGCACATCCACTCCAGCTGGGCGGTGCGGTCGTAGGCCTGGTCGAGGGAGTCTCCGTAGGCGACGGTTCCGTGGTTCTGCAGCAGGCAGGCGGTGCGCTCGTGCAGGGCGCCGAGCATGTTCTCGGCCAGTTCCTCGGTTCCGTACAGGGCGTACGCCGCGACGCGGACGGGGCCGCCCATGGCGGCGGCCATGTAGTGGATGAGCGGGATCTCGGGGACGAGGGTGGAGACGGCGGTGGCATGCACGGCGTGGGTGTGGACGACGGCGCCGGCGTGGGTGTTGCGGTAGATCTCCAGGTGCAGGGGCAGCTCGCTGGTGGGGGCGAGGTCGCCGAGGACCTGGTTGCCGTCGAGGTCGACGGCGACGGCGTCCTCGGGGGCGAGCCTGTCGTACGCGACTCCGCTCGGGGTGACCAGGACGAGTGGGCCGACCCGTACCGAGACATTGCCCGATGTGCCCACCACCAGGCCTTCCGTCGCCGTCCTGCGTGCGGTGGCCACGAGGTCCCGCCATGCCCGCTCGATCGCGTCCTGCGCCACCTGATAGCTCATGCGGCGATCCTGTCAGGAGGGGCCGGGGGCCACAGGAGGGGCGAGTGACGGAGATCACGCGAAACGCCCCAAAAGCCATATTTTCGAGGCGTCGCCTTGGCTCCCGGCAAGCAGAGGGAGAAATCCTCACTTCAGGACACCGCGCAGCCCGCCTCAGTTCATCTTCCGTTCATTCAGGTTAACTACGTTCACCGCGCCACTGACGTCAAGAGATTGCCTGGGTAAATGGAACACATCACGCTGCTGCTAGCGATCGTGATCGTGACAGCTCTCGTGTTCGATTTCACAAACGGTTTCCATGACACCGCCAACGCGATGGCGACGACCATCTCGACCGGCGCCCTGAAGCCCAAGACGGCGGTGGCCATGTCCGCCGCGCTCAACCTCGTCGGCGCGTTCCTGTCCGTCGAAGTCGCCAAGACAATCTCCAGCGGCATCGTCACCGAGGCAGGCATCACCCCCGAAGTCATCTTCGCGGCGCTCGTCGGCGCCATCCTCTGGAACCTGATGACCTGGCTCATCGGTCTGCCGTCCAGCTCCTCGCACGCCCTGATGGGCGGACTGATCGGCGCCACCATCGCCTCGGTCGGCGTCAGCGGCGTCAACGGCGGCACCGTGGTCACCAAGGTGCTGATCCCCGCGATAGCCGCCCCGCTGGTAGCCGGCATCGCGGCGTTCCTCGCCTCCCGGCTGACGTACAAGATCGGCAAGAACGCCGACGAGAAGGCCACCGCGAAGGGCTACCGCGCCGGCCAGGTCGCCTCCGCGGGCCTCGTCTCCCTCGCCCACGGCACCAACGACGCCCAGAAGACGATGGGCATCATCACGCTGGCGCTGATCGCCGGCGGTGTGCTCTCGCCCGGCTCCAACCCCCCGATGTGGGTCATCCTCTCGGCCGGTCTCGCGATCGCGATGGGCACCTACCTCGGCGGCTGGCGCATCATCCGCACCATGGGCAAGGGCCTGACCGACCTTCAGCCGCAGCAGGGCTTCGCCGCCCAGACCAGCGCGGCCAGCGTCATCCTCGCCTCCTCCAACCTCGGCTTCTCGCTGTCGACGACGCACTCCTGCTCCGGCGCCGTGATGGGCGCGGGCCTGGGCCGCAAGGGCGGCGTGGTCCGCTGGTCCACCGCCACCCGGATGTTCGTCGCCTGGGGCCTGACGCTGCCGGCCGCCGGTCTGGTCGCAGCGGGCTCGGAGTTCGTGACCAAGCAGGGCGACTGGGGTGTCGCGGTCGTCGCGGCCTTCCTGATCGGCGCCTGCGCCGCGATCTGGTTCGTCTCCCGCCGCCAGGTGATCGACCACACCAATGTCAACGACGCGGCGGAGGCCGAGCCCGCGGGCGTCGTGACCACCGCCATCGCGGCCGTCACCCCGCCGCCGGCCGGCACTCCGGCGCAGGACCTCAAGACGACCATCTCGGCTCCGGCCCCCGCGTCCGGCTCCGAGCCGACCCGCCCGGCCACGGTGTAAGGACAGATCAGCATGAAAATCGACTGGGCAGCACTCGGCTCCGTCTTCGGCGTGAGCCTCGTCGCCACCGTCGCCCTGGTGGGTCTTTTCACCCTCGGCGTGGTGGGCCTGAGCAAGCAGGAGTCCGCGACCGCGGGCGGCGGCTCGGCGGTCCTGGCGCGGACCGGGGCGTACGCGTGCTTCGCGCTGTGCGCGGCGGCCGTGGCGTACGGGATCTATCTGATCGTCACCTGACAACCGCGAGGGGTGTCTGGACGCCCCCTGGTCACCTCAGGTCCGGGCCGGGCACCCCATCGGGTGACCCGGCCCGCGTGTGTACCCCGACACACTCTCCCCGCGCAGGTCAAAGGCCAGTTGACGGCCGTTCTCGCAGCGTGGTGGACTGCCGAAGCCATCTACGGCGGCAGAAGAGGAAGCCGGTGCGAATCCGGCGCGGTCCCGCCACTGTCACGGGGGAGCACTCCCCCGGAAGCCAGGAACTCTCACCGCCGTTTACGTCGAACCAGGGCGCGGACACCCTGAGTGAGGACATATCGCCATGCCCGGCTGCGGTTCAGTTCCTGCTGTGAGTACGAGGGTCCTACGAGGCGGAACGTCGGCCTGAACCCATGCGTGCCGACCATGAATTCGTGTACGGCGCCGCCGCCGGTCTCGTCGGTGACCTGGTGCTCGGTGATCCTCGCCGGGGGCATCCGGTCGCCGCGTTCGGGCGGGTCGCGGGCGCCGTCGAGAGTGTGCTGTGGCGGGACCACCGGGGGTGGGGCGCGCTGCACGCCGTCGTGTGTGCCGGGGGCGCCGTCGCTGCCGCCGCTCTCCTCGGGCGCGGGGTACGGGGGCGGCCCGCCGCGTCCGTTGCCCTGACCGCCGCCGCCACCTGGGCCGTCGTCGGCGGCACTTCGCTCGGCCGGGAGGCGCGGGCCATCGGCGATGCGCTCGCCGCCGGGGATGTGGAGGTGGCGAGGGAGCGGCTGCCGCATCTGTGCGGGCGCGATCCGCAGGCCCTGGACGAGCAGCAGATCGCGCGCGCCGTCGTCGAATCCGTCGCCGAGAACACCTCCGACGCCGTGGTGGGCGCGCTGGTCTGGGGCGCGCTGGCCGGTGTGCCGGGGCTCGTCGGGTTTCGCGCGGTCAACACGCTGGACGCGATGGTGGGGCACAAATCAGCCAAGTACCGCCGGTTCGGATGGGCTTCGGCCCGGCTCGACGATGTGGCCGGGTGGCCGGGAGCCCGGCTCACCGCGATGCTGGCGGTGCTCGCGGGCGGAGATGCGCGCGGAGCCGCAGCGGCATGGCGGGCCGATGCGAAGCAGCACCCGAGCCCCAACGCGGGACCTGTGGAGGCCTCGTTCGCGGGCGCCTTGGGTGTACGGCTCGGCGGAACGCTCTCCTACGGCGGACGCGTCGAGCACCGGCCCGTACTCAACGGCGGCGGGCGCGCCGTCGAGGTGGCCGACATCGAACGTGCCGTGCGGCTCTCCCGTCGCGTCGGCCTGCTGACACTGGCGACATGCGCGGCGGGCCGCCTGGCAGGTCATGCACTGCGGGCGCGTCGCGCCGGAAAGGGGCGGGGATGAGCGGGCGTACAGGCGGAGGGCTGCTGGTCGCCGGGACCACCTCCGACGCGGGCAAGAGCGTCGTCACCGCCGGGATCTGCCGGTGGCTCGTACGGCAGGGAGTCAAGGTCGCGCCCTTCAAGGGGCAGAACATGTCCCTCAATTCGTTCGTGACGCGCGAGGGCGCCGAGATCGGACGGGCGCAGGCCATGCAGGCGCAGGCCGCCCGCGTGGAGCCCAGCGCGCTGATGAACCCCGTGCTGCTCAAGCCCGGCAGCGACCGTTCCAGTCAGGTCGTGCTGATGGGCAAGCCGGTCGGCGAGCTGAGCGCACGCGGCTACCACGGAGGGCGGCAGGAGGCTCTGTTCGGCACTGTCGTGGAGTGCCTGGAGGAGCTGCGGGGCACGTATGAAGCCGTGATCTGCGAGGGGGCGGGCAGTCCGGCCGAGATCAATCTGCGGCGTACGGACATCGTGAACATGGGCATCGCACGGGCCGCTCGGCTCCCGGTGCTCGTGGTCGGGGACATCGACCGCGGCGGCGTCTTCGCCTCGTTCTTCGGTACGACGGCGCTGCTCGCCCCCGAGGACCAGGAGCTGATCGCGGGCTATCTGGTCAATAAGTTCCGGGGCGATGTGACGCTCCTCGAACCCGGCCTGGAGATGCTGCACGGGCTGACCGGGCGGCACACCTATGGCGTGCTGCCCTTCGCTCACGGGCTCGGCATCGACGAGGAGGACGGGCTGCGGGTCTCCCTGCGCGGCGCGGTGCGGGAGTCGGTGGTCGCGCCGCCGGTCGGCGAGGACGTGCTGCGCGTGGCTGTGTGCGCCGTACCTCTGATGTCCAACTTCACTGACGTGGACGCGCTCGCCGCCGAACCCGGCGTCGTCGTGCGCTTCGTGGACCGGGCCGAGGAGCTGGCCGACGCCGATCTGGTGGTCGTGCCGGGCACGCGGGGCACGGTGAGGGCGCTTGAGTGGCTGCGCGAGCGCGGGCTCGCGGACGCGCTGGCACGACGGGCCGCCGAGGGGCGGCCGGTGCTCGGCATCTGCGGCGGCTTCCAGGTCCTCGGCGAGCACATCGAGGACGAGGTCGAGTCGCGGGCGGGCGCCGTCGACGGGCTCGGGCTGCTGCCGGTACGGGTGCGGTTCACGAAGGACAAGACCCTCGCGCGGCCCGTGGGCGAGGCGCTCGGCGAGCGGGTCGAGGGTTACGAGATCCATCACGGGGTCGCCGAAGTGCTCGGCGGGGAACCCTTCTTGGACGGCTGCCGGGTCGGCTCGCTGTGGGGCACGCACTGGCACGGCTCGCTGGAGAGCGACGGCTTCCGGCGCGCCTTCCTGCGCGAGGTGGCGGCGGCCGCCGGCCGTCGCTTCGTACCGGCGCCCGACACCAGCTTCGGGGCGCTGCGCGAGGAACAGCTGGACCGCCTCGGCGATCTGATCGAAGAGCATGCGGACACGGACGCGCTGTGGCGGCTCATCGAGTCGGGCGCTCCGACGGGACTGCCTTTCCTTCCACCGGGAGCGCCATGAGCACCGTGCTGTTGCTGTCCACCGCCGACACCGATCTGCTGGCGGCCCGGGCCTCCGGAGCGCCGTACCGGATCGGCAACCCGACCCGTGTCGATGTGGCGCGGGAGCTGCCCGCGCTGATCGAGGGCGCTTCGGTCGCGGTCGTGCGGCTGCTCGGCGGGAAGCGGGCCTGGGAGGACGGTCTCGCGGCCCTGCGTGCCGCCCGTATTCCGACCGTCCTGCTGGGCGGGGAGGCCGTTCCGGACGCGGAGCTGATGGCCGAGTCGTCCGTGCCCGCGGGTGTGGTGGCCGAGGCTCTGCGCTATCTCGTCGAGGGCGGTCCCGGCAACCTTGTCGAGCTGGCCCGCTTCCTCTCCGACACGGTGCTCCTCACGGGTGTGGGCTTCGCCGAGCCGCAGAAGATGCCCGAGTGGGGCGTGCACGGCACGCGCGCGTACATCGAGGGGCGGCCGACCGTCGGCGTGCTCTTCTACCGGGCGCACCAGCTCTCCGGGAACACCGCCTTCGTCGACACGCTCTGCGACCGGATCGAGGCTCGGGGCGCCAACGCCCTTCCCGTGTACTGCGGTTCGCTGCGCGGCGCCGACACCGGCCTGTACGAACTCCTCGCCGGGGCGGACGCCCTCGTCGCCACGGTGCTCGCCGCCGGCGGCACGCGCGCGAGCGACGCCAGTGCGGGCGGCGACGACGAGGCCTGGGACATCGGGGCGCTCGCCGAACTCGACATTCCGGTGCTCCAGGGCCTGTGCCTGACGTCCTCGCGGGCCGTCTGGGAGGCCTCGGACGCCGCGCTGTCCCCGATGGACGCGGCGATGCAGGTGGCGATCCCCGAATTCGACGGGCGGCTGATCACGGTCCCGTTCTCCTTCAAGGAGCAGGGCCCCGACGATGTGCCGGTGTATGCCGCGGACCCGGAGCGAGCCGGGCGCGTCGCCGGAATCGCCGTACGCCACGCCCGGTTGAGGCACCGGCCGAATGCCGAGAAGAAGCTGGCGCTGGTCTTCACCGCCTACCCGACCAAGCACTCACGGGTCGGCAATGCGGTGGGCCTGGACACCCCGGCCTCCGCGGTACGGGTCCTGGACGCGCTGCGCGATGCCGGTTACGCCGTCGAAGGCTACCCGGACAACGGAGACGAGCTGATCCACCGGCTCATCAACGCCGGTGGCCACGACGTGGAATGGCTGACCGACGAGCAGTTGTCGGCCGCCCCCGCGCGCGTGCCGCTCGCCGACTACCGGGCCTGGTTCGAGAAGCTGGATCCCGCGCTGCGCGACGGAATGCTGGAGCACTGGGGCGAGCCGCCGGGCTCGCTCTACGTCGACGGCGACGAGATCGTGCTGGCCTCGCTCCGGTTCGGGAACGTCGTGGTCATGATCCAGCCGCCGCGCGGTTTCGGCGAGAACCCCATCGCGATCTACCACGACCCCGACATGCCGCCCTCGCACCACTACATGGCGGCGTACCGGTGGCTGGAGACCGCGGCTTCGGAGGGGGGCTTCGGCGCGGACGCGATCGTGCACATGGGCAAGCACGGCACCATGGAGTGGCTGCCGGGCAAGGGCCTCGGCCTGTCGGCCGGCTGCGGCCCGGACGCCGTGCTGGGCGAACTGCCGCTGATCTACCCCTTCATCGTCAACGACCCGGGCGAGGGCACCCAGGCCAAGCGCCGCGGCCACGCCACGGTCGTGGATCATCTGGTGCCGCCGATGGCGCGTGCGGACACCTACGGCGATCTGGCCAAGCTGGAGCAGCTCCTCGACGAGTACGCGCTCGTGTCCGACCTCGACCCGGCGAAGGCCCCGGCGGTACGGGCGCAGATCTGGACGCTGGTGAAGGCCGCCGAGCTCCATCACGACCTGCATGTCGACGAGCAGCCGGACGACGGCGACTTCGACGGGTTCGTCATGCATATCGACGGCTATCTCTGCGAGATCAAGGACGTCCAGATCAGGGACGGTCTGCACATCCTGGGCGGCGGCCCCGAGGCGGAGGCCCGGGTCAATCTCGTCCTGGCGGTGCTGCGCGCCTCCCAGGTGTGGGGCGGGCAGGCCAACGCCCTGCCGGGACTGCGCGCCGCGGTCGCCGGGCACTTCGGACTCGTCGAGAAGGATCTGCTGGCCGAGCCGGGCGCGCCGGTGAAGGTGCCGGTGGAGCTGACCGCGCTGGTCGAGGGTCCGGCCAGGACCGGCGCCGACGCGATCGATCTGCTGGAGCACCTGTGCCGGCGGCTCGCCGAGGGCATGGAGGAGTGCGGCTGGTCCACGGACCGCTGCGCCGCGCTTGTGCACGACACGCTGGGGGTCGAACTCCCGGGCGCCGTCGCCGTATTGGGCTTCGCCTGCGAGGAGGTCGTGCCGCGTCTTGCCCGTACGACCGACGAGATCGGCAATATCCTGCGGGCACTGAGCGGCGGCTATGTGCCCGCCGGTCCCTCCGGGTCGCCGACGCGCGGCCTCGTCAACGTCCTGCCGACCGGCCGCAACTTCTACTCCGTCGACCCCAAGGCGATCCCCTCCCGGCTGTCGTGGGAGGTCGGCCAGGCGCTCGCCGACTCGCTGGTGGCGCGGTATCTGACGGACACCGGCGCCTACCCGAAGTCGGTGGGTCTGACGGTGTGGGGCACGTCCGCGATGCGCACGCAGGGCGACGACATCGCCGAAATCCTGGCGCTGCTCGGCTGCCGCCCGGTCTGGGACGACGCGTCCCGGCGCGTGACGGGCTTCGATGTGGTGCCTCTGGCGGAGCTCGCGCGACCGCGCATCGATGTGACGGTCCGCATCTCCGGCTTCTTCCGGGACGCCTTCCCGCATGTGGTGGGGCTGATCGACGACGCCGTACGAGCGGTGGCCGACCTCGACGAGCCCGCCGAGTCCAACTACGTACGGGCCCACGCCGACGAGGACACGGCACAGCACGGCGACCGGCGGCGCGCCACGGCGCGGATCTTCGGCTCCAAGCCGGGGGCGTACGGAGCGGGTCTGCTGCCGCTGATCGACGCGCGGAACTGGCGCTCCGACGCGGATCTCGCCGAGGTGTACGCGGTGTGGGGCGGATACGCGTACGGGCGCGGGCTGAACGGGCGTGCGGCGCGCGGGGACATGGAGACGGCGTTCCGCCGGATCGCGGTTGCCGCGAAGAACGTGGACACGCGGGAGCACGATCTCGTCGACGCGGACGACTACTTCCAGTACCACGGCGGGATGGTCGCCATGGTCCGTCATCTGACGGGCGATTCGCCCGAGGCGTATGTGGGCGACTCGGCGGTTCCCGACCAGGTCAGGACGCGCACGCTGGGCGAGGAGACGCATCGCGTCTTCCGGGCGCGGGTGGTCAATCCGCGCTGGATGGCGGCGATGCGGCGGCACGGCTACAAGGGCGCGTTCGAGATGGCCGCGACGGTGGACTACCTCTTCGGGTACGACGCGACGGCAGGGGTCGTCGACGACTGGATGTACGAGAAGTTGTCGGCGGAGTACGTCTTCGATCCGGAGAACCGGGAGTTCATGCAGAAGTCCAATCCATGGGCGCTGCGGGGGATCACGGAGAGGCTGCTGGAGGCGGCGGAGCGGGGGCTGTGGGCGGAGCCGGACGCGGAGACGCTGGAGCGGTTGCGCCGCACGTACCTCGAGCTCGAGGGCGACCTGGAGGGGGACGCGTGAAGGTGATTTCTTGCCGGGGGCTCCGCCCCCATACCCCCGCGCCGCACACGCCGGGGCTGATTTTTACGATCGAGGAGACCGCATGAGCACCCCCTACCCGTTCACCGCCATCGTCGGGCAGGAGGACCTGCGGCTCGCGCTGTTGCTCAACGCCGTCTCACCTGCCGTCGGCGGTGTGCTCGTGCGTGGCGAGAAGGGGACCGCCAAGTCGACCGCCGTGCGTGCCCTTTCAGCGTTGATACCGCAAGTTCCGGTGGTCTCCGGGTGCCGGTTCTCCTGCGACCCCGCATCCCCAGACCCGGCCTGTCCCGACGGGCCCCACGAGACAGGCGGCGGCATCGCGCGCCCCGCGCGGATGGTCGAACTGCCCGTCGGGGCATCCGAGGACCGGCTCGTCGGCGCGCTCGACATCGAGCGGGCGCTGGCCGAGGGCGTGAAGGCCTTCGAGCCGGGGCTGCTCGCCGACGCGCACCGCGGGATCCTCTACGTCGACGAAGTGAACCTGCTCCACGACCACTTGGTGGACCTGCTCCTCGACGCGGCCGCCATGGGCGCGTCGTATGTCGAACGCGAAGGCGTCTCGGTGCGACATGCGGCGCGTTTCCTGCTGGTGGGGACGATGAACCCCGAAGAGGGCGAACTGCGGCCGCAGTTGCTGGACCGGTTCGGGCTCACCGTCGAGGTCGCGGCATCCCGCGAGCCCGACCAGCGGGTCGAGGTGGTGCGGCGGCGCCTCGCGTACGACGACGATCCGGGCGGCTTCGCCGGGCGCTGGGCGGACGACGAGGCGGCTGTCCGGGCACGGATCGTGGCCGCGCGGGCGCTGCTGCCCGAGGTACGGCTCGGGGACGGCGCACTGCGCCAGATCGCCGCGACCTGCGCGGCCTTCGAGGTGGACGGCATGCGCGCGGACATCGTGATGGCGCGTACGGCGACGGCCCTGGCCGCGTGGGCGGGGCGCAGCGACGTACTGGCCGAGGACGTGCGCCAAGCCGCACTGCTGGCGCTCCCCCACCGGCGGCGGCGCAATCCCTTCGACGCGCCGGGTCTTGACGAGGACAAGCTCGACGAGACGCTGGAGGAGTTCGGCGACGACGACCCGGACCCCGGTCCGGACGGGCCCGGAGGGGGCGGCGGGCAGCCGCCGCAGGACGGGCCCGGCACGCCGCAGGGCGACGCGGGAACGGACGACACTCCGGCCGAGCCGCAGGAGGCCCAGGGCGGACAGCCACAGGCCTCGGGCGGCGGTGAGCAGCAGCCCGTACGGGCCGCGGAGCCGTTTCGTACGAAGGTGCTGAGCGTGCCCGGTCTCGGCGAGGGCGCGACGGGGCGCAGGTCCCGTGCGCGGACCGAGCACGGGCGGACGACGGGTGCGCGGCGGCCCCGAGGGGCGCTCACCAAGCTGCACTTGGCGGCGACCGTACAGGCGGCAGCCCCGCACCAGCGGGCGCGCGGGCGCAGCGGCCGCGGTCTGGTGGTCCGGCGCGACGATCTGCGGCAGGCAACGCGGGAGGGGCGCGAAGGGAACCTCGTGCTGTTCCTGGTGGACGCCTCGGGTTCGATGGCGGCCAGGCAGCGGATGAGCGCGGTCAAGGGCGCGGTGCTCTCGCTGCTGCTCGACGCGTATCAGCGGCGCGACAAGGTCGGACTGATCACCTTCCGCGGCAAGGACGCGGACGTGGCGCTGCCGCCGACCTCGTCGGTGGACGCGGCCGCAGCCCGGCTCGAACTGCTGCCGACGGGTGGCCGGACGCCGCTGGCGGCCGGACTGCTGCGGGCGCACGACGTACTGCGCGTGGAGCGCATGCGCGATCCGGCCCGCCGGCCGCTGCTGGTCGTAGTGACGGACGGCCGCGCGACGGGTGGTGCCGATCCGGTCGCGCTCGCCTCGCGGGCCGCGCGGCTGCATGCAGCCGAGGGCAGGACCTCCGTCGTCGTGGACTGCGAGTCGGGGCCGGTGCGCCTCGGGCTCGCCGGGGAACTCGCCCGTGATCTCGGCGGCACCGCCGTCACCCTGGACGAGCTGCGCGCCGACAGCATCGCCGGGCTCGTCAGGGACGTAACCGCAACCAGGAGGGCCGCTTAATGCCGCAGGGACAGCCGACCGTCGTACCCGAGGACGGACTCACCACCCGCCAGCGCCGCAACAGGCCGCTTGTGATGGTGCACACGGGCGTCGGCAAGGGGAAGTCGACGGCGGCCTTCGGGATGGCTCTGCGCGCCTGGAACCAGGGCTGGCCGGTCGGGGTGTTCCAGTTCGTCAAGTCTGCGAAGTGGAAGGTCGGCGAGGAGACCGCGCTGAAGGTGCTGGGCGCGAGCGGCGAGGGCGGCAAGGTCGACTGGCACAAGATGGGCGAGGGCTGGTCCTGGATCCAGCGAGCCCCCGCGGACGGCGAGCTCTCGAACGAGGAGAAGGCGCGCGAGGGCTGGGAGCAGGTCAAGCGCGACCTGGCCGCGGAGTCGTACACGTTCTATGTACTGGACGAGTTCGCGTATCCGCTGCACTGGGGCTGGGTGGACACCGCAGAGGTGATCCAGGTGCTGCGCGACCGCCCCGGCACCCAGCATGTGGTGATCACCGGCCGCAACGCGCCCGCCGAGCTCGTCGACTTCGCCGATCTCGTCACCGACATGTCCAAGGTCAAGCACCCGATGGACGCCGGTCAGAAGGGGCAGCGGGGCATCGAGTGGTAGCACGTCTCGTCATCGCCGCGCCGTCGTCGGGCAGCGGCAAGACCACCGTCGCGACGGGCCTGATGGCGGCCTTCGTCGCGGCGGGGCTCACCGTGTCCCCGCACAAGGTCGGCCCGGACTACATCGATCCGGGCTACCACTCGCTCGCGACGGGTCGCCCCGGTCGAAATCTCGACGCCTACATGTGCGGTACGGAGCTGATGGCGCCGCTGTTCGCGCACGGCTCCGCGGGGTGCGACGTGGCCGTCGTCGAGGGCGTGATGGGGCTCTACGACGGGGCGGCCGGGGCGGGCGAACTGGCCTCCACGGCCCAGGTGGCAAAGCTGCTGCGGGCGCCGGTGGTGCTGGTGGTCGACGCGTCGTCGCAGTCGCGGTCGGTGGCGGCACTGGTGCACGGATTCGCGTCGTGGGACCCCGAGGTGCGGATCGGTGGCGTGATCCTGAACAAGGTTGCGTCCGACCGTCACGAGGAACTGCTCCGGGATGCGCTCGAGGAGTCGGGCGTGCCGGTGCTGGGGGTGCTACGGCGGGCCCCTGCTGTGTCGACACCCTCGCGGCACCTGGGGCTGGTGCCGGTCGCCGAGCGGCGGGGCGACGCGGTGGACGCGGTGGCGGCGATGGCCGAACAGGTTCGGCGGGGCTGCGACTTGGAGGGGCTGCTGAGTTTGGCGCGGTCGGCTCCGAGGCTGGGTGCGGCGGCGTGGGATGCGGTTGCCGCCTGCGGCGAGCCAGTCCCCACCCCGCCCCTTCCCGAACTGGGGGCAAGCCCCCAGAGCCCCGAACGCGCTTCGCGCGTGTCCTCAAAGGCCGGACGGGCTGAAGTTCAGCCCCTCCGGCCTTTGAAGAGCGGGAGGTTGGCGGTCCCCCCGGACGGAGTCTGGGGGAGGGCGGGGTGGGGAACAAGCCCCGGGCAGCGGCCCCTCGTCGCCATCGCGAGCGGCCCCGCCTTCACGTTCTCCTACGCCGAGCACGCCGAACTCCTCACCGCCGCTGGCGCCGACGTCGTCCCCTTCGATCCCCTTCGGGACGAGCAGCTCCCGGACGGCACCGCCGGGCTCGTCATCGGGGGCGGATTCCCGGAGGTCTACGCCCCCGAGCTGTCCGCCAACGAACCCCTCCGCAAGGCCGTCGCCGAATTCGCGCACTCCGGTGCGCCCGTCGCCGCCGAGTGTGCCGGGCTGCTGTATCTCGTGCGGTCCCTCGACGGGCAGCCCATGTGCGGCGTCCTGGACGCCGATGCCCGGATGACCGAGCGGCTCACGCTCGGCTACCGGGAGGCCGTCGCGGTGAGCGACAGCGCGCTCGCCGTGGCCGGGACGCGCCTGCGGGGGCACGAGTTCCACCGCACCGTCATTGAACCCGCCGCGGGCCCGGCCCCCGCCTGGGGCCTGCACCGGCCGGAGCGGCGCGTCGAGGGGTTCGTACAGCTTGGCGTGCATGCGAGCTATCTCCACACGCACTGGGCTTCCGCGCCCGGTGTGGCCCGCCGATTCGTTGAGGGGTGCACGCGATGAGCAGGCTGATCGGTGTCGGAGTGGGGCCTGGCGACCCGGAGTTGGTGACTGTGAAGGGCGTACGCGCCCTTCAGGAGGCCGATGTCGTCGTCGTACCGGTGATGGACACGCTGGAGCGCGGACGCGCCGAGGCGACCGTCCTGCACTACGTCGGCGCCGAGAAGGTCGTACGGGTCGTCTTCGCGCTCAACGAGCGCACCGACCGGGCCCGTCGCGAGGCCGCCTGGGATGCCGCCGGCGAGCAGGTCTCCGAACTCCTGCGACACCACGACATCGTCTCCTTCGCGACGATCGGAGACCCGAACGTGTACTCCACGTTCACCTATCTCGCGCAGACGATCGGCGAACTGGTCCCGGGGACGGCCGTGGAGACCATTCCCGGTATCACCGCGATGCAGGATCTGGCGGCCCGCAGCGGCGCGGTCCTCACCGAGGGCACCGAGCCGCTGACGCTGGTGCCGGTGACGGCCGGAGCCGCCGTCCTCAAGGGCGCACTGGAGGGGCCGGGCACGGTGGTGGCGTACAAGTTCGGACGGCTGGCGGCCGAGGTGGCGACGGCGCTGCGGGAGACGGGACGCACCGAGGGCGCGGTGTGGGGCTCGGCGCTCGGGCTGCCCGAGGAGTCGATCCGGCCGGCCGCCGATCTGGACGAGGGCCCGCTGCCGTACCTCTCGACCCTGATCGCACCGGCGCCGCGCGGCGGCGGCCGTGGGGGCAAGCTGTGAACCCGTCACTCGGACAGGCCGACCACCAACCACACGAAGGCGACTCCCCCGGCCGTGCACAGCAGGGTGGATCGGGCCGGGTGGGCGTGGTGCGCCTCGGGCAGGATCTCGGCCGCGGCGAGATAGAGCAGGGCTCCGCCGAAGAACCCCAGGTAGCTGCCGAGGAGTTCCGGCGGGAGCGTGAACAGCAGCGTGGACGCGGCGCCCGCGACGGGAGCGACCGCGTCGGCGACGAGCATCGCGAGCGCCTTGCCGCGGGTGTTCCCGTACAGGCTGGTGATCGTGTACGTGTTGAAGCCGTCGGCGAAGTCGTGGGTGATGACGGCGAGCGCGACCGTCGCGCCCATGCCGCCGCCCACCTGGAAGGCCGCGCCGATCGCGATGCCGTCCATCAGGCTGTGGCCGACCATCGCCGCGGCCGCCGTCAGCCCCACCTGCGGCACTCTCTCGTCCAGGCCGTGTGCGGCGCGGCGCACGGCAAGCAGCCGTTCCACCAGGTGCGCCGCGAGGAAGCCGCCGACGAACAGCAGCAGCGCCTGCGGCACCCCGAACACCTTGTCGCCCGCCGCGTCCAGCGCCTCCGGCAGCAGGTCCAGTCCGACCACGCCGAGCATCAGCCCGCCGGCCAGGCCGAGCACGAGGTGGCGGCGGTCGGTGACACGACCGGCCGTCCAGCCGCCGAACAACGTCATCAGGAACGCGCCGAGCGCGACGAACACCGCCATGCGCCCTTGCTAGCCGATTGACCTGCTTCCTGGCACATCAAGGATCCCCGGATCCACCCGAATGACACGAGAGGACCGCCGCTCATGGCCGATGCCGACACCCGCGGGAAGGTGACCTTCGTCGGCGCCGGCCCGGGCGCCGCCGATCTGCTGACGTTCCGCGCCGCGCGGGCGATCGCCGACGCCGACATCGTCATCTGGGCGGCGAGCCTGGTGCAGCCGGACGTCCTCGACCACGCGCGCGAGGGCGCGGAGGTCCTCGACTCGGCGGCGATGTCCCTGGAGGACGTCGTCGCGGTGTACGAGCGGGCGCGCGAGGGGGACTTGAAGGTCGCCCGTATCCACTCCGGGGACCCCGCGCTGTGGGGCGGCACGCAGGAGCAGCTCGACCGGTGTGCGGAGCTCGGCCTCGCGGTCGAGATCGTGCCGGGCGTCTCGGCGTTCTCGGCGGTCGCCGCGATCGCGCAGCGCGAGCTGACGATTCCGCAGGTCGCGCAGTCGGTGATCCTGACCCGGCTCGGCGGCGGGAAGACGCCGATGCCGCCGGGCGAGGAGGTACGGGAGTTCGCGCGGCACGGCACGACGATGGCGCTGTTCCTGTCGGCGGCGCGATCCGGCCAGTTGACGCAGGAGCTGCTGGAGGGCGGCTATCCGACGAGTACGCCGGTGGTCGTCGCGTATCAGGCGACCTGGCCGGAGGAGCTGATCCTGCGCTGCACGATCGGCACGCTGGAGGAGACCGTCAAGGAGCACAAGCTCTGGAAGCACACGCTGTTCCTGGTCGGGCCCGCGCTGGCGGCTTCGGGGACGCGTTCGCATCTCTACCACCCGGGGCATTTCCATGGCTTCCGCAAGGCCGATCCGGCCGCCCGCAAGGCACTTCGCGCGCAGGGAGCGGCGCAGTGATCGGCCTGATCTCGGCGACGGCGGCGGGTGCTGCGGCGCGCGACCGGCTGGCCGCGGCCTGGCCCGGCCGCACCCGGGTGTACGAGGGTCCGGTGGGGCGGTCGGTGGAGCGTGCGTTCACGGAGTGCGAGCAGCTGGTGTGTTTCCTGGCGACGGGCGCAGTGGTGCGGCTGCTCGCCCCGCTGCTTGCCGGCAAGTCGGTGGATCCGGGCGTGGTGTGCGTGGACGAGGGGCAGCGGTACGCGGTGTCCCTGCTCGGCGGCCACGGCGGCGGCGCGAACGAGCTGGCGGCGCAGGTCGCCGATGTTCTCGGCTGCGCCCCGGTGGTGACGACGGCGACGGACGCGGCAGGCGTGCCGGGTCTTGACACCCTGGGATGGCCGGTGGAGGGCGCGGTCGCGTCGGTGACCCGGGCGGTGCTCGACGGCGAACCGGTGGAGCTGCGGGCGGACGCGGTGTGGCCGCTGCCGCCGCTGCCGGGGAATGTGGTGCCGGAGGCCGCTTCCGGCGCGGGTGCGCCGCCCGCCGCCGAAGCGGCAGGCACCGGTGCGGTCCGCGCGGACGGACGCGCCGTCCTGCACGTCACCGACCGGATCGTCCACGTCGGGCCCTACGACGCCGTGTTGCGGCCGCCGTCGCTCGTCGTCGGGGTCGGGGCCTCCAAGGACGCTCCCCTCGACGAGGTCCTCGGCCTGGTCGAGGAGACCCTGCGCGGGGCTGGACTGTCGGCGCTGAGCGTCGCGGCACTGGCGACCGTCGACGCGAAGGCCCAGGAGCCGGGGATCGTTGGTGCGGCGGAGCGTCTGGGCGTGCCGCTCGTGACGTACGCGCCCGAACGGCTCGCGTCGGTCGCCGTGCCGAACCCGTCCGGCGCGCCCCTCGCCGCGGTGGGCACCCCCTCCGTCGCCGAGGCCGCGGCGCTCGCCGACAGCGGTCAACTCCTGGTCCCGAAGCGGAAGTCGAGCCCCGACGGACGGGCCGCGATGGCGACGTGCGCCGTCGTGCGCCGAGCGCCGCGTGGCCGCCTTGCAGTGGTCGGGCTCGGCCCGGGGGCCCGCGATCTGCTCACCCCGCGCGCCACGGACGAGCTGCGCCGCGCCTCGGTGGTGGTCGGGCTCGATCAGTATGTCGACCAGATCCGCGATCTGCTCAGGCCCGGCACCCGGGTCGTCGAATCCGGCCTCGGGGCCGAGGAGGAGAGGGCCCGTACGGCTGTCGCCGAGGCACGCGCCGGTCATGCGGTCGCGCTGATCGGCAGCGGTGACGCGGGCGTGTACGCGATGGCCTCACCGGCGCTTGCCCAGGCGTCCGACGACATCGACGTGGTCGGCGTGCCGGGCGTGACCGCGGCGCTGGCCGCCGCCGCGATCCTGGGCGCGCCGCTCGGGCACGACCATGTCTCGGTCAGCCTGTCCGATCTGCACACCCCGTGGGAGGTCATCGAGCGCCGGGTGAAGGCGGCGGCCGAGGCGGACATCGTCGTGACCTTCTACAACCCGCGCAGCCGCGGCCGTGACTGGCAGCTCCCGAAGGCGCTGTCGATCCTCGCGGAGCACCGCGATCCGGGCACGCCGGTCGGTGTCGTACGCAACGCGTCCCGGGCGGACGAATCCAGCCGCGTCACCACACTGGCCGGACTGGATCCGGCGACGGTGGACATGATGACGGTCGTGACGGTCGGCAACACGGCGACGCGTGAGGTCGCGGGCCGCATGGTGACCCCGCGGGGCTACCGCTGGCAGTCATGAGATCGCACGTTCAGAGGGCGAGTCCCCGCCGTACCCTCGCCGCAGCCGTCGCCACGCGGAATGCTCTGCCGTACCACCCCCACATCAAGGAGAACGCGTGACCACCCCGCCAGCACTGCTCATCGCCGGTCACGGCACCCGTGACGAAGCCGGGGCCGAGGCCTTCCGTGACTTCGTACGGGAGCTGGGGCGGCGCCATCCCGAACTCCCCGTCGGGGGCGGCTTCATCGAGCTGTCCCCGCCGCCCATCGGCGAAGCCGTCGCCGAGCTGGTCGAGCGGGGAGTGACCCGCTTCGCCGCGGTGCCGCTGATGCTGGTGTCCGCCGGGCATGCCAAGGGTGACATTCCGGCCGCGCTGGCCCGCGAGCGGGAGCGTCACCCCGGGATCTCCTACACCTACGGCCGTCCCCTCGGCCCGCACCCCTCGCTGCTGCGCGTCCTGGAGCGGCGGCTGGACGAGGCACTGGGCTCCGCGCCGCGTACGCCCGGCGACCGCGCCGATGTGACGGTGCTGCTGGTGGGCCGCGGTTCGACCGACCCGGACGCCAACGCCGAGGTGCACAAGGCGGCCAGGCTGCTGTGGGAAGGGCGGGGTTACGCGGGTGTGGAGACGGCGTTCGTCTCGCTCGCCGCGCCCGATGTGCCCAGCGGCCTCGACCGGTGCGTCAGGCTGGGGGCGCGGCGGATCGTGGTGCTGCCGTACTTCCTGTTCACCGGGATCCTGCCGGACCGGGTGCGTCAGCAGACGCAGGGCTGGGCGGAGGCGCACCCCGAGGTGGAGGTGGTCTCGGCCGATGTGATCGGCCCGACCGAGGAGTTGCTCGACCTGGTCCTCGATCGCTACCGGGAGGCCGTCGACGGCGACATCCGGATGAACTGCGACTCGTGCGTCTACCGGATCGCGATGCCGGGCTTCGAGGACAAGGTCGGCCGTCCGCAGCAGCCGCACTTCCACCCGGACGACGACGGCCACCACCACGACGGCCACCATCACGACGGACCCACCCACGACGGGCACACCCACCACCAGCACGGCAGCCATGCACACGCACACTGACGCACACGACCTGCGCCACCACGGTGACGCGGAGGTACGGGACGCCGGTCTCACCGACCTCGCGGTCAATGTCCGCGCCGGGACTCCCCCGGACTGGCTCCGCGAACGCATCGCGGACTCGCTGACCGGACTGGCCGCCTATCCGGACGGGCGGGCGGCTCGGGCGGCGGTCGCGCGGCGGCACGGGCTGCCGGTGGAGCGGGTACTGCTGACGGCGGGGGCCGCGGAGGCGTTCGTTCTGCTCGCGCGCGGGCTGACGGTACGTCACCCACTGGTCGTGCACCCTCAGTTCACCGAGCCGGAGGCGGCACTGCGGGACGCCGGGCACGAGGTCGCGCGGCTGCTGCTGCGGGAGGAGACCGGCTTCCGGCTCGATCCGGCGGCCGTGCCCGAGGCGGCGGATCTGGTGGTGATCGGCAATCCGACCAACCCCACGTCCGTACTGCATCCCGCCGACGACATCGCCGAACTGGCCCGCCCCGGGCGGCTGCTGGTGGTGGACGAGGCCTTCATGGACGCGGTGCCGGACGAGCCCGAAGCACTGGCGGAACGTACCGACATCCCTGGTCTCGTGGTGCTGCGCAGCCTCACCAAGACCTGGGGGCTCGCGGGCCTGCGCATCGGCTACGTGCTGGCCGAGCCGGAGACGATCGCCGCGCTGGAGCGTGCTCAGCCGCTGTGGCCGGTGTCGACGCCGGCGCTGGCGGCGGCCGAGGCGTGCATGGAGCCCGCAGCGCTCAAGGAGGCGGCGCAGGCGGCGCAGCTGCTCGCGACGGAGCGGGCACATCTGCTGGCGGGGCTAGCGGAGTTCGACGAGGTACGGGTGGTGTCGGCGGCGGAGGGCCCGTTCGTCCTGGCCCACGTCCGGCGCGGCGCGGAGGTCCGCGTCCGCCTGCGCGCCCTCGGCTTCGCGGCCCGCCGCGGCGACACGTTCCCGGGACTGGGCCCTGGCTGGCTGCGGCTGGCGGTCCGCGACCGGGCAACGACGAACCGCTTCCTGCAGGCGCTGGACCAGGCGCTGACGATGGTGGGTGAGTAGGGCGATCCGGCGGGGCTCCGCCCCGCACCCCGCGCCTCAAACGCCGGCGGGGCTGAATTTCAGCCCGTCCGGCGTTTGAGGACATGCGGCCGAAGGTCG
>NZ_JBEXEX010000034.1:0-79195 GCF_040606445.1 Streptomyces sp. NPDC005408 | reverse complement strand
GTCCATTCCTCGTTCGATAGATCTCCCCGCCCCATGGACACGTCAACGAGCTCAGGACGAGGAGGTCACATGATCCGCCGGACAGACCCTAGGACGCTCGTACTATTTGGCCGCGAAAGGCGACGTCGCAGCCAAGCCGTACACGCTGATCGTCAAGGCGTTGCAGCGCACCGAGAAGATTGCCATCGTCCGGTACTCGCTCCGGGACCGCACCCGGCTTGGCCTGCTGAGAGTGAATGATGACGTCCTGGTCCTCCAGCAGCTCCTTGCCCCGGACGAGGTCCGCTCCCCCAGTGCTGTCGATGCCCCTGAGTCGGAGGTCGACGAGAGCGAGATTGAAGGCGCGCTCGCCCTCGCCTCAGCATTCGACGCCGACGACCTCTCGGGCTTCGCCGACACCTACACCGAGGCCCTGACCGAGGTGATCAACGCCAAGATCGAAGGCCGGGGGGTACCCGCTGCCGAGCAGCAGGCGCCGCCTGCCCAGGTCGTCGACCTGATGGCCGCGCTGAACGAATCCGTCGCCAAGGCCGAATCGGCGCGCGGCGAGCCGAGCAAGCGCGCCACTGTCCATGCCGTGCCCAAGAAGCGCACCGAGAAGAAGACCACCGCGGCTGCCAAGAAGACGCCGGCGAAGAAGGCCGGTGGCAGGAAGCCGGTGGCAGGAAGCCGAAAAGCGCTTAGCCAGACCGGAACGCCGCCGGATCCCACCAGTAGCAGCGGTAGTGGGCCATCGGCCAGCCGCGGTCTTGGAAGTAGATTCGCACCACGATCCGGTCGCCCTCCGGATCGTGGACGCGCCAGCTGGCCCAACCGCGATGCCACAGGCCGCCCACCCTGATCTGGACCGGCATGCCGGGAACGGGGCCGTACGGCTCCATGTCCGGCACCGGCGAAGCGTCGCCTTGGGGGACGGGCCGGTGCCGGATCGCGTCGCCGGGCAGCACCAGGTCCTCGATGGGATGCGGCTCGAGAGCGGTGAAATCCATGGCGTGCTCGTCAGCCCAGAACCAGCCCAGGCGCCGCGCGCCCAAGGTGTCGGCCCCGTAGTCCTAGCCCGGACACCAGGGGACAAGTAACCGGCTGGTAGCTTTCAGGGCTTCGTGGCCGTGGCTGGGTTGCCTGTGCCTGTCTACTCAGCTCCGTCAGACTCGCCGGACCGGTGCCGCCGGGCACGCTCGTTGCCCCAGTTCACGGCCGCCTCGATCTGCTGATCAGTTAGTCCGGTCTCACGTCGCAGCTGCTTGGGCTTGATCCCGTTCGGATAGGAACGCATCGCGCGGGCGATCTTGCCTGCCCACAACTCCGGCTCGGAGTAGGGCCGCTCCGCGTACTGCCGCTGTAGTTCCGTGAGGTGGTCGGGCGAGCACACGGTCACCAGTCGTTTGCCGTCCATCTTCGGGTCGCTGGTGTGGATGGCGGAGGAGTCGTCGACAAGCGCCAGCAGCTCCGTCTCTTCGTCCAGCGGCTGCCCGCAGAGATCACAGATGTCCGGGAGGGCGGTTTCATCCGGTTCCATGTCGACGGTCTACCCCGCCCCGAGGGCCGATGGAGCCGTTTCGCGGGAACGTCCGGCACAGCCCTTGGCGCTGAGCACGATCACGGTCTGGCTGTAGCACCCGGGAGGGCGCTGACGCGGTTCTCGTACTCGCGGCGGGCCTTGCGCTGCGCCGGGACCGCCGAGGTCCCCGGGGTGCCGTCGAGGGTTGGCAGTAGGCGAGGAGTTGGCGGTGAACTGCGGGGGTGGCACTGACGCGCAGGGTGTAGCCCTGGCCGCGCCGTACGGCCTGGCCCTGGTCGAGCGCGGCGCGCTCGGCGGGCTCCAGGTCGGCCGCGCGGAGGAAGTCCGCGACCTTGCCCGGCATGTCGGATACTGCTGACAGCCGCCGCCATCCTGGCCCTGATCGCGATGCCGCGGCGGCCGTTGGTGGTGCGGCAGCGACGGCGACCGTCAACGTCGTCCGCCGTTGAGCCTTGGCAACCCCCTCCACCCCACTCCCCCGTAGACGCCACACGATTCGATCACCGCGTGCGCCGCTGTCCTGTCTCACTGAAGGTGGAGCGTCTCATCGAAGTTGGAGCGATCCGGATCAGGTGTGACTGAGCGCCTCAGCTGGGAGTTTTCCCTGAAATCGTCCGTAGACGTCAGCGCGGGGGGCCGACCTGGTCGGAACGGCGGGGCGTTGCCTATCTCAGCTTGCCCGTACGTCCTTGCGGATGGCGTTCACCTCTGTGGCGAAGGCGTCAAGGTCCACGTCTTCGGGCTTGACGTTGGAGCGCAGAACCTCGCTCACCGTCGCGACGCTGGATGCGTCCGCCCAGGTGCACTCCGCCGCCACCGTGTCGAAGTCCACGGCAGGCATCCTCCGAGTGGTCACACGGCACTGCAGCGGCTCCTGGGAGCCGGGTGGGGTGATCGTGCGGGGACCAGCCAAGGGTCGCGGCCCGTTATCGCGACGGTCCAGGAACCGAAGAAGTTCGTCGCGTGCCGTCACGGGGCTCAGAACGGTGCCGTAGACGCCGGTGACGGACAGGACCGTTGCCTGTGAGTCTTTGGTCACGGGGTCGTAGGCGCCGAAGGCAGCTTTCGGGTGCTCGACTTGGCCCGCCATGAGCTCGGCCAGCGTCTCGTCCGGGGCAGCTGCATCGTGATCACGCTGGTAGTGGCCGTGCGCCAGGGAGTCCGGCATGATCAGTCGGTGGTAGGTCGGCGCCGTCTGCTGCGGTTTCGGGGCTGCATGTGCCGTGCCCGAGTCGGGGTTGTCAGCGCATCCGGTTGATGCCGCTGCCACTACTGCCGCGATGACTGCCAATTTCATAACTCCGGGGAATTGCATCCGATGCACGATCCCGGACCGGCTGAACTGGGGAGCTGCGACATCAACGTACCTCCCGTGGACGGTGGTTGCGGTGTTCTGGGCTGCCCTCTTGCTGAGGATCTTTCATCTGATGCATCATTCGCGCACTCTCTGAAAGTGAGGGAGCGTGACGACGACCGACCTGAGCGAGGGTTCCGCGCGCCTGGTGCTGTTGAACGGCGTGACGCTCCTGCATCCCGAAGACACCGTCTTCGAGGCGATGCTGGAGGGCTGGGCACGCCAGCAGCGTGGCGGTCGGCGTCTGCAGCCGAAGACGATCAGCGACCGCCTGAGCGTGGTGCGCCGGTTCAACGCCTTCGCCGAGGCGTACCCCTGGCACTGGTCGGCCGCCGCGATGGACGAGTGGGCGACGTACTTGATCGCCGAGCTGCACCGGGCGGAGTCGACGATCCGCAACTACCAGACCGCGGTGCGGATGTTCTGCGACTACATCACCTCGCCGCACTACCAGTGGCCGCAGGAGTGCGAACTGCGCTTCGGCACGCACCCGGTGCAGATCTGCCACGAGTGGAACACCGCTGCTCACCTGGTCGACTACGAGGCCGAGGCGTCCCGCCGCCCGATGACGCGCGAGGAGATCCAGTGCTTCCTCGACTACGCCGACGCCCAGGTTGACCGGGCCATCCGGCTGGGGCGCAAGGGTGCGCTGGCCGCCTACCGGGATGCCACCGTCTTCAAGGTCATCTACGGCTGGGGGCTGCGTTGCACGGAGACATCCAAGCTGGACGTCGCCGACTGGTACCGCAACCCCAAGGCGCCGGAGCTGGGCCGGTTCGGGTCGCTGCACGTGCGCTGGGGCAAGCGCACCAAGGGATCGCCCCCGAAGCGGCGCACCGTGCTCAGCGTGATGCCGTGGGCGGTGGAGGCGGTCGACGACTACTTCTCCAACATCCGCCCCCGCTACCGCACGTGCGCCGGTGCGGCGCTGTGGCCCACCGAGCGGGGAGGGCGGCTGCAGAGCCGGGACATCGAGGAGCGGTTCGCGGAGTACCGGGATGGGCTCGGACTGGACGGCGACCTCGTCCCCCACTCCCTGCGGCACAGCCACGTCACGCACCAGATCGAAGACGGCGCCGATCCGGCGTTCGTCCAGCGCCAGGTCGGGCACCGCTTCGCCTCGACGACCGCGCTCTACACCGGGGTCAGTGGCGACTTCATGAACACGATGATGCGCGCCGTGTTGGATAGGGCTCTTCGCCATGGCCAGTAGGGAGACGACGAAATGACGGGGAAACCGGACTACCGGTGGCATCTGCGGAAGGTGATGGCCACCCGGGGGATGTTCTCCACCACCGATCTGCGCCCCCAGCTGGCCGAGCGGGGCATCGATCTCTCGCCGAGTCAGACGTACCGGCTGGTCGTCGAGCGGCCCGAACGCCTGAGCCTGAAGACGCTGATGGTGCTGCTGGACATCCTGGGTTGCACGATGGAGGACCTGATCGAACCGGTCGCCGCCCAACCTTCGCGCGGCAAGAGGGTATCGAGCGGTGACAGCGCGGAGTCCGGGCAGGCGCCGTGCGTCGGGGACTTCCGTCCCAAGCGCGCCCGCGTCGTGCCCTCGGAGGAGTAAGCGGTGCACGCCGCTGGGCTGCCACGCCACGCGACCGCGCCGGAGGCAGTGATCGCGGAGGTGGTCTGCGCCCTGGAACCCACGCTGACGGCCGAGACGGTGCGCACGCTGCTCGTGGACACCCTCAAACGGGCCCCGCACCGGCGGGCGCTGGCCGCAATGCTGCTGGACGATCCTGCGTGGCTGACGTCCGGACGGCCGGAGGCGCCAGCCTTCCTGGAACGGCTGACCAGAGTCCTGCGCCGCCACGGTGCCCAGCACGTACAGGTGCCGCGCTGCGGCATGTGCGGCGAGGACGGCCGCCTGACCGGCGTGGGACCGGACGGCACCGCCCGCATCTGCGAGCGATGCCAGGCCAAGATGCGCCGACAAGCCAACCCGTGCGCCGTCTGCGGCCGTCACGACATCGCCTTCCGTGACCGGCAGGGTCGTCCCCGCTGCTCCTCGCATCCGCCCGAAGGCGGTGCGGATCCGATGGCGGAGTTGTCCAGGCTGATTCAACGGGCCTGTCCCGAGCTGTCCGCCGACGTGATTTCCGAGGTCGTACGCGGCATCGAGCCGGTCAGGAATCGCCAACGCCAACTGTTGTGGGCGCTGTTGGACCATCCCGATCTGCTGATCGGCGGCGGCGCTCGCGGCCCGCGCAAGACGGTCGCGCTGATTGGGGCCCTGCAAGAGTGCGGTGCCCAGGACCTGATCGTTCCTCCGTGCCCTTCGTGTGGGCGCGCTGTGCCGCTGACGAAGGTGCGCGAGGGCGTCCGCTGTTGTGAGAGGTGCCGGGCGGACCTGCGTGCGCAGCCCTGTTCCCGCTGCGAGCGCAGTCGGCCGGTGATGGCCCGTACCCTCGACGGCCGTCCGCTGTGCGGGAGTTGCCGAACCCACGACCCGCTCGGACACCGGGTGTGTTCCCGGTGTGGCCAGCACCGCACGATCCGCGCGCGCATCCAGGGCGAGGCAGTGTGTGACCGCTGTTACCGGCCGCCCACCGCCATCTGCTCCGGCTGCGGAGAACGACGGCCCTGCAACTACGCCGACAGCGACACCCCCACCTGCGAGGCGTGCCGACACAAAACCGCCGGCGCGAAGCGTGCGCCGGGTGCGGCCGAGCCCACTACGTCAGCTACCGCACGCCGGACGGCCGCCCGATGTGCACCATGTGCGGGGCAGAACGCCGCCCGTGTGCCGCCTGCGGCAAGACCGTTCGGATCTTCGCCCGGACTCCCGAGGGGGAAGGCGTATGCCAGACCTGCTGGCGCAAGCACCCCGCAAGCCAACATCCCTGCCGGGACTGCGGCACGACGGCCCACCTCCACTACCGCGGGATGTGTGCTGCCTGCGCGGTTCGCCACCGGCTGCACGGCATCCTCAGTGTCGACGGTCAGATCCGTCCCGAGGTCGAACCCATCCTCCAGGCACTCTCGCGACGTGATCCGCTCACCCTGCTGTGGTGGCTCGAACGCCGCCCTGAGCGCGTGACCATGCTGCGCGCCCTGGCCACCGGGCGCGCCCCCGTCACCCACGCCACGCTGGATCGGCTGCGCCCGGTGAAAATCGTGCAGAACCTGCGGATGATCCTGGTGTCCGGCGGCGTCCTGCCGGCCCGCGACGAGCACCTCGCCGCCCTGGAACGCTGGCTGCCCGGCGAGCTCACACGAGTCCAGGACCGGGAGGGATGCCGACTGCTGCACGCCTTCATCACCTGGCACCTGCTGCGCCGACTGCGCGACCGTTCCCGCCGTCGCCCCCTGACCGAGGGACAGGTGCACGGGGCTCGCAGCCAGGTGCGCCAGGCAGCGCACCTGATCAACTGGCTGACCACGCAAGACACCATCCTGAGCACCTGCACCCAGGACCAGGTCGACGCCTGGTTGGACGAGGGCCCCGCCCACCGGGCCGACGTCCACCCCTTCCTGACCTGGACCAGCCGCAACGACCACACCCGGCCCCTGGCCGTGCCGCTGCGTGCCCCCGGCATCACCGGCGAGATCATCGCCCAGGACACCCGCTGGGCCGTGGTCCACTGGCTCCTCAACGATGACGCCGTTGCAGTGGCCGACAAGATGGCCGGCCTGCTCGTCCTCCTGTTTGCCCAGCCACCGTCCCGGATCGCGTATCTGACCACTGAGGACGTCACCCTCGCCCCGGACAGGGTGGCCCTCCGCCTCGGCCCGGTGCCCGCCGAGATGCCGCCGCCTCTGGACGCCTACCTGCGCCACCTGTACGGCCAGGCACACAGGGCCGATACTCCGCGGCAGGTCCGCTGGCTGTTCCCCGGACGCTTCCCCGGCCAGCGCCTCAGCTGCGGCCAGATGAGGCGCCGCCTGCACGACTTGGGCATACGCCCGCGGGTGTCCCGCAACACGGTTCTGGTAGAGCTGGCGGGCGAACTGCCCGCCGTCGTCGTCAGTCGACTTCTCGGCGTCTGCCAGACAACTGCCGACACCTGGCAGCGCATCGCAGCAGGCCAAGACAACGCGTACGCCGCCAAGGTGATCCAACGTGGAACCAAATCAGTCCTCCGCCCTCTCCTGAGCCGGGAAGGCCGGCGAACTCGCTCACCCCATTTGAGGAGTGGGGGACATCGCGACATCGGCCAGTCATCATGAGGACATGAGGGGGACGGACATGCGACGCAAGTTGCTTATCGCCGGGATGCTGGGCCTTGCCGCCGCGCTGACCGTAATCGCTGTAGTTCTCTTGCTGGGCAGCCTCGACACCGCTGGGCAGGTCGCCGGGCTGATCACGGCAGTCGCAGCATTCCCCGCGCTCGCCTGGGGACTGTGGGTGTGGTCCCGGCAATGGACGCCAGCGGATCTGGAATCCGCCCGCGAGAAGCTCACCGATCTTGTGCGGCGGCAATGGGAGGATGAGGAAGCCCATCGGGGGTTGGGGGATCCACACCCAATGCCCGTCCGGTGGCAGCCCTCCGAGCGTGAGGGCATTTCTGCCCACCCTGACGTGGTCGACACACCGTCGACTGGATCCAGCGATCAGATCGCGCTCTTAGTAGAGCGGTTCCGGGCTTCGCAGCGTCGACGGTTGGTCATCCTCGGCGGTGCGGGAGCCGGCAAGACCACGTTGGCTGTCCAACTTGTGCGTAGGCTGGTCAATCCCCGCCAGGCGGGCGAACCCGTGCCGGTACTTCTCACCTTGACCGAGTGGAATCCGGAGGAAATCGGCACCCAAGAACTGCGTGACTGGCTGGAGAAACAGCTCATCGAGACCTATCCGGCACTGTGGAAACTTGACCGAAGGACTCTGCGTGAATTGGTGAAGCCGCGCGGCATTCTGCCGGTGCTGGACGGCCTGGATGAGCTGCCTGCCACGACTCGTGTCCGGGTGTTTTCTGCTCTACAGCGGGCGATGGAACGAGACGAACAGATGTTGATCCTCACCAGCCGCACGGACCACTATCTCCAAACCGTGCTGCGGAAAGGCCCTTTGACCGCCGCAGCGGTTATCGAACCTTCTCCCCTCATACCCGTTGAAGCTGCGGGTTATTTGCGTCATGCCTGGTACCCGCCCGGCCCGCAGCGCCAGCCCATTCTCGACGCCTTGGAGGCAGCCGAGCCACCCACTGCACTGGCCGAGGCCGTCTCCACCCCTCTTGGCCTTTGGCTGCTCCGCGTGGCCCACAACAACCGGCAGACGAACACCTCCGTCTTGCTGGACACCATCTCGCGCGCTGACGCCGACGCTCTGCGCGGCCATCTGTTCGATCAGTTGATTCCTGGCCTCATCGATGCGAGAGAACTCACGCCCGACGATCGGCACCCTTTCCAGCCGCGACGTCGATACGCGGCTGAGGACGTCCGACGATGGATGGAGTCCCTGGCCTTTTACGTCTCCTGGATGCCCCCAGGACCGCATCTCCTGGAATCCCCCGTCCCTGACGGGAGCGGCGAGCCTACCCGCGACTTCCGCTGGACGCGCTTGGCCCGTACTGTCCTTCCTAGTCACGTCCTTCCCAAGATCTACGCGCTGATCTCCATCCCGCTCGGAGTCATCCTGGGTGCCGTCGCAGGGATTGCTGCAAATCACTGGCTGAATAGCCCCGCCTATATCTTCCTCTTCAGTTTGGCTGGCGGCGCAGTGACCGGCTACCGGGGCTATCAGCGGGGCGACCAGGCGTACGGCGGCGTGCTGTTCAGAGACACACTGCTTACCGCAGATCCCCGGAGCCTTAGGCACCTCCTTCGACTCGGCCTGTGCCTGCTGGGCGGAGGAGCGGCGGCGGCTGTAGGCGGAATTACTTTCTACGGCTTGAACCAGGTGCCCTTCCCTGATGCGAAAATCCCCGGCTTGCCGGTCTGGCTGACTTCTCACGCATCCGCCGACACCCTCTTCTGGACCTTTGTGCTTTTGACAGGTTACTGCCTTGGTTGGGCCTTTGTGTTCTGGGCTGCCGGCCCCTTGGAAAGCGACCAGCACACTCCTTTCGCCTCTTGGCGCATAGACCGCGACGCGGGACTGATCAGACTGACTGGCATCGCGGTCTGCGGTGTGGCATGTGGTGGCGTCCTTGGGGCGGCCGAGGAGCGTCTGGATGTGGCGGTTCTCGGCGCTGTGTTCTTCGGCGGCCTCGGCCTGGCATGGGGTCTCGTCCCCGAAGATGACAGCTGGCTGGCCCACCGGATCACTTTTCGTTATCTGGCTGCACGCGGCGACTTCCCCAAGAAGCTGATGAATTTTCTCGACGATGCCCACCGGATTGGCCTCCTGCGGGCCTTCGGCCCGGTTTACCAGTTCAGGCACGCCGAATTCCAGGATCACCTTCTCCGTTCTCAGCGAGATTTCTCGCCGCCTCCCTACACCCTGAGAGATCCCGAGGCACGAACTGGCCGTCCTGCACCCCGCCTTGGCGAAGGCACTGGAACAGGAGTCTGAGCAACCGGTGGTGTAGCTGCGAGGGACGAGCCTCCCCAACGCGGGGTGTGCCCTCACACATCGCTCCCTTTTCCGAGAGGGGGTGTCGCCAAGCTCAACGAGGTCCCGAGCACAGAGTCCAAACCGCGCTGGCTCACCCCCTGTGATCAAAACCGTGGCTTTCCGCAGGTTCCAATAGCCGGAATTACCAGCAACGCCTCAGCACGACACTCCCTGTTGATGCAGCTGCAGTTGACTACGACAGCCTTGCAGACTTGACCAGTGAAGGGGGTGCCACTGTTCGTCCCCGGCCGTCACCTGAAGCTCGAGCCGGTGAACATGACCGCGGCAGATGGCGAAACGCCAACTGGGCCGCACAGTCACACCAGGATGCCTTTGCGCTGTCGGGGGAGCCGCCGCCGCTGGTTCTGAGCCGTCCGGCGTTGCTTGGTGGCCATGATCTGCAGGTTCGCGATCGACACTGAGATGTCGTGGATGTCCATGAGCTCGGTCCAGATCTCCTTGGCGCCCATCCCCTTGTTGATCATGCGGGCGATCAGTTCCTGGGCATGCTCGTCGAGGGCGGTGCGTCGCCGGCGTGTGCTGCGAGCGGGGAAGATTGAGGAGTTCAGGACGCGGCGGACCAAGCGGAGCACTACCTGACCTGCGGTTGGCCGAATGAACCTGCTACTCCGCAGGAAGGGGACTCAACGGAATCTGCGTCAACGCCCAGCGGGTGAAGGCGAGCAGAGCCTCGCCAGCGATGTCCTCAAGCTGGTCGAAATCCTCCGGCAGCACGTCGAGCAGGAAGTGCTCGACTTCTCGGTCGGCCCGCTTGATCAGGACAAGGCAGCGATAACAGGGCTTAGGAGGATGCTCAAGAAGGATCGCTCGCAGAGACCCCGTCGCATCGTCGGCCAGATGCTGATCAAGCCATCCAGGCCCGCGTCCTCTGCCGAGGTTGAGGCGCTCGCTCTTCGAACTCAGTCCTACGAGGTCCTGCTTGCTCACACGCTTGATCGCTTTGGGCACCTTCTCCGGCATGAGAGCAGGTTAGCCATCAACGGCCAGACGCGAGGTGCTGCCAGCACAGACCATGCCCCTGCGACGCCCCAGCACACACAGTGACTGCACCGACACTTTGGCGGCAATACTCGCGACAGTTGAATACGCGAGTCCACCAGTATCACACCCGGTATGGCCGGAGTCGGCTGTGCGGCCGTCGTCAACTGGCGCCGTCGCCACGGCGGTCTCGACGCCACCGGCGGCACGAACGAGAGTCCCAGGTTCCCGCGCACGGCCGCGGCTCGACCTACTGCGGGTGGCTGTACCAAGTCCGCGCCGTGCGGCTGGCGTCACCGCTACGACGCGGAGGGCAGGAGAAAGGGGTTCCTCTGGCTGACCCGCCGCTGGCTACGCGGCAAAGAACCCGTCCGGCAGGATGGTCCGGCTTGCAATATCAGCGCGCCCCCATCCCGTTGCAGGGTCAAGATGGAGAACCGCCGTGGTGGGGTCCACTTTCTCCGTCTTCCGCACCTTCGACTTCGTCCAGCTCGATTGGGGCTCAGTGTCCACGGCGGGTGTGAACTCGAACCGCTGGTGGTCAAAGATCAGGATGCCGTCGACCACCGGCTGCCCCTCTGCTGCAGGGTGGAGGATGCAAGCGAAACCGACAGGCATCTCCTGCCACCAGAAGCGCTTCCCACCGGGCTGCCAGCTGGCTTCGAACCGCTCGTTCAGCGCCTTGGCCGTTCCCCATGCCTGCACCAGGGTGCCTCGAACGCCGAGCCGGCCTGCGAACTGTTCCAAAGCGGCTGCGATGGCTCGCTGGACCTCTGGGGCAAGCAGGTTGACCCTCGACCCCACATCGCGCAGCGCCAGCTTGACCTGGTTGTCATGCGCAATCGCCACTGTCGAAACCTGGTTCCAGGTCGCTGCCGGTTCCGCGCCCTGGAGAGTCAGCAGATCCAAGGTTCTTTGATGATGTCTCACGAGAGCCTGGAAGAAGCGTCTCGCCTCCCCGCTCAACCCTGGCAGCGTCGTGCTGAGAGCGGCCGTCGCTCCCTTACTGCGGCGCTTGAAAAGTGCCATGTCCCCTCCCGATGAATGAACAAGACGCGGTCCTGGCAGGAGCGCGTTCCCTTATTCTTCCAGCCGTCTATACGGCAGTGCGCCGAGTCCGATCGTCACAGGCACTGGCTACCGCCCACTAATCACGGGGGAGCGGTGTCGAAAAGCGACGGCGAGCTCAAGCGGCCAGCGCATCACCGCTGTTCAGGAGGCCAGCGTAGACCTCTGCCGGAGTGCGGTAGCCATGGGTCTTGCGCGGACGATGGTTGAGCTCATGGGCGATGGTGTCGGCGTACGGACTTTCCTCCCCAGCTGCGTACGGACGAACATCCCCAGTTGTCTCTGATCCTGGTGCGCCATGCTGGCTCCATGGCAACTAAGGGGTGGGGCATAGCGGCTGTGGCCTGGAGCGTGCTCGCTGTGCTGTTTCTGGGGATAACGGTGTGGGCGGGGGCTCTCGGGCTCGTGCGGCTGGGACTGGCTGGGACCGAAGTCCGGGTTCGTCTTTCGCAGTGCCGACTCGAAAGCAGTCGAAGCGGAAGCCACGTTGAGTGCTCGGGTCGGCTTGTGGGCGACGTCAACATGAACACCGTGACGGTGCGCTATGACGGCAAGCGAGGGGACGTAGTGCCCGCGGCCAGAACGCCGTGGGGAACCTACGAGGTGGTGGACAAGAGCTTCACGTCGTGGGGAACGGCAGTTCTGTATCCGCTTCTTCCTCTTGTTACAACGGCGGTGACCTCCTATTTCGCGTTGAGATCCGGCCGTCGATGGAAGAGGCAGACCGCGCCAAGTGCCCCGTGAAACCCTTATGCCACTTCCGTCTCTCGCTCGATGGCCTTGAGCCGGTTCTTCAGGCGGTAGCTGGGGCCGTTGATGGAGATCACTTCGCAGTGGTGCAGGAGGCGGTCCAGGATCGCGGTGGCGAGGACTTCGTCGCCGAAGACCTGACCCCATTCGCTGAAGGTCTTGTTCGAGGTCAGGATGATCGAGCCCTTCTCGTAGCGCTTGGAGATGACCTGGAAGACCAGGTTCGCCTCGGTGCGGTCCAGGGGCTGGTATCCGACTTCGTCGACGACCAGGACGGCGGGACGCAGGTAGGTGCCCAGCTTCTTGGTCAGGCGGCCGGCGGTCTCGGCGGTTTTGAGGTTGCGGACCATGTCGTCGAGGCTGGTGAAGTAGATCGAGTAGCCGGCCCGGCAGGCGGCGACGGCCAGCGCGATGGCGATATGGCTCTTGCCCACTCCGGGCGGGCCGAGCAGGGCGGCGTTCGCTTTGGCCTCGACGAAGGAGAGCGTCGCGAGGTCCTTGACCTTGCGGGGGTCGAGTTCGGGCTGGAAGGAGAAGTCGTATTCCTCCAGCGTCTTGTGGTGGGGCAGCCGGGAGAGCCGCAGGCCCTGGCGGAAGCGGCGGTCGTCACGGACGGCCAGTTCCTCGGAGAGGACCAGGTCGAGGAAGTCCTGGTAGCCCATCTGGGACTCGTCCGCCCGGCGGACGTATTCGTTGACGCTCTCTGCCAGGTGCGGCAGGCCGAGCTTGCCGGCCGTGGTGCGGACGCGGTTGCCGGTCAGCTCGCTCAAGATGACTCCTTGTCCTGGGGGCATCGGGTGAAGGGCCGGGTTCCGGTCAGCTCGTCATAGACCGAGAGCGGCCTGCGGCCGACCTCGATGCGGGCGGCTGCCGCCCGGTTCAGCAAGGTCTGCAGCGGGCCGGCCGGGACGGCGGGGCGAGGCTGGGGAGTGCCGTCGCCGGTGGTGGTCCGCCTTCCCTGCCCGGTGGGCAGGCCGTCCCAGTGCGCCTCCTCGACCACCCGGGCGCCGCGGCCAACCGCCCGCGGATGGGTGGCCAGCAGCGTCGTCCCGGACGCGTCCGGGACCGTCGCGTGCAATACGACCTGCGATTTCGTGGCCCGGATCTCGATCAGTTGGCGCGGTCGGACCTTGCGGGCCGGCACCGAGTAGAGGTTGCCGGCGAACGCGACCAGGCAGTCCTTGCCGACCGGCCGCAGATGCCGTTCGGTCACCAGATAGGGAGTCGGCGGCAGTGGCCTGAGGGCGGCATGGTCACGGATCGCGCGTTCGCCGATGATCTGCTGGTGCGTGCGGTGGGCTTGGGCCCGCCGCAGGGGGACCCAGGCGGTGAACGCCGCGTCCATCTCCGGGATCGAGGAGAAGGACCGGCCGGACAGCACGTGGTCACGGACGATCAGGACCTGGCGCTCGACCCGGCCCTTGCCCTGCGGCCGGTAGGCGGCCAGCACGTCGATGTCGAAGTCGTAGTGCCCGGCGAACGCGACCGCCTCCGGATGCAGCGGGACCGCCTCGCCCGGCGCGACATGCCGCCGCACCACGGTCTTGGTCCGGTCGTAGACGATCGTCATCGGGGCGCCTCTAATATGCGGGTCTCGGTGTCAACCCCGGGAGTTGCTTGGGGGCTTCAGGTTGACGCACTGGCTGTACTTTCGTGTAACAATTGCGGCATATGCGGCCCTGCCTGCAGGCGGGAATCGAGGTGCTCGGCACCATCACCACATGCGACGCCACGCCATCACAGCAGTCCTCAGCGCCCTGGTGCTTCGGCCGCTCACCGCGTGCGGGGGCGACGACTCCAAGGAAGCTCCGCCGAAGACTGGTTCACCGGCGCCAACGACGTCGGAGCCCACCAAAGAGCCGACGGCTGAATCACCAGTGCCAACGACGCCGACTGCCACGGAAGAGGTAAAGACGGCGGAGCTTCCCAACCTTGTCGGCAAGGGGTTGCAGAGCGCCCAGGACGCCGCGCAAGCTGCTGGCTTCTACGTCCTCACATCGCATGACTCGCTCGGCCGTGGCCGGAACCAGGTGCTCGACCGGAACTGGAAGGTCTGCTTCCAGACGCCGAAGCCAGGCCGACGATCGACAGACACCGAAATTGATCTCGGGGCTGTCAAGCTCGAGGAGACCTGCCCAGAGAAGGACCAAAGGGAGCCCGCCGAGGCGGGCGGGAAGATGCCGGATTTCCGGGGCGAGTCTGTGAAAGTTGTGACGGGTGCTCTGGATCCCTCCACGAGCATCGAGGTGACAGACGCCTCTGGCCTGGATCGCGTCGTCGTGGTGGAGTCGAACTGGAAGGTGTGCAGCCAGGATCCCCCGGCAGGAGCCGAGTTGACAGGTCAGCCAGTGTTCTTGACCGCTGTGAAGTTCGAGGAGTCCTGTCCGTAGCAACGAGGCCGAACGGCTGCGCTGTCGTATCGCAGGACAAGAACTGGACTCCGCTGTCCTCGGAGTCAGGATGAGTCATCCGGTCTGTTCGTCGCGACGGGTCAGCAAGCCGTCGAAGATCTGTTCTCGGGCGACCTGTCCCTTGGCCGCTGCGTCGTCCCGCTGGCGTTCGAGCGTGGGCCGGAACTCAATCGTGGTGACGAAGAACGTGCAGGACTCGCAGATCGACTCGAAGTGACAGTCCATCTCGACAGGGCGAGCGCAGTAGCCGTTGCCGAGCATCCGGCGGTGCATCTCCCGGCGGAGTCTGGCCATCTCCGATCCCTCGGCGTCCGCCGGCAGCTGGCGGGGGGCGTCGTAGAGGGCCTCGACCTTCTCCGAGACGGCGAAGTACTCGTCGGCGACGGTCCGGTCGGCGATCCGCGCGTAAACACGTGTCATGGACAACGACCGGTGGCCAAGGAGAGCCGCGATGGCCTCCAGCGACATGCCCCGGTTGATCGCCTGGGTGGCCAGAGTATGTCTGAGCTGGTGTGGAGTGACCCTGCCGAGTCCGGCCCTCTCGCCGGCCTTGCGGACCGCAGCCTCTATGCGGGAGGCGTTGACCGGGCGGCCGTGGTCGGTGAACAGCAGGTTCGAGCGCAGTCCCTCGGGCCGGTGCAGCAGCCAGTCGTCCAGCAGCGTCTTCAGCTGCGGGTGCAGGGGAACGTAGCGGTCGGTGTGCATCTTGCCGACCGGGACGCGGAGCCAGTAGGCGGAGCCGATCTGGACGACCGCGTCGATGGTGAGGCCCAGCACCTCGCTGCGGCGCATGCCGGTGCGGGCGAGGATCTCGATCGCCAGCCGGGCGAACGGATCGGGATCCCGGCGGGCGGCGGCCAGCAGCTTGGCGGCCGCAGCGTCGTCGAGGAAGCGGGGCAGCGGCTCGTCCGCGATCGGGAAGTCGCTGTCGAACACCAACTGGCGGGGCGGCCGGTCGGCGGCGTAGAAGTCGGCCAGGTCCGGCACTGCGGCAAGCAGGGCGCGGGCGCCCCAGCGGACCTTGTGGTCGGTGTTCATGCCCTGCGCGGCCCGGTGTATGAGGTAGGACTCGACGAGGTCTGGGCGCACGATCGGCAGCGCCGCGGCGCGGGCCCGGCGCATCAACTGCCCGCCCGATCTGCGTCGATAGCGGCACTCGCCTGCAGGTACTGCTCGACGAGCCAGCTGTTCGCCAAGTGGATGTAGACGCGGGTGGATTCGATGGAACGGTGTCCGGCCTGGGCCTGTACCGCTTCCAGGGCCATGCCCGCCTCGCGCAACCGGGTCAAACAGGTGTGCCGGAGCTGATGGCAGGTCAACCTCGACAGGCCGGTCCGTTTCTGGACGCCGTCGAGGATCTCGTCCAGGCCGTCGGCGGACAACGGCCGACCGCGGGTCGGCCCGCGCAGGACGACGAACAGGTGGTCGTGGTCGACCGGTGGACACTCACGGTCAAGGTAGTCGCCGACCGCGGTGAAGAACTGCGCGGAGACGGGTATCAGGCGCTGGTGCCCGCCCTTGCCCTCGCTGATGAAGACCCGACGCTCGCCCGGTGAGAGGTCGCCCAGGTTCAGGCCGAGGACCTCGCAGCGGCGCAGTCCGCCCAGCAGCATCGCAAGGATCATGGCCCGATCCCGTGCGGTGTTCACCGCACCGAGCACCGCCTCAACCTCACCCGGCCCGAGGACCCGCGGAAGGGTGCGGGGCGTGCGCAGCAGCGGTGCCCCGCGCTTGCCGCTGCGACGGCGGTTGGCCAGCCCCGTCGGCACCGGGTTGCGGCCGATGGCGAGGTCGTCGCGGGTCATGAGGTAGCCGAACAACCCGGAGATGCTGGCCAGCCGGCGCTTGATGGTTCGTGCCGAGAGCCCGGCTTCACCGTCCTCGAGCCGGACGACCATCGGCCCTCGCCGCGGCTTCTTCTGTGCGGTGATGAACGCAAAGATGTCAGCGGTGACGACGTCGGCCGGCTCCTTGGGCACCACCGAGAAGAAGACCTTCAGGTCGTAGGCGGTGGCCAGCAAGGTGTTCGGTCGGCAGCGTGCCGCCACGAACTCCAGGTAGTCGTCGACCAACGCGTGCCCCAGCGATGCCGCAGGGTGCCCCGCGGCATCGACGCGTCGTACCAACTGCGGCTGCCAGGCCATCCGAGCTCCTCGACGGGAGCGACCATCCTGACCGGAAACGTGAGATCGCGGAAGAGTCGTCACCCACATAACCACCGAAGTGCGCGAACGCCCGCCGGTGACAGTCGAAGAAGGTCTCCAGATCCTGGCTCGTGGTGAAGCAGCAGAACGGCTCACGCGAGTACGACAGGGTCATGTGGAACGAATAGACCTTCCTGATGCCCATATGCGCGAGGATGTTGCCCTCGTGTCGGGTAGGAGCGCCGCATTGCTGCGGCGCTCCCCCCTCAGAACCGGGCTAGCAGGTTTCCCCGCACCACGGCTCAAGCAAGCCCCAGGGGCATCACGAGAGTGCAACTACCGCTGGTCTCCTGCGGTTTCCGGCACGTAGGCCGCGATGGCAGGAGGCGTGCATAAGGCGTGTTCGGTTCCCGTCCGACGTGTCGTGCCGTCCGTGCAGAGTGAGATAGTCGGCGGCTATCGCCCTCTTGACGACATTCAGCCACCATCGCTCCCATTCCTGGGGTGACTGCGGCGGCTGGTCTGCGGTGAGAAGGTGTTCCCCGCAGAGCGGACAACGACCGTCCTGCTTGGCGAGCAGGCGCACGTTGTAGTTGTCCAGCGGGGGTTTGACTCTCTTTCGCCGCTTGACCCAGTAGTCCGTCAGATCGGGATCGTCGGGTGACGCCCCGCCTGCGATCAACTGGTGCCGGACGATGTTCGTCCAGGAGAACTTGACGAGGGTGGGAATCTCTCCGCGGTCGTTGAGCACGTTGCCGCGGTCGCCGAACACCCACCGGTCGTTCCTGAACTTGTTGAACCTGCCGAAGTAGCGTCGAACGATCCACTTCTTCGACTTGTTGGGGTGCATGCGTCTGGCCCACCGGAAAGTGAGCCACCACACGTAGTGATCCAGCGCCGTGAAGATTCTGCTGGACACCACCCCCCGGTAGTAGGCCGCCCAGCCCCGGACGATCGGGTTGAGCTTGGCGATGACCGCCGTCGCGTTCAAGCCGCGCAGAGCACGAACTTCGTCCGCGAGCCTCTTCCGGATACGCCTGACCGCCTCCGCGCTCGGTTTGATCAGCAGCTTGCGACGTCGGTAGCGGCGAACGTTGAACCCGAGGAAGTTGAAGCCCTCTTCGAGGTGGACGATGCGCGTCTTGTCCTCGTTGAAGACCAGCCCCCGGGGCGCCAGCCACTCCGCAAGCCGTGCCTTGACCTGCTCGGCCTGCTGCCTGGAATGACAGCAAGCCACCATGTCGTCGGCGTACCTCACCAAGATTGGAGAGCCCGCCACCACATCCCCGGCGTGTGTGCCGGTCGTGAGATAGCGGACCCCTGCGGCCTCCTCGAGCCCGTGGAGAGCTACGTTCATCAACAACGGGCTGATCACGCCGCCCTGGGGAGAGCCCTCCTCGGTCGGCGAGAACTGCCCCTTGTCGACCACCCCGGCCTTCAACCATCGTTCGATCATGTCCCTGGCAGGGAATGAACCGAGCGAGTCGAGGAGCCGTGCATGGCCGATCTTGTCGAACGCAGCTGACAGATCAGCGTCCAGGATCCATACCCGTCGGGCAAGTGGCCCGCTGAGCGTGGAGAACAGGGAGCCGATCGCGTCGGCGCAGCTCCGCCCGGGGCGGAACCCGTAGGAACGGGGCTCGAACCGGGCTTCCCACTCGGGCTCCAGTGCGCTGCGGACCCGTGCCTGATGGCACCGGTCCAAGATCACGGGAATGCCGAGCGGCCGCTGCTTTCCATTGGCCTTCGGAATGTACACACGTCGGACCGGCATGGGGTCCCAGGACGAGCGCGAGCGGTGCACCCGCATCGCCACTGCCGCCCTGGCTTCGGGTGACAGGGCCGTTTCCCCGTCGATCCCGGCCGTCCGACGCCCAGCATTTCGCTGAGTGACCTGCCGAACGCTGACCAGCGTGTTCGACCAGGATCTCAGCATCAGTTTCTGCAAGGAGCGGACTGCAACCCAGTCCCCTTCTCGTGTCGCCTTGAAGATCCTCCGCCGCAGCCTCACTACGTTCTCCTCGTGGAGCCGCCAGTTGATGGCGTCCCAGTCGAGAACGTCCTCGGGTCCGTTCACCGCAATGGTGTCCAACATGTCCCTCGGTTTGAGAGGCCCTCGGCCTCGGCGTTCAAAGGCTCACCAGCCCACGTCAGCGCCCTTCCGGGCCCGGTCGCCAGGACCGGCATCCGGCCGGTTCCCCGTGACAGCCGCCTGGAGTGGCAGCCGTGTTGTCACGAGTCCCGTTGCCTTTCGGCAGCCGGCATCCGCTTCTTGGGCTTCCTGTCCCGCCGGGGGCTTACGCCCCTCTCACGATCGGCCTACCCGGCCTCAAGGCCGGGACCCCGACGGGGTTTCCACGTTCCGCGTATACGAGACGCGACCGGGGAGGACGCCCCCTAAACCCCGGGACCAGCGGTGTTCACACGACCGACGGGGCAGGCTCCGATCGTCGCTCGCCGCCTCTTCCAGCGGCCAGGCCCTATAACCCGGGTATTCATCCCGTCTCCCGGGCTTGTCGATAACGAGGCATCACAGGGGGTTCACTCGCGTTCGTCCGTCCGGCCTTCTCCTTGCCCGGTTGCTCCCCCTGACGGATCGGGGGCCCTTGGGCTTCTTCCCTGAGCTTCGCACCCTCTGCGGGCAGGACCCGCGAGCGCACGTCAGAGCGGAGATCGATCTCGAACACTCACCGAGAACTACGCAACCGGCATGACCGGCCTCCAATCTGCGAGTTCACTCATATACGCGACCTCGTGTCGCACCACCCCAGTCCACCTGGGCTTGGGCGCCGGGGATCACCTCGAACCGGCGATGCATGCCAGCCAGTTCCTTCGGGGTGATGCCGAGTTCCTCGGCGACCCTGGGCCGGGCTTCCTGAACGTAGAGCTTGACCCGCTGGTAGTTCCCGGTGAATCCGTACTCCGCGACCAGCCGTTCATGGATGACTGCGGCCTTCATCAGGACCTCGGCCCGCAGCATCGCATCGACCAGCGGCGCGAACTCATCGATCTTCCTCGCCCGCGACCGCCCGCTCGGCGACCGGCGCGGCGGAGACGCCGGCCCGGGCGCCGACAAGTACTTCCGCACCGTCTTACGATCCAGCCCTGTCTCACGGGCGATCTCCGACAGACTCATCGCACCGGACTCCAACAGCCCGCGAAACCGGCGCAGTTCCAGCCAGCGATGCGGATCCAAGACCATCGCGACCACCCCTCCACCACCCGGATCAACCCGGCAGCAGACTGCCCACCCATCCCCGCCACCACGTCAGACCCTGGCCACGTTCATCCGTACGCGACCGAGGACGTTCATGTGTACGCCGACAGATGGCGTCCAGGTCGGCCTGGCTGAACGTGCGGAGGTCCGCGCCCTTGGGGAGGTACTGCCGAAGCAGCCGGTTGGTGTTCTCGTTGGTGCCGCGCTGCCAAGGGCTCCGCGGCTTGCAGAGGTAGATCGGCATCCCGGTCTCGGCGGTGATGGCCTGGTGCTCGGCCATCTCCCGGCCCCGGTCCCAGGTGAGCGTCCGCCGCAGTTGGGGCGGGATACCGAGGAGACTCATGGTGAGGTGCGGAGTAACCTGCTCAGCTTTGATGCCGTCCGGCAGCGCAACGATGGCCGTGTAGCGGCTGGTGCGCTCTACGAGCGTGGCGACCGCCGAGGGCCGGGTGCCCATCACGAGGTCGCCCTCCCAATGGCCGGGGACGGTGCGGTCCTCGACCTCGGCGGGGCGAGCAGTGATGGACACCATGCCGCGGATGATTCCTCGCCCGGTGGGCCGACGGGCGATCTTCGGGCGGCGCATGGGCCTGGCTGACCGCAGCCGCTAGGTGAGGCTGCGGTCGATCGCCTGGCGCCGACGAGGGTCGTAGAGCGAGAGGTAGATCGCTTCGTGCGAGATCTGCATGGCGGCGTCACCGGGGAACTGGCGTCGCAGCCATCCTGCGATCTGCTCGGGGGACCAGCACAGAGCCAGCTTGGCCTCCACCAGCGCGCGTAGAGCGGGCCGTTGGGCGAGCCTCCCCTGCTTGGGCCGGCGCCCACGCGCGTAGGCGGCCGCATCGGCGGACACGGCACGGTAGCGGTCCCGGCCGCCGTTGCGCGCGATCTCGCGGGAGACGGTCGAACGCGATCTGCCCAGCCGCCTGGCCAACTGCCGGGCAGATTCTCCGGCGGCGATGCCGCGGGATATCTCTTCGCGCTCGCCGCCGGTCAGATGCCGCTCTGATCGCTGCTGCGGGGTGAGACGGACGCCGCCGCTCTGGTACAGGAACCGGCGGACGTGGTGCATCGGCGCCCCGAGCGCCCGCCCCATCAAGCTGAACGACTGCCCCTCACGCCAGCGTCTCCAAATCTCATTCTGCTGAGCTGGCGAAAACCCGTAGTCACGCACCTGTGCCTCCACGGTCACATCATCATCCATGGGCGGTGCGTTGATCACTTGAGGGCGCCACCGTCTGTCGACACTCGTGCCCGTGATCACGAACCCGCAGGTGGGCACTGTCGGCAACTCGCGTCGGAAATCAACGTCGGTGAACGGTCGCTGGGGTAGTTTCCGACAATGCTTCTCGGCTACTGCCGCACATCGACGGCCGACCAGAACCCTGATCATCAGATCGACGCACTTCTCCGCAACGGCGTCGACCGCGACAACATCCACGTCGACGTCGCCAGCGGGGCGAAAGCGTCCCGCCCGAAGCTCGATCTCGTCATGCAGCTGATGCGCGAGGGCGACACGTTGAAGGTGACCCGGCTCGACCGGCTTTCCCGCTCCGTCCTGCATCTGGTCACCCTCGGCGCCGAGCTGCGCGAACGCGGGATCGGCCTGCACGTCATCGAGCAGGGCATCGACACTGCCACCATGGAGGGACGCGCGATGTTCGGCATGCTGTCTGTGCTGGCCGAGCTCCAGCGGGAGCTGATCGTGGCGAATACGAACGACGGGCTCGCCTCCGCGCGGGCCCGCGGCCGTGTCGGAGGGCGTCGGCCGAAGCTCACCGAGGACCAGGCCGCGCTTGCCCAACGGCTCTACGACGAGCGGGAAAAGACCGTCCAGCAGATCGCCGACATGTTCAGCGTGCCTCGCTCGACGGTGTACGGGCACCTCGACCGCGAGAAGACCGTTCCCCGCCAGTCGAAGAAGACCGCCGCGGTGAAGCCCTGAAAGCTACCGGCGGGTTACTTGCTCCCTGGTGTCTGGGCTAGGACTCCGGGGCCGTGTCAGCGGGCCGCAATCCAATCGCGAAGAGTATCCGGCCGTCGGTGAAGTCGCGGCGCTCCATGGCTGCGCCGAAGTACGGCCGTCCCGCCACCTGCAACCGCACGCCGGGCTCTTTGCGCGGCGTGTAGAGCTGCACCATGACCGGCTCCTCCCCCACGGTCATCGGGTCCACCTCCACCGCATTCCGCCGCATGCTCAACGCGCGCTCCTCGTATCGGGCCGTCAGCCGGCGTGACGGTAGGAGGCGGCCGGGCCGACGGTGCCGGAGCCGTACCTGCGGTTGAGGGCGTCGACCGCCTGCTCGGCGCGCAGGCGGTCCTCGCGCATCGCATCGAGGCTCAGCTGCTCGGCCACCGTCTCGGCGGCTACCAGCTGCTCTCCCCTGACCGCCACGCCTCGTACCCGAGCCCGCTGGAGCGCCATGGACCGGTAGAGGTCGTAGGCGAGGTTGCGCAGGTCGTCAGTGTGCGCGGACGGCCCACCCGGCAGCTGCCGGCTGCGGATCAGCTGGCTACTGCCGGCGAACGACACCGTGAGCGTTACTGCTTTCGCGGCCTGGCGGCGGCCGCGCAGGCACTCGCCGAGCTCGGTCGCGCAGGACAGCAGCGCGGCCCGCATCACGTCCGGCGCCAGGGTGTCGGTGGAGAAGCGGCGCGCGGCGGAGGCGCTGTGCGGAAGCTCTGCGGGCACGATTACCCGGCGGTCGATGCCGCGGGTTCCGTCGCTCGTTCGGAGGTGTTGCATTGACAACACCGCCGCGGACGCAGTCGTCAGGTCGGGCGGTACTTGGTGGGCCTGCGGGGTCGGCGGTCTTGACGGTGGCGTTGAGCGGCGACGAGTGCTCGGCGGCGTAGCCGATGGTGCGACAGCAACATCAGGTGCCGAGCGTGTTGGCGGGCGTTGTGCTGGCCGGGGGCAACAGAGGGCAGACCATGACGGTGTCTGCTCACAGGCGGGGGTGGGTCTCGTACATGCGTACCGCGACGAGGAGGCCGGATGCGGCGGTGAGGGCGGCGATGGCCCAGATCGCGGTGGTCAGGCCGTAGGCGTCGGCGAGGACTCCGGCGAGGAGAGCGCCGACGGCGAATCCGCCGTCGCGCCACAGGCGGTAGACGCCGACGGCCCGGGCGCGCCATGCGGGGTGGGCGACGTCGCCGATGACGGCGAGCAGGGTCGGGTAGACCAGGGCGGTGCCGATACCCAGGAGGACTTGGGCGGTGGCCCACACGCCGAAGGTGGTGCCGACGGCGACGAGGGCGATCGCGGCGGCCTGCAGAAGCATCCCGGCGGTGATCAGGTGTTTGCGGCCGATGTGGTCGGACCACCAGCCGGTGAGCATCTGGCCCGCGCCCCAGACGGCGGGGTAGAGGGCGGCGAGGATGCCGATCTGGGCGATGGTCAGGCCGTGGGCGGCGAAGAGCAGGGGGAAGATGCCCCAGGCGAGGGCGTCGTTGAGGTTGTTGACCATGCCTGCCTGGCTTGCGGCGGACAGCGCCTTGTCCTTCAGGCTGGTGAGGCGCGCGATCTGGCCGGTGGTCAGTTCCCCGTCGTGCTCGCTGCCGGCAGGGGTGACGTGGCGGGCGGCTTCGAAGCGGGCGTGGTCGCGGGTCTCGCGTACCGCGAAGGTGGACAGGCCCAGGGCCAGGACGACGTAGGCGGCACCGAGCAGGAACGGCTCGGGGCGAAGTCCGGCGTGCTCGGCGATGGCGCCGGTGGCCATGGCGGTTGCCGCGACGGCGACATAGCCGGCGGCCTCGTTAAAGCCCATGGCCAGGCCGCGCCGTTCGGGGCCGACCAGGTCGATCTTCATGATGACGGTGGTGGACCAGGTCAGGCCCTGGTTGACGCCGAGCAGGATGTTGGCGGCGATGATCCAGCCCCAGGTGGGGCCCCAGGCCAGCATCGCGGGAATCGGCAGCGCAACCAGCCATCCGGCGATCAGGACCGGTTTACGGCCGTAGCGGTCCGACCAGGTGCCGGCGAAGAAGTTGGTGACGGCCTTGGTGGCGCCGAAGGCCAGGATGTAGGTCAGCGCGGAAGTGTAGGCGGACAGGTGGAAGACGTCGTCGGCCAGCAGCGGCAGGACCGTGCGCTCCTGGCCGAGCATGCCGCCGACCAGGGCGTTGACAGCCACGAGCAGGCTGAACTGGGCCAGATTGGCGCGCAGTCCGAGACGTATGTCGGAGCTGGTCTCGTCGGTGGTGTGGGTGGTCACGCGGTCTCCTCCAGGGGGTGGCCGGTGGCCTTGGACCAGTCGCCCGGTCCGCCGTCGAGGACGGCGAGATCTCGGTGGCCGGCGCGCTGCAGGAGGCTGGCGGCGGTCATGGCGCGTTCGCCGTGCCCGCAGTGGACCACCGCGCCGTCCGGTGTTTCATCGGTGCGTGTGATGAGGTCGCCGAGTTCGATGTGGATCGCGTCGGCGATGTGGCCGGTGGTGTGCTCGGCGCTCTGGCGTACGTCGAGGACGGGACGCTCGGCGATCCGGTCGGCGGTGACCAGTGCGATGGTCTGCTGCGGTCCGCCGTCGGTCGTCCAGGCGGCCATGCCGCCGTCGAGGTGCCCGGCCAGCTGCTCGTATCCGATCTTCAGGGACTGCCAGGTGAGTTCGGCGAGGTCCTGTCCTGGGGCGGTGACGAAGACGAGCGGGATGTCGTCGGGGAGCAACCAGCCCAGCCAGGTGGCGAACTGGTCGCGGAGCGGGATGGAGATGGCGCCGGGGATGTGGCCGGCGGCGAAGTCGGCGACGGGGCGTACATCGACGAGCTGTGCGCCCTGGCCCAGCAGTTGGCGTATCTCGGCCGTTGTGAGCGCGGCGAGCGTGGGAGCGGAGCCGATCACCGCGGGCCCGTGCCGGTTGATCTCGCCCAGGCGGTCGAAGTACGCAGGGTAGGAGCCGAGGCTGCCGAGCAACTCCCGTACGAAGGCGTCCTCGTCGGGCGCGGCCAGCAGCAGGTTCGCCTGCTTCTGCGCGGCGATGGTGGTGGTGCGTTCCGCGCCGGGTGGGGCGGAGCAGAAGGATCCGGCGCCGTGCGTGGGCCACACCGCGGTCGCGTCCGGCAGCTTGGCCAGGCGGTGGAGCGAGCGGTATTGGGCGCGGGCCAGCTTCTCCGCGCGTTCGACGCCGAGCAGGTCGGTGCGGGCGGCCGATCCGACGATCAGCGAGCCGCCGGTGAAGACTCCGAGCTCGCGTGCCCCGTCCAGGAGCAGGAAGGACAGGTGCTCGTCGGTGTGGCCGGGGGTGGCCAGCGCGCGCAGGGTCAGTCCGCCGAGGTCGGTCTCGTCGCCGTCGTCGAGCGCGGTGTGCGGGAATGCCCGGTTCCCGGCGGCGGAGGCGAGTACGGCCGCGCCGTCGTCAGCGGCCAGCTGCACCGCACCGGACAGAAAGTCGGCGTGCAGGTGAGTGTCGGCGGCGAAGGCGACCGTGAGCCCGTGCCGCGCGGTAGCCGTCCGCAGGGCGCGTAGATCTCGGCTCGCGTCCACGGCCAGGGCACGTCCGTCGCCGAGGTCGACGAGGTAGGCGCTGTTGCCCAGACCCTCATCGACCAGCGGTATCAAGTGATCGTCGGCGAAGCCCATCAGATCCTCCAGGTGTCACGGCAGGTGCAGGTCGCTTCAGCACCCACCCTTAGCTACAATATTCCATGGAACGATGGAGGATGCCATGGGAGACCCCGCACGCAAAGCCGCCCTGTACGACGCATTCGCACGCACCGGCAAGGCGCTGAGCAGCGGCAAACGGCTGGAACTGCTCGATCTGCTGGCCCAGGGCGAACGCACCGTCGACGCCCTTGCCAAGACCGCCGGGCTGAACCTGACCACCGCCTCTGCGCACCTGCAGACCCTCAAGCAGGCCGGACTCGTGGCCACCCGCCGCGAAGGCGTACGCATCCACTACCGGCTGGCCGGAGACGACGTCGCCGCCCTCTACGCGCTGCTGCGCCAGGTCGCCCAGGCCCACCAGACCGCCGTCGAACCCGCCCGCACCGCCTACCTCGGCACGGACGACGCGGCCGAGGTCGACCGGGAAAACCTGCTCGCCCGCACGGCGGCAGGCGAGGTCGTCATCCTCGATGTGCGTCCGGCCGAGGAGTACGCCGCCGGGCACATCCCCGGCGCGCGCTCCATCCCGGTCGAGGAACTCGCCGACCGCATCGCCGAGTTGCCGGAGGAGACCGAGGTGGTGACCTACTGCCGGGGCGCCTACTGCGTGCTGGCCTACGACGCGGTACGTCTGCTCCGTGAGAGCGGACGCAGAGCAGTGCGGCTCACCGACGGGATGCTGGAGTGGCGACTGGCCGAGCTGCCCGTGGAGACGGAGAGCGCCGCGTGATCCCCGCTCACCCGGGCCTGGCCGGCGGCCCCGTGTACCTCGACTACAACTCCACCACCCCAGTAGACCCGCGGGTGGTCGAAGCGATGCGGCCGTACCTGGCGGACTGGTTCGGCAACCCCTCCAGCGACCACACCTATGCGGCAGAGCCGAAGGCGGCCCTGCACCGCGCCCGCACCCAGGTGGCCGAGCTCATCGGCGCGGAGACGGGCGAGATCGTGTTCACCGGACCCGGCTCGGAAGGGAACAACCTCGCCCTGCGCGGTGCCGTCCTGGCGGCGAAGGTTGACCGCCCGCATGTGATCACGCAGGTCACCGAGCACCCGGCCGTGCTGGAGACCTGCCGCGCGCTGGAGCGCCTGCACGGAATTGAGGTGACGTACCTGCCGGTTGACAGCGACGGCCTGGTCGACCCGGCTGCTCTGGCCTCCGGCCTCACGCCGAGCACGGTCGTCGTCTCAGTGATGGCCGCCAACAACGAGACCGGCGCCCTCCAGCCGATCTCCGACCTGGCCCGCATCACCCGCGCCCACGGTGCGCTTTTCCACTGCGACGCCGCCCAGGCGACCGGAAAGATCCCGCTGGACGTGAGGCACTTGGGCGTCGACCTGCTGACGGTTGTCGGGCACAAGATGTACGCGCCCAAGGGCGTCAGCGCCCTGTACCTACGCCACGGCGTCACGCTCGAACCGCTGCTCTACGGCGGGGGACAGGAGCATGGCCTGCGCGCGGGCACCGAGAACGTGGCGCTCGGCGTCGCGCTTGGCACCGCCGCACAGCTCGCCGCCGCGGACCTGGCAAGCGGCGGCCCCGAACGCGTCGCTGGGCTGCGCGACCGCCTCCACGCCAGTCTGGTCGAGGCACTGCGGGGCCGGGTGCACCTCAACGGCCCCGTGGAACCGCGTCTGCCCAACACCCTCAACATCAGCATCGACGGCGTCCGAGGCCACGAACTCCTCGCCGCTGTACCGGAGATCGCCGCCTCCACCGGCTCAGCCTGTCACAGCGGCACCCGCACCCCCTCACCCGTCCTGCACGTGATGGGCCTGGACGACGCCCGCAGCCTGGGCGCTCTACGGCTGTCGACCGGCCGCTGGACCACGGCGCACGACATCGACCGCGCCGCCGAAGCTCTGATCACCGCCGTCCGCAAAGGTCTCGCATGACCGCCTCTGTCCGTCCAGGCCTGCCTCTGATCGTCGACGGCTCGGGCCTGCTATGCGTCACCCTGCTACTGCGCCTCCGCCGCGAGATCGACGGCGCACTGCCGGGCACCGTCGTGCATGTGAAGGCCACCGATCCGGCCGCCCCGTTGGACCTGGCCGCCTGGTCCCGCCTAACCGGCCACACCTACCTCGGCCCCGTTCCCGGGGACGGGATCGCCGCGACGTACGCCTTTGTCGTCGCCGAGTCCGCGCAGCGCACGGATCCAGGATCGCCATGGCGCCTGGACACCGTTGCGAGCGCAGGCGAGGACGGTGCATGTCCGGCCATCCAACCGTGATGGCCACCGATCCGGCGGCCCCGTCGGACCTGCCCGGCTGGCGCCTACCTCGGCCCCGTCCCGGGCCACGACCAACCGGTGCTCGCACTGCGGGTAAGGCCGGCCCCCGCCTCACCCGGGCCGACGCGCCGTGGGCACAGTCACGGAAGATCACTGATCCATGATTCCCTGAATTCAGGAAGACGTGTACCGTCATTGGTGTGCTGACTCTCGCTCCCGACATCGAGGTGCTGGCGCGGTTCGGCCGCGCCCTCGCCGACCCGATCCGCTGCCGGATCCTGCTCGCCCTGCGTCAAGCCCCCGCCCACCCGGCAGATCTTGCAGACGCCCTGGGCGTCTCGCGGACCAGGCTGTCGAACCACCTGGCATGCCTGCGCGACTGCGGCCTGGTCGTCGCTCTACCGGCCGGCCGCCGCACCCGCTACGAACTCGCCGACGAACGTCTCGGCCACGCCTTGGACGACCTGCGCACCGCCGTGGTAGCCGTCGAGGCGGACCGCACCTGCCCGGACGCTGACGAGAAGGGCTGCTGCTGAGATGACCGCCGAAATACCCATCGGCATAAGCCCGGCCCCCGCCCGCCAAGAGGCGCTCGCCCGCCGGATACGGATGTTGGTCGCGGCGACCATCACCTACAACGTCATCGAAGCCATCGTCGCGATCACCGCCGGAACGATCGCCTCCTCCACCGCGCTGATCGGCTTCGGCCTCGACTCCATCATCGAGGTCTCCTCCGCCGCCGCGGTCGCCTGGCAGTTCTCCGCCCGCGACCACGCACTGCGCGAGGCCCGCGAGAAGACCACCCTGCAGATCATCGCCGTCTCGTTCTTCGCACTGGCCGCGTACGTGAGCTTCGACGCGGCCCGGGCGCTGACCGGCACCGGAGAGGCCGAGCGGTCGATCCCCGGCATCGTGCTGGCGGCCCTGTCCCTGGCGGTGATGCCGTTCCTGTCCGCGGCCCAGCGCAAAGCCGGGCGCGAGCTCGGGTCCGCCTCCGCGGTCGCGGACTCCAAGCAGACCCTCCTGTGCACCTACCTCTCCGCCGTCCTGCTCCTGGGCCTGGTCCTCAACGCCACCCTCGGCTGGTCCTGGGCCGACCCAATCGCCGCCCTCGTCATCGCCGCTGTCGCGGTCAAGGAAGGCCGCGACGCCTGGCAGGGCAAGGGCTGCTGCGCGACCCCCGCCGCCACGGCGCCCGCCAAGCGTGAGGAGGCGGACGCCTGCGGCTGCCGTCCCGGCTGCGACTGCTGCCGATGAACACACCCGCCGCGGCGACGGGCCCGTACACGGGACCACGTTCGGGCACGGCCAGGCCGGACGGCGCGGGCGCGCACGGCAGGCACGTGCGGGAGCCTGGAGACATGGACATCGAGATCCTTCTCGTGCCCGGCTGCCCGAACGAGACGCTCGCGACCGAGCGGCTGCGCCGCGCGCTCGACAGGTCGGGGTTGAGCAGTATCGGATTCACCACCCGCGTCGTGACCGGCCAGGGTGAAGCCGAGCGGATCGGCTTCATCGGCTCCCCGACCATCCTCATCGACGGCCGCGACCCGTTCGCCGAGCCCGGACACACCCCCGGACTGTCCTGCCGGATGTACCGGACCGCGGACGGCCTCGCCGGTGCCCCCGACGCCGGCCAACTCCACCAGGCACTCCGGGCCGCCGCCGTCACCACAGCCGGTCTCACCCTCACCACAGTGGAGAAGTTCGCCTTCCCCGATACGAAATTCCCCGCCCCGGCCGCCGCCCACATCCTCGGCACAGCGGAACGCCCCCATACGGGAGACAGCACATGACGAGCACAGCAGGCGAAAACACGCCCGTCCCCTTGGCCGACCTCAGCGCCGCCCACGCCTCCGTCACCCTCCTGGAGCGCCTGGCCGACAAACTTGGCGGACGGGCCTCCGTGACCGCCGTCTACGGCGAACCCATTACCCGCGACGGCATCACCGTCATTCCGGTCGCCAGGGTCGGCTTCGGCTTCGGCGGTGGCGCCGGACGGGAAATCGGCGCCACCAAAACCGGTGAGGGAGGAGGCGGAGGCGGCGGAGCCGAGGCCCGGCCGCTCGGCTACATCGAGATCACCGACGGCAAGGCCACCTACAAGCCGATCCGCGACCCATGGACGGACGTCGTCCTCCCGCTGGCGGCCCTGCTGGCCGGATCGGCCCTCCCCCGAGTCGTCCGGATGATCAGGCGCCGCGGACACCGCTGACAGTCAGCCATGCCTTGACGCTCACACCTCGATTCTCCTCAGTCCTCAGCGGGGGCTCGTTGTCCCGGAGAGGCGGAAGGCCGCGAGGAGCCAAGGCTGTACGGGAGCACCGTCCCCAAGACCGGTGGAGGCGTGTGGAGGCGGTCGCGCTCTGTCAGGAGTTCGGCGATCACCTGGGCGTAGGTCTCGACACGCTCGGTCAGGTGCCGGTTCGTCTCGAGCAGTCGGCGGTTGCGCTCCTCCAGGTCACTTGCCCGGGCCTGCAGGTGCTGGAACGCGGGCGGGATTCCGTTGGCCAGTGTGCGCCGGGCGAGGAAGTCGTCCTTGAGGTCGGGGTGTTTGTGTGTGAGAACCCACCGTTTGACTCCTGCTTCGGCCGCGAGCTGCAGGACGGTCAGCGCTCCGGTAGAGCGCTGCGGGGTGCCAGCGAGGAGGCGGTCGGCCGCGGTCTGGATGGCGACGCGCTCTGCTGAGCGGTCTGTGGCCATTTAGGGCTCCTGCTGGTCGTGTTCGGCCAAGATGCCTTGGAGGCGGGCGAGTTCGTGCAGCTCGCGCTGGTTGCGGATGGGCGGGGCGAGTGGATCGTCGACGATGTTGCGCAGCCGGTCGGCCTGAGCGCGGACGATTGCGATGTCGCGGTCAGTGCGGGCGATGTTGAGGCAGGTGGGGCGGCAGTCATCGAGGTCAGGGGTGCGGCGGCTGCTGTGCTCGTCGCCGGCGAGGCGGCAGGCCGCCCGGGCGGGGTCCAGGACACACGTCATGCCCGTGCCGGGGTAGACCATGAGGTCGGGGTTGGCCAGCAGGGTCGCGGCGTCGCGGCGGATACGCAGAACACGTCCGGCGAAGCGGGCTGCAGCAGCAACGCGGTGACGGTATCGGTCGGCTGCGGGGCCGCTGACGTGCTCTGCGGCGGCGAGGTGCTCGCGGGCCTCCGCGAGCTCGTCGAGCCGGGCAAGCCATTGCTCGAAGACGAGTTCGTCGGGGAAGCCGGAGGCGTAGGTACCGGAGTAGCCGAGGGTCATCTGCACGCGGACGTGGCCGTACTGGACGGCGGCGGCGACCAGACCTCGGGGCTTGCGCACGATGAACCAGGCCAGGGTGCGGCGCAGTCTGCTGGAGCTGATCGCAGGCCGGGCCGGATCCGGCGGGATCGGGTCGGGGCGCCGGTGGGCTGTGCAGTAGTCGTTGACCCAGGTGATGAAGGCGTTGATGTCGGCGCTGGCGTTGGAGTCTGTGCGTGCCTTCCCGGCGCGCTGGTAGAGGCTGGCGGCGGTGGCGCGGCCGTCGATGTTCAAGGTAGTGGGGAAGAGCAGTTCGGCGTTGTGGAGGCGTTCGAGGACGGTCACGGCGCGGGCGACGGGTTCGACGACCACCCAGGGGTCGGGGCGTTCCTCGCCCTGGGGGATGTGACGGCCGGCGGTGTCTCGTACTCCTTTGAAATGCTGGCCGTGGATCAGTGTCAGGCCGGTGTTGGAGTCGCGGCGGGCGCATCCACGCTGGAGGTTGAGGGCTTCGCCCGGACGCATACCGGAGAGGTACGCGATGACGATGAAGCAGGCGGTGCTCAGGTGGCGGGCCATCTGCGGGGCCTGCTCGTAGGTGATCGGGCCCGGTAGCCAGGGGACTCCGTCAAGGCCAGCGGTGATAGGGGCGAACAGAGGGGAGCCGTCGGCGACCGGAAGCCCTGCGGCATCGACGGCCCGCACTAGATGAGGGCTCTGTATCAGGGAAATGACGTCGATTCGCCGGGCGATGTGGCTGTAGTTGACCCGCAGAATCCCGTCCGGGCCCGACTTGCCCGGCAGCGGCAGGCTGCGCCGGCGGTAGCGGTCCAGCAGGCGTTCCAGGTCCTTCATCCGCTCGCCGGGGGCCCGCGGCGCGGGCATCGGAGACAGTCCGGCGGCCCGTCCGGACGGGGTACGCACGCAGATCGCCTTGAATTCGCCGAACGCAGCCGTAATGTCGTCGGCGAAGAGCTCGATGAACCGCAGGGCCCAGCTCAGCAGCGCTGTCATCGTGTCTGGGTGGACCCGCTGGGTCCGGTTCTCTCCCGATGGGTCGCGGCGGGTACCCAGGATGTCGGCGATGAGTTCGCCCCGCCACGGAGCCGCAGCCGGCAGCCGGTCGCCCGGCGGCAGGAGCTCGCGCAGGGACCACAGCCGGACCACCACGGCCAACAGGTCCTCACCTGTGCCGTGCGGCAGGCCGGTTGCACGGACATGGGCTGCGAAGTCGTCCAGATCCGCGCTGGTGAGACGGTGTAGAGAATCCGCGGCCCGGGCGTCGGCCCAGTGCGCGAAGCTGCGCAGACTCTGGAAATAGGTGGCCACTGTGCGTACAGCGGGCCGTGAGGAGCTCGCCCGGTAGTAGGACGGCATACTCTCCGGCGGGTTAATCCACAGCCACACAACATGCTTGACCGTGCTGGTGTATGCGGATGGCACGGTGGTGAAGTCCAGGGAGAGCGCTTTGGCGTGCGCTTCGAACAACCCCGGTGTCAGGTCCCAGCGGTCGTCGGCGAACCGCGACAGTGTGTGGGCATCGGTGCCGGGCCTAAGGGGTCGCTCCCGTAGTACGAGCTCGCCAGGAGCTGGGCGAGAGGGGAACGCGGCCGTGGCCGCGGCGGGTGTGGTCATCGGTCCAGCCCGCGGCTCAGCAGACGCTCCACGAGTTCGTGCTCGCGCTCGGCGCACCGGGCTCTGGCCGAGGCGACGTGCTGGGGCGGGAACTGTTTGAGGATGTCGGTGAGCTGGCTGGCCGGAATGCCGTAGCGCTGGGCCCACTGCGAGGGCGGCATTGCTGCGCGCCGGGCATCGATCTTTTCCAACGTGAGGGCCAGGACCGGCAGGTGCTCGGGGGTGGCACGTGCACACGGGCAGGACAGGCACAGCAGGAAGGAGGCCGGACACGGCTCGCCGGGCGGCGCATGGGGACTGGCCCGGTGGCCGGTACACGCAGCCAGCGCGGTATCCAGGCGTCCGGCCAGCACCTCCTTGAAAGTGCTGGCCGACAGGCCGAAGCGGCCCGCCACCCGGCCCGGATCCTCACGGGCTTCGGCCAGATCGGCCTCGGTCATCACCGCCATCGCCGGCAGTGCACGGGCCTTGGCCACCTGCTGTTCCAGGACCTCGGCAACGACTCTCTGGTAATCGGTGAGGTTGCCTCGGTTGCGGGCCAGGTAGTCGTTGGCCAGGGTCAGCTCGCTGTGCGCCACCGGCCGTTGATTCGCCTCCAGCCAAGTCAGGCGCAGGCGCCTCGAATCCACATGCAGCGGTCCCTCTCCGGCAAACTCTGTGCTGCTCGTGAGGGACATAATCTTGGACCAGGTGTGGACCATGCTTGAGGGCATGCCCGTGCGAAAGCCCGAGCCATGGGGGCCCTTGAGGCTGAAGTAGACCAGCAGCGCGTCCGTCCGCGCCCAGACGCGCGAGGCGGCGCCCAGATCGATCAGCAGCATGTAGAGGCCAAACGGCGTGTGCAGATCCCACCGGGCGCCCTCCTTGCGGCTGGCTCCCTGCTGCAGAGGTACCGTGCGGCGCGAAGAGGCAGGTCCTCGCCGGGGCTTGAGCCAGTCGACCAGCGCAGTCGCTTGCCCGCCCGCGCCGCCGTCCGGGCGGTGATGATCTGTGACGGCTGACGCGATCGTGCTGTGATTCTCTCCGGTCAGGCACATCATCAGCACCCCGGCTGCAGCCACGTCCAGGAACGTCAGGTGCAGCTGCGCCATCAGCGCCGGCGAGCCACCGTGACGCCGCACCATCGAGACCGGCGTGGCCGGGGCCGAGTGCGGACGGCGCGGGACCTCTCCGGTGCGGTCGATGTGATCCAGCAGCCACCCCGCCTCCCAGGCGCGGACATTCGACTCCCGGCTCACCAGACCCGCCCTCCAGTCGGCCAGCCGCTGGCGGGCGTCTGCGATCCGCTGGCGGGCGTCTGCGATCCGCTGAGCGGCTGAGCGGACCTCCTGCCGAGCCCGGCGCGTGATCTGCTCGAACTCCTCCGCCCGGTAGGCACGTCCGGCGTTCCTGTTCCTGGGCAGATTCACCTGGGACAGCCGAGTCAGGAACACGTCCGCTCCTGCGGCCGGGGCGTGGCGCAGCAGGGACCGGAACGTGCACAACAGGCTGGGCATCGACGCCGATCCGCGGTGCTTGAGCAGAAACCCGTCCAGGTGAACCGCCGCGAGCTCAGCGGGCAGGGCCGGCGGACGCGACAAAGACGCCAGATACTCGGTGAACATGCGCACTACCCGAACGAAGTCCCGCGCGGAACCGGGCGTGCGCCGCGTTCCCGCGGGCCCTGTCGCCGAGGCCAGCGCGGCGCCGAACCATTGGCGAAGGGCGCCGCTGACCGGCAGCACGGACAAATCGAAGTCCGCCCAGCTTCCCTTGCGCTCATGAAAGACCCGGACCCGGCACTCATCCCCGTCGAGGAACAGCCTCTCGGGAGCCTGGTACCCGGCATGGGGCAACGCTGCCCGGCGCCCGTTCACCAGACCCCCTTGACCAGCGGATCGGTCATGACCTGCGGGTGGTCGGCGAACATCTCTGCCATCAGCGAGGCCATCGCCGTCCCGTGAGCGTGCTCGATCAGCAGCTCTACCTCCAGGTCCCGGAAGGGCTCCAGGTAGATGTCCATCGTGGTCGCCACATCCGCGTGGCCCAGCAGCGTCTGAACCAGGAACCAGGTATCACCGAACTGCGCACGAAAATCACGCATCTCGGCTTCGTCCAAGTGCGCGTAGCGCCGCTCGTACAGCATCTTGCCGACCGAGTACCAGCGCAGCGCCATCGAGTGCCGCAGCATGTGCGGTGTCGCCGACAACCCGGCCAGTCCGATGGCCGTCACACGCTCGTTAGCCCGGGTGAAGGTGTGCTCCCAACCCTTCGGCTGACGTGGCAGGCCATCCTCGTTCAGCCACAATGCCGCCGGCGCCAGCCCCGACGGTGTCTGCAGGAAGATCCGCCGTCGCACCGTAGGCCCCAGCACGTCCAGCGGAACCGTCTGCCGACAGCCATCCGCATCGCGCAAGTGGACGCGGCGCCCGCCCACGATCCGCTCCAGCACCAGCATCCCGACCACCCGCTCGTACCGGCCTGCGGCCTGAGCCCGCCGCACCGCCGCTGAGCGCTCACCCTCCGCATACGACAGCCAGCCCGACAACACCGCCCGCGGAACCCAGAACGTCCGGCCACGGCTGTTCTTCGCGCACGCGGCCGCCAGCCGCCCGGAGAAATAGCCCCGCCCCGAATCAGCCGGCAGCTCCAGCTGCAGCAGACTCCCACCCTCCGTCAGCCGCAATCCCGTCCCGTAGAGCCCATCCGCGAACGCGCAGTCACGCTGCCCGTTGCGACCCCGCCAAGAACTGAGCTCATCGCCGGACAGGTCCAGGCCCCCCAGGCCCACATCCCGCCAGCGCTGGTAGCCAGCCGGGTCCAGCCACTTCACGTCCTTGCTTTTGACCACCCCAGGAGAGGCCGCGAACCCCGCCACCACAGCACCCGAACGTGCTGCAACTCGCGGCTGGCGCCGCTCCACCGGATTGGCCACTCCGTACCGCGCCAACGCCCATTCATAGAAGGCGTTCACCGCCACCAGGTTGTCCACCACGGTCGAGCCCCCAACACGCCACGGATTGGCCTCATCCGTCATCCGCCAGAACTTCAGGGCCTCGACGTCCTCGGCGCGGGCTTCGTGCCAACGTCTGCCCATGCTGTCCAGGAAGTTGAGCCAGAGCACCAGACCCCGGGCGTACTTCTCATTCGTGCCTTCCGCGCGGTTCCGCATCCGTAGCGACGCGAAGAACGCGTTCACCTCGGCGATCACCCTGCCTGACGAGTGCAGGACCACCGGCTGCCGCGCCCTCGTCCCGTGACGCCGAGCCCACTCTGTCAACGATGGCAGGCCAGCCAGCAGCGGATCGTCCCGGTACCAGCGCACCTCTCGAACCGGATCGCACCAGAGCACTTCCCAACACCCCTCAGAAGAAGTGATCTTGGGAATCGAATCAGTAAGCACGTCCGGCAACATAGGGGCCGCAAATAGGGGCTGTCGCGCTACAACACCCGAAAGTGGCTAAAGAGCGCGGGCCCGCTCCCGCAGCAGCCGTCCCGGCCGGCCGCCCAGGACCCGCTGCACTGTGGCCTCGGGCAGGCTCGCCAGCAGCCCGATCGTGTGCACCCCGAATTTGGTGAGCGTGTCCGCCTGGGTCTTGCCGATGCCGTAGAGCTCGCCGACTGGCCGTGGATGCAGGAAGTCGGCGACTGCCTCGCTGCTGGAGCCGACCGTGCACACCCCGCGGGGTCCGGGTTCGCGCGATGCCATCGCGGCGATCGACCAGTTGCTTGCCACGCCGATCTTGACTGGCAGCCCGTACAGGGCCAGGGCCCGGGCGCGAATCATGCGCGCCAGGTCAGCCGGGGCCCGGTCGAAGTACCGCAGACTGGAGGTCACGTCCGCCACCAGCGCTGCGGGGGGCAGCGCCTGAACGAGGGGCGTTACCTCGGTGACCAGGCCCAGGAGCAGCCGGAACAGGTCTTCGTCGACCGGCGCCTCGCAGCGAAGGTGCAGGATCGGCGAGCCGTGTTCCGTGGCTTGCTCGTGTTCTTTGTCCATGGCGGCACCTCCACCCCCACCGTATCGAACTAGTATTCGAACACGCATCTCCTTGCGTTTCGTGTGTCGCTCGTCTTCCGTATTCGAACAGGCGTATGATTCAGGCCATGGCCGGATACGACTTCCCCCGAGACCTGCGCGACGCTGAGCTGCGCCGTCAGCAGGTGCGCGCCGCCTACGCGGCCCTGTGCCGGACCCTTCCGTGGTCCGTCGAACCCGCCGACGGATGGACCGGCGACAAGCAGCTCTACAGCGACTATGTGGGCGGCATGCCGGACAGCCCCGGCTACACCGACCAGCAAACAGCAGACGAAGAGCGGCTGCGCCGGATGCTTCTGGACCTGTCGATCACTGTATCGACGCATCCGTACTGGGCGACGCTGACCGAGAACGTGGTGGAGGAGCGGATGGCACTCAAGCACTCCCCCGGCGCCCTCACACAGCCCTCCGAGCAGGACCCGGCCGCGGAGGAGTGCCTCGCCACGCTGGCCGCGTAAAGAGGGACCCCCATGTCCGAGCCAGCCCCATCCCAGCTGCAGATGCTCCACTTTCTGCGACGTGTGCAGCTCCAGCAGCTGGAGCAGACCGAGCGCTGGATCCGCGACGCGGAGAGCCTCCACGCTGCCCAAGCGGCTCGGCGGCCGCCCCCGCCGCCCCCGGACTGGCTGTTGGAGCGGGGCATCGGCCAAGGAGCTCGCCCGGTTCTCGTTCATACCGGCTCCTGCTACATGCACTTCACACGCCGCAAGCCCCTCAGCCGGGACGAAGCCCGCCAGGCCATGATCGACGGCATCCCGGCCTGCACCCACTGCCACCCCGATACGGCGCTGGGCTTCCTCGACTGATCATGCAGTCGACCCCGTACTGCCTGGAGCAGGCGGGGCTGAGCTCGGCATTCAATACCTGCCCGGGATCGCCTTGTTGAGCTGACCCCGGGTTCCGGCGTTTGCGGGATAGAACCCCCGCGGAGCCGTGCCCCCGCTCAGGGGCGGCCACCAAGGGCACGCCGCCTGTTCTCGGTCAGCCGTCGTAGGCGATCTGCAGCACACGCACGATCTGCATCGCCGGGGTGTCGGTGACCAGCAGCATCACCAGCACCCGGTCCAGGATAAGGAGCCGCGTGACGCCGTCGTCGATTCCGTACGGATCGGTGTGGCCGACGGGGTCCTCGCAGACTTCGGCCAGAGCCAGCGTCAGGGCGAGAGACGCGTCATCGGGCAGCGAGTCGTAGACCGCCTGGACGACCGAGTCAATCTTGAGCTGGAAGGTCACGCAGCTCCCCGCGCGCGGGCGGCATCAGCCTGGACCCGGTCGGTGATGTCGATCCAGTCGCCCGGTGCCTCGCGGCCTTCCGCCTCGGCCGCTGAAATCGCTCGGCCTCGCTCCGCGGCGGCCAGCAGGTCCGTCGCGCGCTGCTGCCACTTGGCGAAGACGGCGAGCAGCTCGTGCGCGGGCGCCCTGTTGATCTCGGCGAGGAAGCGCTGGGACAGCGTCGGATGGCCAAGCGCATTACAGATGCGCTCGATGGTCCACGGCTCGTGACCGCTCATGAGGCCCCTCCATCAGCTGTCTGGCGTACAGCACCACGCTAGCGCAGTGCCCCAGACCCGTCACAGGAGTCGAGCAGACGCTGTGCCTCCCACGAGCCGCAGCGAGCAAGGGCAGATCCGGTCTGGGGAATCAAGCCCGCCGCCGGCGCCGAGCAGGGCAGCCCTCCCGGCCGGGGGGGCCGGGGAGTCCCGGTGGTGCCGGTGCAGAGCAGCCACCAGGACTCCCGGTGTCGCCCGCGCCCACGGGGGAGAGCATCGGGCGAGCCTTTGAGAGGCGGTCAGACCGGGGACGGCGCAGGATGATCGGTCTCCAGCCGGTCGAGGCGTTCGTACAGGGCGCGCACAAGACGGGCGCGGTGCTGCACGCAGGCGGCGGTGCCCTTGGAGGGCGTGCTCAGGCGCCGCTCGGCTTCGGCGAGCACCACTTCGGTCAGCGCCCGGGTCTCGCTGTCGCCCGGCAGTTGGTCACAGCGGCGGCGTACGTCGACGGCGACGGCGACGGCGACGGCGACGGCGACGGCGACGGCGACGGCGACGGCCCGAGCGTGCCCGGTCAATTGCAGGGCGATCTGCTCGTAGTCCCTCGGCTGGAGCGCGCCCGGGTCGGTCACCGCGAGCACGGCCTTGACCAGCGACATGTGCGGTTCGCGGTCGAGTGGGAGTTCCGCAGCGAGGAGCCCCTCGGGGTCGTACAGAACCTGGTGGGTGGTCATGAGGCTGCTGCCTTCTTCTCGATCGCCGCCAGCTCGCGCCGTGGGACTGTTCATGGTGGTCAGTCCTCCACCAGCAGTTCCAGGAGGTCCTGGGTGACCAGCGCCAGCCTCCGGAGATGTCCGCGGGCAGGTAGGAAGTCTCCGGGCGGCTCCTCCACCCGGAGAGCCCGCGCGCGCGTGATCGTTCTGGACGCTTCTGCGCCGGGCTGGTCATGGGACTGCTCCAGGACGATGGCCGCCAACTGCATGAGCGCCCCCCGGAGCCGTTGGGTCAGCTCCTCGAGCTCGTCCATGGCCGGAGCGGCGTCCTGGCCGAGTACCGCTTCGAGGTGGTCGTAGAAGGAGTCCAGGTCGACGCTGTCCAGGCAGACGGACCTGCGAAGACCGGCCAGGACCCGCTCGATGACCTCGCGGCTGTTCTCACACCGCTGCACGGGCTGCGCTGTCACTGGCACCTCGCTGCCGTGGTCACGGCGAGGGTGCACCAGGTACGCCTTCCGTCCTCGCTGACCCCCCACGAGTCCGCGGTTGAGGCGACGATGGTCATGCCCCGGCCGCTTTCGTCGTCCGGCCCCGCCGCGCACACGTACGGCCGGACCGCTGATCCGTCATACACCTCGATCCGCACCTCACTCGCGCTGTGGATCAGTCGTAAGGCGAACTCCGTGCCCTGGCCGTGGACAAGCGCATTGGTCACCAGTTCGCTGATCAGCAGGACGGCGCTGTCAGCGAGGCCGTCCAGCTTCAAGCGGTGCAGCTGCGCGCGGGCGATCCGCCGGAGCTGACCGGGTCGCCTCAGATCTTGGGCGGTCAGCTCGACCCCCGGGCGTGAGGAGCGTGCGACGGCCACCTCGACCCCGTTGAGCACCGCTTCGGCGTCAACCGCCATGGTGCCGCTGGTGCGGTTGGCGAGGTGCTGGGCGAGATCGTCGGTCGAACGCGTCGCCATGGCCCACCGGTTGTCAGCGACGGTCACCAGCCAGCACCAGGTCCCCGTTCCGCCGGAGGCGTTCGGCACAGCACTCTCCCTCAACGCGGCCACCGCGTTGCCTGCCAGCGGCATGTCAGTGGTAGGTGCGGCGAAGGCGTTATCCGTCGCGGTATGCGTCACGGTGGCCCTCCCCTGCCCGGTCGTCATGTCTGTGTGTCCACGCAAGCAGGAGGCCGCGTGAGGGTGCGATGCGAGGGCCATGTAAGAGCGATGCAATTCCCGCTCGGTTGGGTGATCTGAGCCGAGCTAAGGGCATGAAACGGGTGGGAGCGGTACGGTCGCCGCACCCGCCCACCCGGATGTCCGGAGCCCGGTATGGCCGACCACCGCAACCCGCCCAACCACCACCTGCGCGCCGTACGCGAGAACGAACTTCAAATGTCGCGGAGCGAGTTCGCGAAGCTAGTCGTCGATACGGGCACCGAGATGGGCGAGACCGCAGGCTGCACCGCACGGCTGGTCGCAGCCTGGGAGGACGGGGACGTCGCCTGCCCCCGCTCCAACTATCGGCGCATCCTCACCCAGCTGACCGGCCGGACCATGCTCGAACTGGGCTTCCAGCGCACCGGCCCTGCTCTCGTACGGCAACCGTCCGCTGGAACGCACGGGTTGGATCGGCAGGAGGTGGACCCGGTGGACCGCCGCGCCTTCCTGGCCGACAGCGCGGGCGCTGCCCTGTCCCTGGTTCCCCTCGGGTCTCGCCTGGAGAAGGCGCCCGGCAGGGTCGGGGTCGCCGACGTGCGCGCGGTCGACCAGGCCGTGACCACCATTTACAGCCACGATCACGACCACGGCTCTGCGGCACTGCGCCGCAATGCCTCGACTGCCCTGCACACCGCTTACCAGTGGCTGCAGGACGGCACGTACACGGAGAAGACCGGAAAGAGACTGCGCGCGGCGACGGGCCACCTCTCGATCGCCGCCGGGTGGCTCAGCTACGACTCCGGCCGGGCCGCCGACGCCCGCTCTCTGTACAACGAGGCCCTCGCCGCCGCCCGGATCGCCGACGATGCCGGTCTGGAAGGCCATGCCTTCGGATGCCTGAGCCTGCTGGCCAAGGCATCCGGCCGGCCCCGCGAGGCGATCAGCGCCGCCCAGGGCGCGCAGAGCGTGGTCCGCACCTACGGATCCCCGCGCATGCTGTCGTTGTTCGCGATGCGGGAGGCCGGCGGCTGGGCACTCCTGGGCGACCGCAGCGCCACCGACAAGGCCATCGTGGCAGCCCACCACCTCTACGCGAAGGGCCCACGCGAAGAAGCCGATCCAACCTGGCTGGAGTTCTACACCGTCGCCGAACTCGCCGGTCTGGAAGCCCTCGCCCGCGCCGATCTCGCTCAGCACGAACGAGCTGCCGCCGGGGCCGAACAGGCCGTCCTCCTGCACGGCGACGCGTTCGCCAGAAACAGGGCCTTGTACCAGGCCGACATCGCCATCCAACATGCGGTGAGGGAACGACCGGAGCCCGAGGCAGCCGCCGAAGCCGCCGGACACGTCCTCGCCTACCTCCCCGAAGTGCGGTCCGACCGGCTGCTGCAACAGCTGCACAACGTCAACAGCGCGCTCCAGCGGCACACCGACGTCCCCGCGGTCGCCGACTGGCTCGAGGACTACCGCGCCACCATCGGCACTTGAGGAGGAACCGGTGACCACCCCGAGCACCCGCACCGACGTGGTGATCCGCACCTACGGCCCCGGCCAGGTCCCGCCGATGCTCGATGTGGTCGCCGACATCTGGGCCGACGCGCACCCCGAGCTGGTCGACAACCCAGGCGCCGCATCCCTGGGCCTGTCCGTTCCCGCACTGCACCGCCAGATCACCGGGCACCTCAAGCACACCGGCCTCGCCCTGGTCGTCGCCTACGCGGGCGGCACCCCAGTGGGCTTCGCCTACGCCTTCCCCTGCTCCGCCGAATACTGGTTCGGTTCCGACCTGGTCGACCAGGCGCCCGAAGCTGCCCGCACCGAGCGGCTGATGGGCTTGTGCGAGCTCGCCGTCCGCCCGCCCTGGCAATCCCAGGGCATCGGCTCCCGCCTCCACGCTGCGCTGCTCACGGCCATCAATCCACGGTGGTCGTCGCTGCTCGCGCTGCCCTCCAACGAGCGCGGGCAAGGCCTGTATGCCCGACTTGGCTACACGTACGCCGGCGCGTATCGAAACACCCCAGACGGACCCGAGTTCGATCTCCTGCTCCTCCAGGTTCAGGCCGAGTGACACCTTGGATCCTTCACGGACGGATGACTCCCTGATCGTCTGCTGTGGTGGGCGCAGGCGCGAATGTCGATGGGGCGGGGCCGGTGGTGCGGTCTCCTCACGCGCCCGTCATGCGCGACGGCGGGAGTACGGCGCCCAGCCCAAGTGCGGCCCGGCGGACGGCACACCGAACGCCAGCGGGGCACCTCTCCCCCCGCCGCCAGCCTGATGGACGCGCGCGTCGGCGATAAGGGTCTTGGGGAAGGGCAGACGGCCGTGGCCGAAGCGGTTGTTGTCCAGGATGATCATCTGTCCCGGGCGCAGGACGTGGGTGTAGCGGGCGGCCGGGTGGTTGGCTGCGTGTGCGAATCGGGCGAGGGCCTGTGCGTACCGCTCGCGGAGCTCGGACTCCATGGCCATGCCGGGGAGCTGGTCCAGGAATTGCGAGGAAGTACCGGGCCCCGAGGTCGTCGTCAGATTCGGCGTCGTCTAGGGCGTAGAGCAGGGGCAGCCCTGACCATTCGTCGACGACGTGCTGGACGGTGATCTTGATCGGGGTCTGCGTCAGCAGCGCGTAGTCGGCGTCGTAGGTGTCGGGATCGCTCGCGCGCATCTGCCGCAGTGCATCGGGCCACCGTACGACCGTGGACTCCCCGGATTCTCCGGGCTTCGCAGACCATCCGTCGGTGACCATCAGCATCGCGATGACGCGGTGCAGGTAGGGGATGAGGGATCCCTCGGCGGTGTCGAGCACGGTGAGATCGGGGGCGAGGGCGACGAGCCGGGCCCGGAAGGTGTGCGGGGCGGGGGCTAACAGCACGAACCCTGCCGCCGTCTCCACGTACCCGCCGAGGCTGCCCCAGCCCCGGGCGGACTTCCATGTCGGTGCCCGCGAACCGTACCCCGTCGCCGGAGTCAGCGACGGTCGCGGTCCACGGCCCGAGCGGGGCGCTGGTCGCCGTCAGACAGTGCGCAGTACGGCGACCACTTTGCCGAGGATGGCCGCGTCATCACCGGGTAGGGGCTGGTACGCGGGATTGTGTGGCATCAGCCAAACCCGGCCAGCCTCGCGTCGCAGCCGCTTGACGGTGGCTTCTCCGTCCAGGAGGGCGGCCACGTTCTACGGGGTTCCTATAGGTGTGGTGTTACGTGGTGCGAGTGTTCCTCGTTGGTGCTTGGACGCTCGTACTCGCAGGGTGTGGCTCTGTGGCGGGTTGTTGCATGATCCGTCAGAGCACCGGAGTTTCACATGCGGGCTTTCCCCGTGGTCCTGCCCTCGGGCACGCGGTACTGGACCGTCCTCGATGACGACCTCCTCGTCGTCCCCGTCGCCGACAGTTGGGGGCGATACCAGCGCTTCGGTCGCAGCCGAGCCGAACTCACGACCAAGACGAACGCGGGAGGCGCGGCGCTCTACCTCCGTTGGTGCAGTGCAACCGGCCGCGACTGGAGGAAGGCCGCTCGCGACCTCGGCTTGTTCATCGTCTGGCTGAAGCACACTCCCTCGCGAGCGGATGAGGATGGTCCTGTAGTTGTCCGGTCCGGTCCGGGCGGCACGCCGGTTCGGCGTGAGCGCCGGATCAACGTTGTGCTCTCGGCCACCCGCGGGTTCCTCTCGTACGCGGTCTCGATCGCCGAGGCGCCGCGCTCAGTACTCGGGCAGCTTTACGAACTGGGCGACAGCCGGGACCTGCCCGCGGAGGCTCAGGGGGAGGACTCCGGGCTGTTCTACCGGCTTCGGGCCCGCCACCGGCTGCAGGAGCCAGAGACCGAGGTCGACCGGGCTTCCGACGAGGAGATCGTCGGCATGTTCATGGAGTGCCGCTGCGCCCGCGATCGACTCGTTGTGTTGCTGCTGGGGCGAGTGGGTCTCCGGCGCGGGCAAGCAGCGGGCCTCCATCGGTCCGACTGCCACATGCTGGCGGACTCGCGTGCGCTCGGATGCGACTACAAGGGGCCCCACATCCACGTGCGACGCCGGGAGAACGCCAATGGTGCCTGGTCCAAGTCCCGCGAGTCCTGGATTCAGCCCGTGGACTTCCTTGTCGTGCAGGCCTACGACCAGTACGTCGATGAGCGGTTCGAACTGCTCGGTGCCGGCGGCAGCGACTTCCTGCTGGTGAACCTCTTTCGCGGAGTGCTTGGAGCGCCGATGACGCCGGAGGCGATCTACGAGCTGTTCGAGCGGCTGACGCGGCGGGCGGGGCTTTCTAGGAAGGTGGGGGTCCGCACATGGCCCGTCGCGCGTTCGGCAGCAATGTGTCGGATGCCGGCGGCGAACTTGATGAAGTCCAGGCCCTGTTGGGGCAGAAGCGCCCCGAGTCGGCCCGTCCCTATGTGATCCCAGATCAAACCCGGTTGCGGGAGGCGGTGGAACGGGTTCCGTCTCCTCGGGAGCTATACGGGCGAGGTGAGCGCTGATGTCGGCGATTGCCCTGCCGGCGCTGCCGCCGGCGACTGCCGCACGGACCCAGGTGCTGATCGAGGCCCTGGACTCGGATTTCCTCGAACTCATCTCCTGGGACTGGGAGTTGGGGGTTCTTCTCTACCCGCTGGATCACCCGGTGATCGGGATGCCGGAGTGCCAGGTGCGGGGGTGCGACAAGGGATACGAGAGCAGGGGTCCGTTGTGCTCCGGCTGTCGCATTCGCTGGAACAAGTCGGGACTGAGCATCGAGGACTTCCTCGGCAGCCACGAGCGGTACAACGTCGTTCACGTCCGCCAGGAGCTGTGCCAGCTGCCGGGCTGCAAGCGGCCCTGGCGGAGCCCGACTGCGGCTCTATGCCAGAACCATCACTACCAGCGGAAACACCGGCTGAAGATCTCCATCGAGGAGTTCCTCGTCCACCCTTCGCCGCAGCCGCTCCCAGGTCATGGAGCATGCGGAGTGGCGGCTTGCCTCCGCCAGAGGGTCACCCCGAGCACGCCGTACTGCGACGCGCACCGGCAAAAGCTCAGCAAGGCGAAGTCTGCGGGCACCTTCGACGGCGACGAGGAGCTGTGGTGGCTGACGGCTCCGCCTATCCACATGGGCCGCGAGGTCAGCATGCGGGGCCTGCCGCGACGGCTGGTCGCCGAGCTTCTGTATTGCGTGCAGCAGCGCACCGCGAACGGCGTGCGGACGGTCGGGCACTGCCTGCGGGTGATCTGCGACCGGCTCCGTTTCCTGCGGTGCGAGACCCTCGACGACCTCGAAGATCCGGAGGCGACGGGGCTGAAGGGCCACAATGTCTCGCTGGTCACGACCATGCGCAGGACCCTCCACCGGCTTGGTACAACCCCGGAGGAGGAGTCGCGCCGCGATGTATGGGACCTTGCGATCTTCGGGTTCAGCGGCACAGCCGACTTCACGGAGATCCGTCAGGACACGCTGCGCGAAGCCACGAGGATCTGGGCCGCCGATGATCTGCCGCGGCGCCGCGGGAAAAGCGGCGGTCGCACGCTGCAGCGGCAGATCGACGCGATGGTGGAGCTTTCAAAGAGCCTGCGCCTCCAGCGTGAGGGCGGTGGGCAGATCGTCGCGCTGCTCGACCGACGCGACATCGTCGCGTTCTGTAACCGGCTCGCCTTCAAGACAGAGAACGGGCAGTTGAGCGCGCACCAGCGCCTCTACACGGCGCGGACCGTGCGCAAGGTCCTGAACCGGTGGCGCACCCTCGGCCTCACCGGCAAGGGCGAGATCCTCGAAGGCCTGCGGGCGGACTTCGTCATGGGGCCCGAGGATATGCCCGACGATCCGGAGGACACCGAGGCCGGCAAGGACCTGCCCGACGAGGTGATGCAGCAGCTCTGCGACAACCTGAACCTCCTGGAGGAGATGAGCAGCATCGAAGTGCGGGTCTGCACGGAACTGCTGATCGACACGGGCCGTCGGCCCGACGAAGTCTGCCGGCTCCCCTTGGACTGCCTTGAGCGAGATCCGGATGGCAGCCCCGTGCTCCTCTACGACAACCACAAGGCCTTCCGGCTGGGCAGACGGCTCCCGATCGCGAAGGTGACCGCGGCGGTGATTACCGCTCAGCAGGAACGCGTACGTCGGCGCTTCCCCGACGCCCCCTCCTCCGAGCTGAAGCTGCTGCCCTCTCCGGTCGCCAACCCGTGGGGAACCAAACTCATCTCCGGGATCTGGGAACAGCACCGGAACTGGGTCCGCGCCCTGCCCGAATTCCTCGTGCCCCTCGAGGTGGAGGTGGACGGCGAACTCGTCACGAAGCTCCTGCCGTTCGACAGGAAGAAGATCTTCCCGTACGCGTACCGGCACAGCTTCGCGCAGCGGCACGCTGATGCCGGCGTCAAGCCGGAGGTACTCAAGGACCTCATGGACCATCGCCAGCTGCAGACCAGCCAGGCGTACTACCGCATCGGCCAGGACAGGCGGCGTGAAGCCATCAACCGGGTCGCGGTTATGCAGTTCGACCGGCACGGCAAGCGGGTGTGGCGCCAGGTTCAGGGGCTCTTGGACTCCGAGCACGTACGGCGCGAGATCGGCGAGGTCGCCACGGCGTACGGCGTGTGCAGGGAACCCACGAACGTGGCGGCCGGCGGGCACAGCTGCCCACTGCGCTTTCGCTGCCTGGGCTGCGAACACTTCCACACCGACGTCTCCTACCTGCCGGACCTGGAGGCGTACCACGCCGACCTCCTGCGCAGCCGCGAGAAGTTGATGTCCGCCTTCGAAGCGGACGACTGGGCCCGCGCCGAGGCCATGCCGTCCCAGGAGGAGATCCGCCGGGTCCGCCGACTGATCAACCGCGTCAAGGCGGACCTGGACGACCTCACCGAGGAGGAGCGGGTGCAGATCCAGCAGGCGGTCTCGGTCATCCGCCGCGGGCGCAGCGTGATGCTCGGGATGCCTCGCATCGGCCAGCCCTTGCCCGACGTCCGGCCGAGGAGGACTACGTGAGTTCCGCGATGAGCGCCGGCCGCCAGGCGGATGGCGACCGGCGCCGCCAGCGGGTCGTGAAGGCCGTCAACGCCGCCGCACAGAAGGGAAGCCGCATCACGGTCTCGGGCATCGCCCGGCAGGCCGGGGTGGACCGGACCTTTCTGTACCGGCACCGGGATCTGCTCGCCCTGGTGCACGCTGCCGAGCTCGAGCCGGCCGAGCAGGACCCAGCATCGGGTGCCTCCGCGGTGAGCAGAGCCTCGCTCCAGGCCGATCTCGCGAACGCGCAGGCCCGCACCGTCCGCCTGTCCGCACGAGTTCAGCAGTTGGAGAGGCGCTTGTCCCAGGAACTGGGCGAGCAGGCATGGCGCGAGTCGGGCCTTGGCGCTCCTACCGACATCGAGGAGCTTCAGCGAACGATCACGCGGCTCGAGCAACGCAACGCCGAATTGACCAGGGCCCTGGAAGAGAGCCAGGCCGATCTGGCGGCGGCCCGGGAAGCCAACCGTGAACTGACCCGGGCGCTCAACCAGCGCGGAGAGCAGGCGGGATCGGGGCTGCCCGTACGCCCGCAGTGACGCCGATGGGGACGCTGGGCTATGCCCCAGCGTCCTCGACGAGGGGTAGTCCGCGAGGGTCGGGAACGGCTTGCCTTCCTCGGCGACGGAGGCTTCCCAGGGCGAGAGCGCTTCGCCGGTGAGGTGCCGGATGGCATGACGCTCGTGAGATGCACATGACTCGCCCCGCTGTCGGCCCAGTGGAATCTCAGAGTCGGCGCGTCCAGGGGGAAGCTCGGGTGTTCGTCGATCCCGACCACCTTGATGCGGAACCAGCGCGGCCATGCGCTCCACTCCGAATAGGCCGCCGCCCCGGTCCACAGGACTTCGACGACCTCGCCGTCACCGTCCACCGTACGGGGCAGGAGGCAGCAGGCCTGCGCGACGGCGACTTCCGGAACATCAAGTGAACACCGCCCGGCCGTGAGCTCCCAGGCCTGCGTCTTCCACTCCTCGATCGTCCTGGAGGGCCGCATCGAACTCAGATTCTGCCCGATGGTGGTCAAGACCTCGTGGCGCCAGACAGCGACCAGGAAGTTTCTGGCGGTCACCTTCCCCAACGTCGGATCCGGCTCCCGGAGCTCCACGACCGGGGCGGCCGCCGTGCCGGCCAGCCGGAGGAGGTGCTCTTCACCGACATCGAGCACCTAAAAGTTCGACCTGTAGCAGCCACGCCCTGAACAAATCGCGCCGCCATGGCGGTGAACTATCGTCGCTGCGGGACATAGGAATCAACGATGGTTGGAGTCTGGCCGTGGAGCGCTCAGACGCCATGACGCCGTGGTGGCGGAGGCTTCGTCTACCGTCGTGGGTCACGGGCGGCCGGTGGATTGCGCGGATTGGCCTGCCGGACGGCGGGACAGCGCCAACGGCGGTGACCGGACTTCCCAACCATGACCGCACTCGAATTCTCGCAGCTTCCACGCATGGCTGCGGTCCAGCATCTGATCTCAGCCCTCATTGAAACCACCCCTTACCCGCCACCTCACCCGTGTCAGTCCGAGGTTGAAAAGGCTGTGATATGGCAGTCAATCCCTACATGCCGAGGGCCGCTCTACTGCATCATGACTGCACCCATCTGCTCCTGTGGACGAGCTGAATGTGATCAAGGCACAGATCAACCTCACCGTACACGGCGGGTCCCGGCTGGGCCTGACGCGTAGAAGCCGTAGAGACGGGACAGTGGCAATGGACGACAGTCACGATCCACCACGACTGAACGACCGGGCCTTACCCGGGGACCGTAACGGGACCGAGATCCTTACCGATATCTGGCGCAAGCTGCTTGCCATCGACGAGATCGGCCCGGAGGACAACTTCTTCCGTCTCGGTGGCGACTCCATCATCGCGCTGCAGATGGTCACGCTCGCGCGGCGCAGCGGCTTGGCATTGAACGTACCCGACATCTTCAAGCACCCCACCATCGCGGCGCTCACGGCTCGCGACGCCCATGCGCTTCCGGCGGTCGAACGCGTGCCGGTCATCCGATCGACGAAGCCCGGCCTGAGCCCGATGCAGCTGTGGTTCCTGGAGGGCCAGCCGGCCGAAGCATTGCACCAGTACAACTTCGCCAAGTTGATCGCCGTTCCGGCAGGCATATCGAGCGGCGATGTTCGGGCATTGGCAACGTCGTTGTTCACCCGGCATGCCTCGCTGCGGCTGCGGTTCGACCGGATCGGTGACTCCTGGCAGGGGGTGGAACTGCCCCTCGACGAGGAACTCGTGCAACGTGCGGTGCAGCTGATCGATCTGCGGGGGCTGCCTCCCGAACTGGCGGAGGCAGCGGTGACCACGCACTCGAACGCAGTGCAGGCGAAATTCGACGTGCGCATCGGGCCTCTGTTCCGCTTGGTCAGTTACGACCACGGACTCGATCGGCCAGGTGAGCTGCTGATCGCCGCGCATCATCTACTCGTCGACGGGGTGTCCTGGCGGGTACTGCTCGACGACATCGAGGCCGCGCTGGCGCAACTGGCCGCAGGTGAGCCGACCGCGTCGGAGCCGGGATCGGACGCGTTACAGGCATGGCTGGCCGCGTTGCGTCAGTACGCCGCATCGGACCGGCTGCGTACCCAGCGCGACTATTGGCTGCGCGTGCTCGAACGCGACGGTCCGGGACTGCCGGTGGACCGCGAGTCGGCGATTTCCCGCGCAGGGTCGGCGTGCGAGGTGGCGGTCGCGTTGTCGCCTGCCGATACCGCGGACCTGCTTCGCCTTGCTGCCACCGCCCACCAGACACGCATCAACGAACTGCTGCTCGCCGCGCTGCTGTTGGCGGTCAACCGGTGGGCTTCGGTGCGGGAGATCTGCGTCGATCTGGAGGGGCACGGGCGCACGGAGGTTGCCGAAGACGTGGACGTCAGCGCGACCGTCGGGTGGTTCACCAGCAAGTACCCGGTCCAGCTGAGCATGCCGGACACCCAGTCCGCAGATGTCGCGTCGGTCGTCGACACGGTGGAGCGGGAGCTCTCGCGCGTTCCGGACGGCGGTGTCGGCTACGGCGTGCTGCGGTATCTGCTGCGGGACGCGGAGATCGCCGCACGGGAAGCGCGGTCGGGGGGCCAGATCCTGTTCAACTACCTTGGCCGCTGGGGCGGTGACGGCGACCCGTTCAGCCGCGACCGTCTCGTCGCGCTGCGTGGACCGCAGTACCGCCTGCCCTATCTCTTTGAGATCACGGGCCAGGTCGGTGACGACGTCATGCGCTTCACGTTCGTCTACGACGAGAACCGATACGACGCCGCGACGGTGGACGCGCTCGCCGAAGGCTATCTCGCCGCGTTGCGCCGGGTGATACGGGACGGCACGCGCCTGCCTGGCCCGCTCGACGTGCCGGCGGACACCATCGAGCAGCTCACCCGGGCTGGTGCCGTCTTCAGCGACGTCTATCCGGCGACGCCGCTGCAGAAGGGGATCCTTGTGGAGAGCCTGGTCTCCGCGGATCCCGGCACCTATGTCGTCCAGGAGCTGCACCACCTCAGCCGAGTGGATCCGGCCGGATGGCACGCGGCATGTCACGCGCTGATGCGTCGGCACCCAGTGCTCTCGACCAGCTTCACGCCGTGCGCGCACCACGGCTACGTCCAGGTGGTGAACCAGGAGGTGCCGCTGCCGTGGCGGTACGTGGACCTGCGCGGCGTCGCCGCACACCGGCAGGAGGAGGAGACTGCCCGACTCGCCGCTCAGGATGCGGCTGACGGGTTCGAGCCGGAGCACGCGCCGCTGATCCGATTCCTGCTCGTGCGGACCGGCGCCGACAGCGCGGCCTTCTGTGTCACGTTCCACCATGCGCTGCTCGATGGTTGGAGTACCGCGATCCTGTACGCCGAGCTGCGCCGACTCTACGACCGGCGGCAGGCCGGCGAGGAGTTGGTGCTGCCGCCTGCTCCGCCGTTCCGCTCGTTCGTCGAGTGGCTCGCGACGCAGGAGGCCGAGCCCCTCAGGGCGTTCTGGGAACACTGGGCGGAGGGGGTCGACACCGAGCCGTTGAAGGACGTGCCCCGACTCGGGCGCGGTGGGGTGGTTGGCGCGCGCCACGCCACGCTCACCCTGGACGCGGACGACACGCTCGCCTTGACGACGTGGGCGTCGGCCAACGACCTCACGCTTGCCACGGTGATCCAGGGGGCATGGACGCTCGTACTCAGAGAGCGCAGCAGGTCCGCCACCCTGTCATACGGCGTGACAGTGTCCGGTCGGCACCCGGCGATTCCCCATGTGGAAAGCATCGTCGGCCCGCTGATCAACACGCTGCCGGTGAAGGTCACCTGTGCCAACGGCACGCCTGCGGTCGAGTGGCTGCGGGAACTGCAGTCCAGTCTGCTCGAGCTGGAGCAGTACGGGGCGATGAGCCTGTATGACATCCAGCGGGTGGCCGCCACGTCCCGTCAGCCCCTCTTCGACACACTGGTGGTCTTCCAGAACTTCCCGCAGGAGCCGACAGGGGTGGACGCGTCCCGCGATTGGTCGATGACCTCGACCACGCTGCGCGACCAGACGCACTACGACCTGACACTTGTCGTGACAGCCGAGCATTCGGTCAACTGCGACTTGGTATACCGCTCGTCGCGCCTGTTCGAGCAGGACGCCCGTTCCCTGATCTCGTCGTTGGAGTCCTTCCTCCAGGCGATCGCGGGTGCTGGTCCAGACACCGCCGTCGGCGAGGTGCTGCGAGCGGCCACCACCGCGTCCTCCGGTCACGAGCAGCCGCCGGGTCGTGAGGCGTTTCGCCGGGCCGCCGCGGCGCTGGCCGAGGAGGAGGAACGCCAGCAGGCGCTGCTGCATCTGACCGCGAACGAGAACGTCATGTCTGCCGCCGTGCAGGCACATCTCAGCTCCGGTCTGGCCGGCCGGTACCACCTCGGGACGAGCCGCGACTATCAGCGCAAGGACGTCGTCGACAAGGGCGGACTGGTGTTCCGAGGGCTGCCCCACCTCTATGAGGTGGAAGCGGCCGCGGCCGAGGTGTTCCGGCGCCGTCTCGGCGGCGCGGTCACCGACTTCCGGCCTCTGTCCGGCGTACACGCGATGATGTGCACCATCCTCAGCGTGACGGAGCCCGGCGATGTCGTGCTGTCGATCAACCCGGACAACGGCGGTCACTTCGCCACGGCCAACCTCGTGCACGCTCTCGGGCGCCGGAGCGTTCTGATGGACTTCGACCACGCCACCCTCGGTCCGGATCTCGACGAACTGCGCCGACTGCGCCGCAGGCGTGGTGGGATCGCCCTGGCATACCTTGACGACGCAGTGCCCCTGTATCCCATGCCGGTCGGCGAGATCCGCGCGATCCTCGGACCGGACACCCTGATCGCCTACGACGCTTCGCACGTGCTCGGCTTACTCATGGGCGGTGTGTGGGGCGCGCCTGTCGTCGACGGCTGGGACATCATCCAGGGCAACACCCACAAGACCTTTCCCGGGCCGCAGAAGGGAATCTTGCATTTCGCGGATCCGAGGCTCGCCGCCGAGGCGATGGAGCGCATCACCGCCGGCCTGGTGTCGAGCCAGCACACCCACCACGCGGCGGCCCTGTACCTGAGCGCGATCGAGCTGGATCCGCATCTGCCTGCGTATGCGGCCCAGACGGTCGCGAACGCGCAGGCGCTGTCGCAGCACCTGCGGGCCACAGGTCTGCGCCTGCTCACCGGCGGCGCCCGGCCGACGCAGACCCATCAGCTCTTTGTGTTCCCGCCCGCGCCCTTCAGCGGGCTCGCCGCGGTCCGGCAACTGCTCGAATGCGGCATCAGCGTGAACTCGCGGATCACCTACGGCAACGACGTCATTCGGGTCGGTGTCCAGGAGGTCACGCGTCGCGGCATGACCGAGCCGCAGATGGCGACCATCGCCGACATTATCGCCGGCGCGCTGGTCGAACGCCGCCGCCCCGAACTCGTCCGGGAACGCGTCCGCACCCTCGCCGAGGAGTTCGCGACAGTGCGCTACACGTCCGATGAACTCGTCCGGCGCCCCCTGAATGGTCCGGCCCGACCCGTCGAGTTGGAGGAGTAGCGCATGCCCGAGGCCGCCGAGCCAGCCGCCCCGCCGTCCCACTCCACCGGTCCCGTGCGGCCGTTACCGCCGGTGGCACTTCCGCTCCACGAGTTCGAACGGTGCGTGAGCCGGTATCCCGACCGTACCGCGGTGCGCTTCGGCGCCAAGGAGGTGAGCTACCGGCGGCTCGACGCGATGGCCGCAGCGGTGGCCGGTACCATCGCTGCCCGAGGGCCCACCGGCGAGCTGGTCGCGGTCTGCCTACCGCGCTGCATCGAGCTGGTGGCCGTCATCTACGGCATCCACAAAGCAGGCTTCGGCTACCTTCCGCTCGACACCGCGGGGCCGAAGGACAGGCTGGGATATCTGCTCGGCGACGCCGGCGTATCACTGGTCATCACCGACCGCCCGCGCAGCAGCACGCTTCCCGCTGCGGACCCTGTGCTCGTAGAGGAGATCGACTGGCTGGCTGAGCCGGCTGCCGCCGTTCCCCGGCGCCGCGACGATGCGCTCGCCTACGCGATCTACACCTCGGGGTCGACAGGCCGGCCGAAGGGGGTCGCCGTCTCGCACCGCAGCCTGTGGAACCGTATCGACTGGATGCAGCGTGAGTACCCGCTCGGACCCAACGATCGAGTACTGCAGAAGACCCCATACACGTTCGACGTGTCGGTGTGGGAGCTCTTCTGGCCTCTGATGTACGGCGCGACGCTGGTGTTGCTCGCGCCAGACGCGCACCGTGACCCTGACCAGATCATCGACTGCGTCGAGAAGCACTCGGTCACCGTCGCGCACTTCGTGCCGTCGATGCTCAGCATGTTCCTGGAGTTCCATGAGCCGGGCCGGTGCCGCAGTCTACGGCTCACCTTCTCCAGTGGCGAAGCGCTGTCCTACCCCCTCGTCGACCGGTTCTCGGCGCAACTGCCGGACACGCGCTTGATCAACCTGTACGGCCCGACCGAGGCGACGATCGACGTGACCGCGTGGGACTGCGCGGATCCGCGGGAAGGGACCGCCCCACCGATCGGCCGCCCCATCCAGAACACACAGTGCCTCGTCCTCACCTCCCACGGCCGCCTGGCCCCGGTGGGCACGGTTGGCGAACTGCACCTGTCCGGGGTGGGGCTTGCCGTCGGCTACCTGAACCATCCCGAACTCACCGAGCGATCCTTCGTCGCGAACCCCTACGGCTACGGTACCGAGGAATTCGCGCGGCTGTACCGCACCGGGGACCTCGCTCGCGTACTGGAATCGGGCAACATCGAGTACCTCGGCCGCAACGACGACCAAGTCAAGGTCCATGGATTCCGGATCGAGCTGTCGGAGGTCAACGCCGCTCTGGAGGAGGACACCCACGTTGCCGCGGCCGTGACGATCAAGCGAGACGAGCAGCTGGTGGCGTTCGTCCAGGCGCGCCCGGTGCCGGACGACGCTGCGCTGGTCGAGCAGTTGCGGACACGGCTGGCGGAGAGGCTGCCCGGCTACCTGCTCCCGCACCGGCTCGTGCTGGTGGACCGCATCCCGGTCACCGGCAACGGCAAGGTGGACCGCACGCGGCTGTCCCGGGTCCCGCTGACCCGTTCTGCTCGGCTGAAGCTGGTGGAGGCACCCGAATACCGACGACCGGTGACAGCGTTCCAGGACAGCGTGCTGCGGTACGGCGAGGGGCCGACCGGTCACGACCGCTACGTCCTGCAATGGACTGTGCCGGTGACCGGGACGATCGACCGGCACCACTTCGCGACCGCCTGTGCCACCGTGACAGCCAGGCACGACATGCTTCGCGCCCGATTCCCGCTCGACCCGGCGTCGCACCGCTACCACTGGGTCTGCGCCGACCACGGTGCCGAGCCGGAGTTCGTCGACCTGTCGGGGTCGACCGGGGGCGACCGCCGGGCGGCCGAACTGAGTCGGCTCCAGCGGGACCTGGGCTTCCCGCTCGCCACGGACCCGCCCGTTCGGTTCGTACTCGTCCAGTTGGCCGCTGACCGCGCGGTCATCATTGTGACCACCCACCATGTGGTGCTCGATGGCAGGTCCGCAGACCTGCTCACCGACGAGCTGATGCGGGTCTACGCCGCACTCTGCAGCGGAGCGCCGGTTCCCGAGCTGCCCGCGCCGGTCACGTTCGCCGAGTACGCCGACTGGGTCGACGGACTCGACCCGGAGAGCGCGCGCACGTATTGGGCCGACCGCCTGACCGGCACCGTTCCCGGACGGTTCCTGGTCGACGCCAGTACGCTCGGCGCCCGTCGGCCTGATCCGGCCGACGGCTCGCGGTTCCTCCTGCGGAACCGGCAGTTCGTACTGCCGGAGAAAGTGTCCCGGGCACTGCGCGAGCACGGTCTGACGCTCTCCACCGCGATGAATCTTGTGTTCGCGATGGTGCTCTCCCGCTACCTCGGTAAGCTTCACGTGACCTGGGGCAACACCGTCGACATGCGACCGGCGCACCTCGAGGGCGGCGACCGCATCATCGGTCCCTGCATCGCCACTGTGCCCATCACCGCAGACCTCGCCGCGGACGGAACCATGGTCGAGCACCTGGAGCGGCTCCAGTTGCAGGTCGTGGAGTCGCGACAGCACGCGCACCTACATCCGGCCGCGATCGCCGCAGCGGGTCCATCCGGCAGCCTGTTCGACGCGCTCTTCACATTCCAACGTGGCCGACAGGGACCCGCAGCAGACGGAGAGGCCGACTCTCCACCCATATCGATCGAAATCTCATCGCACTATCCGCTGACGCTGTCCGTCACCCATCTGGGCACCAGCGTCGAGCTGCACGTCTCGGCTCGCGACGACGTCCTGGATCAACGGCAACTCACCGATTTCACCGAATTGTTGGTCGGTACGGCCGGCAATCTCGCCGGGATGCTGGACACGCCACCGAGCCAGATCGACGTCTGCTCTCCGGCGTATCGGGGGGCGGCCCGGCCGCCCTCCCTGCTCAGCGGACCCGACGGGCTGTACACCAGCGGCGAGGACCTCCTGCCGAAGATCCGGGAGTTCGCCGAGCAGAATCCAGACCGTACCGCGGTCGTCGATCCCGACGAACGCGCCCACACTTACGCCGAACTCGAACGGGCCAGCGACCGGCTGGCGTGGTCGCTGCGGCACGCGCATGTCGGAGGCGCCGTCGGCATCGCGCTGCCCAGGTCCTTCGACCTCGTCGTGGCCGCGTTGGCAGTGCTGAAGACCGGCGGCCAGATCGTCAGCCTGGAGCTGGACTTTCCTGACGGGCTGCTGCGGGACATATGCAGCCGGCTCGGCGTCAGCGGCCTGATCACAGCCGTGCCCCTGCGAGATCGGTTCTCCGGCCTCGCATCGGTCATGGTCGATCCCCGCGCCCACGATGCGCCGGACACCCGCTTCCCGGTCAGGAACCCGGGTAGCGCTTGTGTCGTCAACTACACCTCCGGGTCGACCGGCCGCCCGAAGTTCGTACGCACCGGCCTCGACGCCCACGCCAACCGCCTTGCCTGGCTCCGGGAGACATTCCCGGCACGTGCAGACGACGTGTTCTGCCTGCGGACCAGGCTCGCTTTCGCCCCAGCGCTGCGGGAGATCCTCGAACCATTGACGCAGGGCGCCCCGCTGGTCCTGATCCCCGAGTCGGCGGCGAGCGACGTCACGCGATTCACGACGGTGATGCGCGAGCACCACGTCACCCGAATGTTCCTCACCCCAAGCCTGATCCGGGTGCTGCTCGACAGCGGCGCCGCCGAGGCCATGGAGGAACTGCGGATCATCGAGATCAGTGGTGAGCCGGTGCCGACCGACCTGGTGGAGCGGCTGCGCAGCCGGATACCCGGCACCACCCTGCTCAACCGGTACGGCGCGACCGAGGCAGCCTCCGTGGTCTGGGGCGAGCTCCCCGACCAGGCAGACGCTCCGGCCGACCATCGGCCCCACCCGGTCGGTACGCCTATCCGCAACACCTCGGTGCTCATCGTCGACGAGCACGGCCGGCTCGTGCCGCGCGCAGTGGTCGGCGAGATCTGGCTCGCCGGTGACAGCACATCACTCGGATACAGCGACCTCGCTCAGACCGCAGCGTCATTCGGTTTCCACATGTTGTCCGACGGCAACGAGCAGCATCTGTTCAAGACCGGCGATCTCGGCTACGTCGATGACCACGGACAGCTGCACTTCTCCGGCCGACGGTCGAGGATGATCAAGCGGGCCGGGTTCCGCATCGAACCGCGCGCAATCGAGCTGGCTCTGGAGGAGCATCCAGACATCGATCGCTGTGTCCTCGCGACCGCGGTCGGCGGACCAACCGGCATGCGCCTGGTCGCCATCGTCACAGCGGTCGGCGCTGAGGCTCCCAGCATCCGCGACCTCCGCCGGTTCGCCACAGAGCGCCTGCCCCCATACATGCTGCCCCACGAATACAGGACCGTGGCGGCGATACCCTTGACGGACAGCGGCAAGGTCGACCACGTCGCGCTCGGCCGATTGGCACAAACCACGTCGGGTGCGCCGGAACCGGCCGCAACCGTCGTCGAGGAGCGGCTCGTCACGCTCTTCTGCGACGTCCTCCGCTGCTCAACTGTCAGCGTGCTGGACGACTTTGCCGACCTCGGCGGCGATTCTCTGCTTGCGATGCGCCTGGCCCACAAGATCGGCATCGCTTTCGACCGGAGGGTCACGCCGCGCATGCTGTTCGAACACGGCACCATCCGGCGCCTCGCGGAACACCTGACAGCGCGGCTCACGACCGCGCCCTACCTGCTGCTGGGATCGCCTGCCGCGACCGCAACCGTGGTGGCGTTCCCGCCTGCCGGTGGCACCGCCGCGTCCTACCGGTCCTGGGAGCCGTACCTCGGCGATCGGACCGCGTTGTACGCCTTTGACCCGCTGCCCGGCGAACCGACGACTGTTGAGGAAATCGCGGAGTACTACGTGGCGCGAATCCGCGACCTCACCGATCAACAAGTGGTGTTGGCGGGATGGTCGCTCGGCGGGACGATCGCCTACGCGACGGGCTGTCTGATGGCCGAGGCCGGACTGCCCGTCTCGCGGTTGTTCCTGGTCGACCCTGCTTTCTACACCCCCGAGTACGACGACACCGATGATCCTGGTGGCTTCGCGGCGTTTCTGGAACGCCAATTGGATGTCGCACAGATCCCGACCACCGACCGAGAAAGTCTCGTCGGGCGACTCGTGGAGGACAGCCGCCTTGTCCGTGGCTATCGGCCGACCAGCTACCAGGGCGCACTGACGATCGTAAAGCCCAGGAAAGTGTCGGCTGAGGAGCGGAACTTCCGCAGGCCCCTCAATGGACTCGAACACTGCGCCGCCGGCCACATCCGGGTCCGGGTCACCCTGGGCAACCACATGACCATGATGAGCCGGCACGCAAGCGAGATCTGCCAACTCCTGGCCTCAGACCTGCACAGTGAGGGAGTCGCATGAGACCCAAGCTGTTGATGCTCGACACGATCGCACTCGACGCGGTGGAGCGACTGCGCGAATTCGCCGACGTCGACGATGGCCGGCAATACCCACCCGCACTGGTGTCGCAACGCATCGGCGAATACGACGGCCTCATCATCAAGAGCGGCAACCGGATCGGGCGTGACCTGCTCAGCCGGGCCAAACGGCTGAAGGTCATCGGGCGGGCTGGTTCAGGCACCGACAACATCGACCTCGACACCGCCCATGAGATGGGCGTTACGGTCATCACCTCGCCGGCCGGCAACGCCTGCTCGGTCGCTGAGTACGTGGTGTGCACGGCGCTGCTGCTGTGCCACCAGTTCATCGACGCGCACCGGGGAGCCCAGCACAACGACTTCCGCCGGGCCTCCTGGCAAGGACGTAATCTCGCCGCGCTCACAGTCGGTGTCGTCGGCACCGGCCATATCGGTCTCGCCGTCATCGAGAAGCTGGTGCCGCTGGCCGGTCGAGTACTGGCCAGCGGCTCGTCTTCCGTCCATCGACGCGCCGTCGAGGATCGCGGCGCCGGCTACGTGGACGACCTGGCCGTACTGCTCGGTTCGAGCGACATCGTCACCCTCCATGTGCCGCTCACCGACGCCACCCGGCGCCTGCTCGACGCAACGGCGTTCGCACGCATGCGTCCGGGGACACTACTGATCAACTCGGCGCGAGGCGAGCTGATCGACGACGAGGCGTTGCTCACCGCCCTGCGGACCGGGACAGTGGGCGCGGCGGCGCTCGACACGGTCCATCCCGATCCACCGTTCGGTCAACCGCCCGAGTACTGCCAGTACAGCCACTACTGGGTGCACCACCCCCGCGTGTTCTACACCCCGCACATCGCTGCGGGCACCCAGGACGCACTCCAGGACGTGGCGTCGCGCCTCGTGGACGCCCTCGAGCGGTTCTTCACCGACTCGCCGAAGTGCTGACGCACCAGAAAAGGAGTACCGATGAGGGAGCCGATCATCGCACCCGGGGCGCCAGCCCCCAAAGGCGCGTACTCGCAGGCAGTCCGCGCGGGGCAGGTGGTGTTTCTCAGCGGTCAGCTGCCGGTGGACCCGGCAACCGGGGAATTGGTACCGGGTGATCCGCACGACGCGGTCCGCAGATGTATGCAGAACCTGCAGGCTGTCTGCACAGCGGCCGGCGGTTCGCTGGACGACGTGGTCAAACTGTCCGTGTGCTTCGCCGATCCGGCGATCTCGGCGGCCCTCGACGACGTCGTGCGCGAGATGTTCCACCATCCCTATCCCGCCCGTATCCGCCTCAACGTCGCGACACTCTCACGGGGAGCCACCGTAGAAGTCGAGGCCGTCATGTACCTCGCCCCTGACTGGCCCCGAGAGGAGCACGGATGAGCATGACGACCACGCAGATTCGCGCAATGCGCCCGGATGACCTCTCGGTCGCGCTCGACGTAATGGAAGCCGCAATGGCAGACTTCTTTCCCAAAGTGGCTCGGAAGTTCACCCCTATGACAGATGAGGGGCGAAAGCGCACGCTTCACGCGCTGGCACGCACGCTGTCCGAGAATCATGGCGGCAGCTTCGTCACGGTGAACGGCGACGGCCTTGTCGATGGTATGGCTGTCTCCGTCAAGCGGGACGGGCAGTGGGGGCTCGCCCTCCTCTTCGTGCATCCCGACGCCCAGGGAAGGGGCATCGCGACGCACCTGTTGAAGCACGCAAGCCACTACGGGGCCGACTGCACCCACCGAGTGATCGTCTCTTCCGAAAACCCGGCCGCGCTTCGGCTCTACCTGTCGCTGGGGCTGCGCGCGTATCCAGGGTTCCGGGCCTCGGGCATTCCCCAGGGCGGTATCCGTCGGATCACATCGAGCATCGAACCCGGCTCTGTCGCTGATATCGGCCTCGTGACGGAGATCGACCGCGCCAACACCACGGCGACGCGAGGCGAGGACATCCGATACCTCCTCGACCAGGGTGCGCGACTCGTCCTCGGCTCGGCCAGGAACACGCATGGGTTCGCTGTCCTCCGACCCGGTGACGGGCTCGTGAGCGGAAGTCCGGTCATGCTCGCGGCGGACACACCGGAGGTCGCTCGTGACCTCCTGCTCTGGACATTGCAGCAACAAGACGGCCCAGTCAGCCTTTATGGGTTGACGGCCACGCACCACTGGGCGATTGACGCCTGCGATGCAGTCAGGCTCACACTCCGACCCGGGCCAACACTGTGCTACGCGCCTGGCACTTCGCCGCCTCTTACGGCCACGGTCCACGGTCTTTACTTCTGAGCGAATGGCCTGTTCTGTGCGGTGCGAACGCGTGCCCGTATCCGTCGCCGTCAGCCGGTGCGCCGAGCGCGGGTCAGCGCCAGGCCGCCGAGAGCCGTGCACTGGCCGGACATGCTCCGGGTGGTCGGCTCCCTGGTCACCGGGCAGGTGCGGGCGTACGACCTGTTGCGGATGTTCGGCCGCGAGGGACGCCCCACCCCGCTGGGCACGGCGTTCGCCGAGTACGGGCGGATCGCCAAGACCCTGCACCTGCTGCGCGTGGTCGACCCGGTCGACGACACCTACCGGCGGCAGATGAACCGGCAGCTCACCGTGCAGGAGTCCCGCCACAAGCTCGCCCGGGACATCTGCCACGGCAAGCGCGGGCAGATCATGCAGGCGTACCGGACGGGACAGGAGGACCAGCTCGGCGCGCTCGGGCTGGTGCTGAATGCCGCCGCGCTGTGGACGACTCGCTATCTGGACGCCGCCGTCGAGGAGTTGCGGGCGCTGCCGGCCGAGGAGCGCGAGCACGACGTCCTGGACGAGGACGTCGCCCGCGTCTCCCCGCTCAAGCACGCGAACCTCAACGTGCTCGGCCGCTACAGCTTCCGCTCCTCCACCCCGGTCGACGGCGGCCTGCGCCCGCTGCGCGACCCGGGTGCGCCGGAGCTGGACGAGGACGACGACGGCGGGCAGGAATGAGCATCAGGAGCCGACCAGGCCCGACCCGTGACCGGTGTTCAGGTATCGCTCCGGCGGCAGAACTTCGCCTCAAGCAGATCAGTGAAGATACCGATGGGGTCGTCCCAACCACCGTTGCTCCAGTCGCCGTTGACGTTGGTGGTGACCATCTGCTCGCCATCGCGAGAGCCGTAGGCGTAGGACCACGATCCGAAAAGCGCACCCCCCATGCCCCAGACCGTTTCCCCGCAGGGCAGTCTCACTGAGGAAACGCCGAGGCCATAGGCGGCGTTAGGAATCCAGTCGCGGGTGGGCACGGTGGTGAACATGTCGCGTTGTTGGTCCGGTCGCAGTATCCCGCCCCCCAGCAGGGCGCCGAAGAACCGGTTCAGGTCCCCGGCGGTGGAGATCATGCCGCCGGCTGCCCAGAACATGGATGAATCGAGCTCGGTCGCGTCGTGGACCGGCGCGCCGGGGTCCGTCTGGAACAGCTTCGTGTAGTGCCGGGAGTGTGGCCCGTGGATCGTCGGGTCGCTGCCGTGCGGCAGATACGTACCAGCCAGGCCGAATGGGCGGGAGATCCGCTCCGTGATCTCTTCGGCAAGCGCGCGGCCGGTGGCCCGTTCGATGATCATGCCTGCGAGGACGTAGTTGGTGTTGGAATACGCCCAGCCCGAACCCGGTGCGAAGGTGGGCGGATGAGACATGGCGATCTGCACCAGTGACTCGGGCGGGTGTGTCTCGTAACGGTTCAGCGCTTCCTGATCATCGGTGTAGTTGAAGATCCCGCTCGTATGGTTGAGCAGCATCCTGATGTTCACCCTGGCACCGTCGTGGTGATGGCCATGCACCACCCCAGGCAGCCACTGTTCCGCGGTGTCATCCAGGCCCAGCCTGCCTTCCGCCGCCAGCTGCAGCACGACGGTGGCCACGAATGTCTTGCTGATACTGCCGATGCGGAACCGGTCCTGCTGCGAACGCTTGCGGCCGGTTCGAGTGTCAGCTACTCCTGCGGCCCCGAACCACTGCCGGTCGCCATCGCAAGCCTCAGCGAGAATGCCGGGGAGGCCTCCTTGAGTCACAGCTTGCTGAAGTAAGTAGCTGTTGTCGTTCCGATCTTGAGGGGTGTGTGTCGAACGGGAGTCTCGATCGGGTGATCGCAGCTGGTCGCCGGCATGAAGGCAGGGCCTCTTGGTAGCTCGGGGTTGCGAAGCCAACCGAGATCCAGGAGACCCTGTTGCCGCAGTTGTACGTGCTCGCGCCGGTGGAGTTCAACTCGGCTGCACCGACGTGTGATTGTGTCGCTCACCGGTTCGGAAACGCGGCCGATCACCCGGAACGTGTTCGCTGGTATCCCTCGGACATGACGGACGCGGAGTGGGCCGTGGTCCGGCCGCTGTTGCCGGTGCCCGGCTGGTTGCGTGGCCGGGGTGGGCAGCCGGAGGCGTACTGCCACCGGGCGATACTGGACGCGATCCGCTACCTCGCCGACAACGGCATCAAGTGGCGGGCGATGCCTGCCGACTTCCCGCCGTGGGACCGGGTCTATGCGTTCTTCCGCCGCTGGCGCGACCACGCCCTGGTCAAGGAGTTTCACGACCGGTTGCGCGCAAGGATCCGCGAGAGGGAGGGGCGCGACAGGGAGCCGACGGCCGGCGTGATCGACTCGCAGTCCGTCAAAGCGGATGCCGTCGTCGGCTCCGACAGCCGTGGCTTCGACGGCGGCAAGCTGATCAACGGGCGCAAGCGGCACGTCGTGGTCGACACGCTCGGCCTGCTGCTGGGCGTGATGGTCACCGCCGCGGACACCGGCGACCGCGCCGCCGCCCAGGTCCTGCTCGGGCAGGTCGCCGATGCACACCACCGGCTGGAACTGGTCTGGGCCGACGGCGGCTACACCGGCCCCCTCGTCGAGTACTGCCTGGCCACGCTCGCCCTGGTCCTCACGATCGTCAAACGCAGTGACGACATGCGCGGCTTCGTGGTCCTGCCCAAGCGGTGGATCGTCGAGCGCCTCTTCGCCCACCTGATGCGCACCCGCCGCCTGGCACGCGACTACGAACGCCGCACCACCAGCGCCGAGGCGATGATCTACTGGTCGATGACCCTGCTCATGCCCCGCCGCCTCGCCCGGCCACACCCTGAGCGAGTGTGAACCGGCCCGGCTGCCGCTCGGCCAGCCAGCCCCGCGCGACCAGGCGTTTCGCCTTCGACCGCAGCGCCTCCACCTTGGCCGGCACCGCGTCCAGACCGAACATCACGGCCAACTCCTGGCAGGTCAGCGGCCCTTGATGGAGCCGGTCCCGGTCCGAGAGCGCCGTGAGGATGCGCTGGTAGTCCACCGACAGCGCCGACCAGGCCAGTCCCTCACGCCACACCGGCACCTGCGACTTCGGCTTCGCCGAATCCCGGGGCGCCGACGGCCCGCCCGCAGCCCGCGGATCCGGAACGTCCTGCGTGTCGGCGGTGCTGCCGCAGTCCGGAGCCAGCACCGCATCGACCCGCCTGCGGGCGATGACCCACTCCTGCCATTCCAGCTCGGCCACGGCCAGTTCGGCCTGGATACGGTCGGCCTCCTCACGCAGCCCGTCGACCCGACAGCGAGCTGCGAGCTCGCGCTGTTCCAGCAGTCCGACAACCGACGGCATCCGCAACCTCCCAGGGAGCGACGACACGACAGGTCACGACTCCCACAGAATCACCACCCCTACTCCTGACCAGCGAAAACGCCGCCCACAAGTCCGGAAAGACAACAACTTCTTAAGAAGAGCCTCGTTCGTATGCGGGCCGCTGACGAGATCGACCAAGACGAGTTCATCGAGCAGCGAGACGAGTTCGTCCACGAGATCGCAGAGGCCGAGGCCAAGCTCAAGCGTTCCACTGCGCGCAAGGTTCCCACGATCCCCAAGCGTGAGATCTTCAATGGCCTCATGGCGGAATGGCCGCACATGGATGACGACACGAAGCGCGCGGCGCTGCGCAAGGTGATTTGGCGTGTCACGGCCAGTCGCGGGCACTTCCACGATCGGAGCCGCTACAAGATCATTCCACTGTGGGAGCGGCCTGAGACCGCATGACATGTGAGACGCCGCCCTCAACCCGCAGTGCTAGAGGGCGGCGGGCGGTAGTCGTTGACTGCCCCGCCAGCAAGCGCGGACGGTCTTGATGGTGATATCGAGGCAGGTCTTTGCCCAGGTCACCAGCTTCCCGGCGTATGCGTAGTCGGCCCAGACGATGGCGATCTCGGGGTGCATGAAGGCGAGGCGGAACAACAGCTCCTTGGCCGCGTCACGGTCGGTCACATTGGCGGCAGTGACCATCACCACCAGCACCAGGCGACGGACCAGATGGGGCCCCGGAACTCATAGGAGCCCGCCAGGTCGCTTCCTGGCGGGCTCCTGCGTGAATGAGTTTACCCTCGCTGAAAAGCCGTGCAGCACTCAGGGGCGTGCAACCGCGACCCAGAGACTCGGCAAGAGCAGTCAGGGTTCACTGGGCTCCTTTGCAGATTCAGCCCTGGTAAGTCGTATGTCAAGACCACATGGCAGATCCGGATCATCCGAAGCACACAGGGCCTTGCCACCATCAACGACATTCAGGGAAACCTCGCACCCGCCTTGCGGAACCCCCTCGAAGGTAAGCCCCAAACTATTCCCCGAAGTTGCCTTTTTGGATACGAATACAGATCCGCCGACCTTTCCTTCATCCACAAAGAATCCCCAGGAACCACCACCACTCCCGTCCGGACAGTCGTCGTAGATCTGACTCTTAACCTCCAGGCCCGACACCTCGAACGTATGGTCTTCACGAAGGGAAATGAGACCACCGGAGGGTTCACTCCAGGTGCCGACAACCGATGAAGCTTGCACAGTTGCCAACTCCTCCCCCCCTGCACAGGCGGAAATTAGGAACAGGGGAGTGACCACGGCCAAGAGTCGCGAAAGTTTTACTGCGGAACGCCCCATCAACTCTCCTCCAAGCCTGCGATTTCCGCCGCACTGACGCCCAGCAGAGCCATCGCGACCGAACAGATTCCGCTACTCTACTCGACCCAGCATCCGCAGCCGTTCAGCGGTAGCCTCTCTTGCCAGGAGAAGTTCTCGGTGACCGCAGCACCGCGGCTGTTGGTGAACCGGGGATTCCAGCTCCGAGGAATGAAGTGAGTGGCAGAATTCCAGTCCGAGATGTTCGTCGCGGTGAATTGAATTCGAGCTATTCCCTTCTTCCTGTCCACTGACTGAATTTGAGCCGTGGCAGAGTAGCTACCCAGGAATGCGTCGGCTTGATTCTTGGTCCCTATAGCTCCGTTGGTGAGCACACCACCCATATCATTTGCTACCCCCCGGAGAGTGTTCAGCCTCCACCACGGGCTACCTGGCTCCGGACCTCTATCCTTGTAGCTGAATTTATATGGCTCCTTGGCTGCGTCCGCATTCATGCCATCCTTCACCGCCTGCGCCAGCACTGCAGAACGCGCTTTAGATACAGCCTCATCACCCGCCAGGATGGCAGTGAACGCATCACCTCCTCGGAACTTCTGCGACTTACCCAGTGGCCAGCCATGACCCCAGAGCCAGCCGAGAAACAGCGCCCTGGATGTTTCCCATTCATTCCGCGTATCACGATCATCGACGATTCCGAAGTAGCTTGTCGCCTGCTCCAGCAGATTGTTGTTCCCAAAACGGAAAGTCGGATCCCAGGACTTGGTGACGAGGTTGTAGGTCAACCCGGGTTCCCAGCCGCCCAGGGTGTTTCCACCGCTATCCGTGGAAGAGGTACCGCCTGTACCACCATTACTCGTGGAAGCTTGCTGAATACCATTCTGTATTAGCTTCGGAAAGTTGATCCAGAGGCCGGAGGGGTCACTATGAGTAGCCGGGTTCTGGTTGGCGTAGGAATAGCCGTTGAGTGATTGATGCTGGTCAGAGGCGAATACGGGGTCAACGCTGATGAATTGACCAATTCCCGGGTCGTATTCGCGGGCACCGACGTGGGTGAGCCCGGTTGTGGCGTCGGCGGGCTTGCCGAGGAAGGCCTTGTCGTCCGGCCACGCCGTGGGTGCGGTGCCACGACGTGCGCCGAAGGGCGTGGTGTAGCGCTTGGTCGCCGCAAGCGTCGTGGCGTCGATCGCGAGGCTGGAGGTTCCGTGGTGGTCAGCAGCCAGGAAGTTGAGCTTGCTTCCCGTGGTGCCCGCCGTGGCGGTGCGGACTGCGATGGTCTGGCCTGCGGCCGTGTAGTTGCGGGTGCCGGACAGTGTCTTGGTCGCGCCCTTGGCGGTGAGGCGGATCTCGGTGCCAGCGAGGTAGAGGACGGTGTCGCCGTCGGCGGTGGTGTTGCGGCGGATCAGGAGTTCGCCGGACGCGTCGTAGAGGTAGCTCGTGCCGGTGGCAGGTTTGGTGTCTGCTGCCGGTTCGCTGCTGCCGACGAGCTTGCCTTCGGTGTTCCAGGTCAGGGTCTGCTGAGCCTGGGTGCCGGGGCGGCTGGTGGTGTTGCCCGCCTTGTCGTAGCCGTAGCTATTGGTCTTGGTGCCGACGACTGTCTTGGCCAGCGGGTGGGGTTGGTTGTCGGCGGTGCCGTAGGTATACGCGGTCGTCGTGTCGCCCGCCGTCGTGTGTTGAGTCTCGGACTTGCGCTGCCCGGCTTCGTTGTAGGTGTAGCTGGACCAGTAGGGCGCCGCGCCGTCCAGGTTGCCAGTTGTACGGCCGCTGGCCGCACAATCGGCCGTCTTCGGAGTCCAGGCCTCGGTCAGGCGGCGGTGGCCGTCGTAGGTGAAGCACTGGTTGTCTGTCTTGCCGGTGACGAGGGTGCTGCTGTCGAAGATCTTCGTGACGTTGCCCGCCTGGTCCTGGGTGAAGGCGAGGTCTTGCAGGGGGTCGCTGTGGATGGATGATTCAACGAAGGAGTTCGCTAGGCGGTGAGTGCCCTGCTCATATGCGTAGTTGAGGTAGAGCTTCTTCGTGGACGTCGGGTCGGTGGCAAGGTCAAGGCGCCACAGGTCGCCGAGCGGAGAGTAGAACCCGCCTTGGAGAAGGCCCTTGGAGGTCTCCTGCAGGCCAATGCCGGTGAAGTTGTACGTGTTATCCACGACCTCGGACGGCAGACCGGCCACGGCCGGGCTGCTGGATGAGGCGATGGTGCCGTCGAGGAAGTAGCTGGTGGAGAACGACAGGGTCTGCGGGACACCGGCGGCGACCAGGGGTTCCTTGGTGCTGTCGGGGAGGATCAGCTGACTTCCGGTGACCTGGTAGAGGTTGTCGTAGCCGGTGACCTTGTTGGTGTAGGCCTTGCCGGTCAGGCCGCCGTCGTAGCGGACAGCTGTGTCCTGCTGGCCCTTCCTGAGCGTGTCGAAGGTCCAGGCGGCGAGCTTGGTGGCGTCCGTCTTGGTGCCGTCCCACAGGCCGGTCTTGCGGCCGAGAATGTCGTACTCGGAGACGAGTGTCCTGCCCCGGGCCACGTCAGTGGTACCGATGGCTTGGTCGAGTTCATTGAAGGCCGTGGTCGATTTGCCCTTGTCCGGGTCAGTCGCTTCGATAGGGCGGCCGAACAGGTCGTAGCCGTAGTACCAGGTGGTCTGGTCGGGGCCGGTGACAGTCTTCTGCTTGCCGGCCGGAGTGTACGTGAAAGCGGTCTTGGTGAAATCGCTGCCGGTGGGCTGCGTGCCGCCGTATTCACGGCGCTCGGTGGTCTGGCCTAGCGCGTTGGCGACCACGGCGGTGGCCTGGCCGCCGGCCGGGGCGCTGCTGGTCACGGTGTCGCCCGTGTAGGTGGTGGCGGTGGTCCAGAGAGGGGCGTTGAAGCTCTGAGTGACGGCGGTGGTCGGGCGGGCTGCGCCGTCGTAGGTGGTGACGGTCTCCATGGGGGCCTGGCCGCCGTCGATCTCGACCATGGTTCCGGACGGGTTGGTGGCGTTGGCCCAGATGTCACCCGAGGCCTTCACCGCGAGTCCGCGCTCGTCGTAGACGGTCTGCGAGATGACGCTGCCGCCGGATGGGGAAGGTTTCTGCACCTGCCGGGGGCGCAGGAGCGAGTCGTAGATCTCGTAGGTCGTGTTGTAGCCGGAGCCGTTACCGCGGGCCGTGGCAGTCGAAATCCACGGCAGGGCGGAGGCGGTGACGCTGTAGGTGTAGATGTAGTTGGCGGGTGCGTTCAGCACCCTCAGGCGGTTGGGCAGCCAGACGCTGCTGACCCGGCCGAGCGCGTCATACGTCGACTCGGTGACCTTGCTGTTCGGGTCGGTGATCTTCGTGGTGGCGCCGGTGGCGAAGTCGACCAGCGTGGTGGTCTTGTAGAGCTTGGCATCCTCCACCGACGACGACGTCAGCGGCCCGACCGCCACCGGGTTGTAGGTCGTCTTCGCGGTGGTGGTGTCGTTGGTGTCCTTGACCGTCAGCGGACGGCCCAGCACGTCGTAGGTGGTGGTGGCCGTCTTCTGCCAGATGGGCTGGTCGTCGGTGCCGTATCCCTTGGCGCGGCCGGTCCACAGTGGCTCCCCCTTAATGGGGGTCTGTGTGGCCGTCCAGGTGATGGTGTCGTAGGCGGTGGCAGTGTCGGAGATGACGTCACCAGCGCGCTGTGCGTCGGTGGGAAGGTCGAACTTGTCGTCGGTCAGTTCGCAGGGATCAGCGACCGGCTGGGGCTTGATGTTCGAGGTGATTCGAGTGCGCGAGACGAGGTTGTTGATGCCCAGCGTGTCGTTGCGGGCGTACCAGGTGCGGGTGCAGGTCTCGTCACCGAGGTCGGCGTCGTTCCCCTTGTCCAGGCTTTTGACGGCCATGCCGTAGTCGTCGTACGTGGACACTGTGGTCCGGACACGATCAACCGAGGTGCCGCCGCTGGTGATGTTGGTGCGGGCGTGGCTTGCGCCGGTGCGGACGTAGTACGCCTCGGTGTCCGCGTAGGACTTGTGCTGGGTCGCGGTGCGCTTCGACCAGGGGTCGTTGACGGTGCCGGTGACTTCCTGGGCGCCGTTGTAGGTGACGCTTTCGCGGGTGAACCCGGCATATTGGTCGGCATCCGCCATCGGCGCGGCCTTGATGCCGCCGGCTGTGACGCTTTTGCGCTGGTCCGGGTCGGGGTTCTTGCCGTCCGTCCCGAGGACGCGGTCGTCGTTCATGCCGCGCATGTAGACGTTGACCGTCTTGGACTGCGTCTTGCCCGGCAGGCCGGTGACGTGGGTGACCTTTTCGAAGCCCCGCCAGATCGACCAGGTGCGTTCCTTCTCCTTGGTCAGCGGGTCGTCGTTGTAGTGCCAGGCACCGCCACCGGAATAGGTGTAGGTGTGCTGGACAGCCAGTGCGCCGCCGTACGTGTCATTGGTGGAGACGACCTCGACGGGATACTTGTGGAACCAGTCCAGAACGGGGTCCTTCTCACCGTTCGGGGACCAGTACACCGGATAGCAGCGGCGGGTGTTGGTGTCCACCTTGGGCATGGTCTGCCCAGCCAGGCAGTCGGCCTGCATGTAGGAGACGGTGGTCTGCGCGCCGGCCTCTGAGGTGATGGCCTTCAGGCGGGGCTTGGTCAGCGGCAGGATGTTGTCGGTGGCGCCGTCGACCCGGTTGGGGCGGGACTCGTGGTCGAACTTGACCGGGTCGAGCGTGATGTCGGTGCCGCGCTTGCCGGTGTGCCGGATCTCATCGAGCCACAGCGTCTGGTCGGTGGAGTCGCCGGTGTCGCCGGGGTCGAGGTACTGCTGCTTCAGCGCCCATGCATCCACGGACGCGAAACCCGGGGTGGCGGCGGCCGCATCCCAGGCCTGCGTGGCGATGCCGGTCATGCGCTTGCGGGTGTAGAAGGAAGGGCCGATGTTGCCGGTGCACTTCTGATCCGCCTTGCACTCCGCGTCGAACGGCACATCGGGCCAGTTGTCGCGGGTCGCGTCGGTCAGGGAGCCGCAGTCCCCGGTGATGCAGCGCTCGGCGTAGCCGAGGACGACCTTGTTCGAGGCGGCCGGGGTGGCGGTGAACAGGGCGCCGGCGCGCTGGCCGTAGCGGATCTCTGTCAGGTAGCCGCCGCGGGTGTAGGCGGTGCCGTTGTTGTCGTCACCGAGCATGTCGTAGTTGTTTTGCTCGGCGACGTACCAGTAGGACATGGCGTTTTGGTGGGTGTCCTCAACATAATCGAGGTTCCACCGCCAAGCCTGCGTCTTGGACCGGCCGGAGAAGGTGGAGCCGTCGGCGTAGCCGGGCTCGCCCGCGTCATCGCCGAAGACCGGGACGGTCCATACCGAGTTGGTGCGGTCGGTGGCGCCGGCGCCGTCGAGCTTGTTGAGGCCGAAGACGTACTTGGTGCCGTCGCCGGTAGTGACGGTCCAGTGCTCGCCGTTGTCATCACCGTTGTCCGCGCCGGTGGCAACGGTCACGGTGGAGGCGTCGTCGTTCTTCAGCCGCCACGTGCCGTCCGTGTCGTTCTTGACGAGTTCGGTTGCCTTGCCGTTGAGGACGAGGGAGGCGTTGTCGTACTTCCAGCACAGATCATGCTTGTCGGTCTGGCCGTCGTCGTCACAACTGCCGTACTTGCGCTCGACGTAGGACGAGGTGATGTCGAAGCCCTCGCCGATTACCGTGCCCTGGTTGTTGGTGGACGCGGTCCGCCCATCGACGCTGCCAGAGTCGTAAGAGATCGACAGGTCCGGCTTGGGGCCGGCCGCGGACGGCGGGACGCGCAGCGGGTAGGACCACGTGAAGGTGCCCGAGGAGCCACCCGCCTCCCACGTGGAGGACGCAGCGAGCGGGGTGGCCTTGTAGTCACCGGCCCCCGACTTGGTACCCGCCGCGAGCGCGAGAACCATCGTCTCGCCGACACGGGCCGTGGGCTGGCCCGAGGAGACGGCAGCAGGCTTGAACGCCAGGGGTGCTTCGAGGCGGTTGTTCTTACGCTTGTTCGTGAATTCCAGTGGGGTGCGGGTGCGGCATTTCGCCAGGGTCGGCGTGGTCAGCGCGCAGCCGGGCAGGCGCAGCACCTGCAGGCGCCCGGCCCAGTCACCGCCGTAGGCGGAGGCGAAGGCCTGGTAGTTGATGCCGAGTTCGGCCGAGCCGCCGGTGTGCGGGCCGGTGGCGGTCAGCACCACGCCCTTCACACCAAGCGCCGTGGCCTGCTTCTGGTCCAGAGTATTGACCACAACCGAGCCAGCGACTGGGGGCTGTCGCTTGCTCTTGCTTTTCCCCTTGGCAGGCTTCGGGTGGCCGAGGGTGACGGGCAGCGTCCCGGGGGCGGCCTTCGCCGCACCCGAGGTCGGCAGCGTCAGGGTGGACTGTCCGGCCGATGGCCACGTGACGGTCTTCGCCCGGTCTTTCTTCGCCCGGGCGATCTCTGCCTTATCGGCGGCCGCGGCCTTCTTCAGAACTGCGGCGGTCCTCTTGTCCGCCTTCGCGATGAACGGCGACACCTTGACGGACTTGAACTTCGGCAGGGCTGACGGGCCCAGCGGATCCGGATCAGCCGCCCACGCGATTGGCGTCAGCAGGCCCGGCACCATCGCGAACCCGATGATCGTGGCGAGCCGTCGCATCCACCCTCTCCTCGCGCCGGACGCGCGTGCGCCCATGCCGCCAGACCTACCGAAGTTCGTCATTTCCCGCCCCTGGTGTGTGCGACCCGTCCGAGCCGCGGCTTTATGCCCCGGCCGGTGGCCGGGTTCATGCGTGTGCGTGGGGCAGGTCCGGGCACTCGTGCGGGCCCGGACCCGCGGTACTACATGAGCGCTAGGCGCCAGAATCCTGCGTCTGGGCTTGCACCTGGGCGCCGGACAGGGCGCCGGTCCAGACCCGAAGCTTCTGCAGTGCGCCGGGCAGGTAGTGGGCTGTGGTGCCCGCTGTAGTGCCCCGGCCGGCCGACAACTCACCCGCGCCCTGTTGCGCGGCGGTGAAGGAGTTCGTATCGCCCGAGTCGGTCATCTGCTCAGTTCCGATGAACAGGCGCAGCTCACCATATTTCTCGGTTATTCCCTCAGTTCGCCTGGCCTGTGCGTCGAAGACGGCGGTGACATCGACGGTCGCGCCTGTCGTGTCAGCGAAGCCATTGAGCTGTGCGACCTCCGCGGACTGGACCACCTGGCCGGTGCCGTCGACGGCGGTGCGGGTGAACTTCCACTGGTAGGCGTCGTCTGCGAGTTTCACGACCCACAGGGCCCAGGAGGATTCCCCGCCGGTGCGCTGTCCGGCGACCTGTGCCTGGTAGCCGACCGGCTTCGTATCGAGGCTGTCCTTGTTGAGGCTGACCCTGGCAGAGACGGTGAACGAACCGGTCTCGTCCACCACCGGGCCGGTGGCGGCCGCGTAGCCGGTGGTGCCGTTCAGGACAATGCCTTGCTCCGCGTTCAGCGTCGCGCCGCCGGCCAGTGTCAGGTTCGGCCTCTGGTACAGCGAGGAGTCCTGAACTGCGGCGCCAGTGGTGGCGGTTGCATCCCAGGAGACAGCGAGGGCGGTGGCCGGCTCGCTGTTCTCGGTCAGCTTCGCCTCGTCCGCGATGAGCGGACGCCCCTGGGCCCGCTGCCACACCGCCAACTCGTCGACGCGGCCCATGAAGTACTCACCGGCCTTGGAACCGCCGACCCGCATGTCCCCCAATGAGGTCCACGGCGTGTAGGAGGCATTCTCCTTTGCCAGAACGACTCCCGTCTCGAGCCCCTGAGGGCGACCGTTGACGAACAACTGGATGGTGTCGTTCGCCTTGTCCTGGTCGCCCTTGGTGTCGAACACGCCGGTCAGATGCGTCCACACCTTGGTGGGCGGGTTCGCCGTATCGGCGAGTGCACTGACATAGACCGTGGTGGCGGAGTCGGCCACGGCCCGGTTGAACACCCACTTCTTCTGAGAGCCCGAAAAGAAAAGGTTGAACGCCGCGAAGTTGTAGGTGCCCGGAGCGGAAGCAACCACCCTCGTCTTGGAGGTGTCGGTCAGCATGACCCATGCCGAAACGGTGAACGACTTGGCGGTGTCCACGGGGGCGCCGCCCTGGGTCGAGGCATAGCCGATCTGCTGCGCGGGATCCGTGACGTCGTCATTCAGGCGCAACGAATGGTCATCGATACCGCGGCGCCCCTCAAGCCCCCAGGTTGCGGCCTTGCCCGCCTGCTGGTGCAGCTCAATGGGATGACGAATGGTGCCGTCGGTCGCGCTATCCGTGCCGTCGTCGAAGTGCCAACGCCCCACAGCGCCGTCTGGCTCGTCCACCTTGAATTTGAAGGTCGAGGCTGGGCCGTAGCGGTTGCGGACGTCCTTGGCCTCAACCGTCAGTGTCGTAGAGCCCGCTACGGGCGGCGTTACATCGGTGACGGTGACGACGTCCCCGCTCGCGTCGAACGAGGCCACTTCTGTGGCGCCTGGCTTGGTGGACAGGGACCAGCGGTAGCCGATGATGTCCGGGTCGGTTGTGTCGCTTGCGTCTTCGGGATTTGGTTTGAACGTGAAGGAACCGGCCACACCCGGCTCGCCGCAGCCCGCGCCCGCACACGCCGCGTTGTACGGAGTGCCCGGCTCGATCACAGGCGCCAAGGGTGCATCAAGGTCGATCTTGAAGTAGCACCAGTGCGAGTACCCCGAGGAGATGGCCGTGGTGACACCCTCATAGGTCCAGAACGACTGGGTGAGCACCTTGAACCGGTACAGCGTGCCATCAGCCCCACCAGCCAGGCTCACCTTCTCCAAGTCACCGTTTATGTCGTAACCTGCGGTCGGTTCGTTGACCTGCCAGGCGTCGACGAAGCCATTCCCTGTGTTCTTCTGCACGAAGAAGTGGGAACGCAGCGATCCCTTCTCCGAGTCATTGGACGGTGTCTGCAAAGTGCGGACCCTGCCCTGCAGCGTGGGATCCACACGCGTGGCGATGTCGGGGGCATTCGCGTCGACGGAACAATGTGCCTCCGCGCCGTCCCCGGGAATCGCGCCGACGTTGATCGGGTATCCGGGCTTGAGGACATAGACGACCTGCAGCTCCGCGTTCTCCTTGAACCGCTTCCAGGCGTCCGGGTCGTTCTCGTTCTTGGCCCGCAGCATCAGCGTCAGGCGAGAGAAGTTGCCGTCGGCGAACGACCGGACCGTCTTGGTCAGGTTCTCGTCCGGCTCACTCGCACTGTCGTTGAACTCGACCCACGAGTCCGGCTGGCCAGGCGAGCAGAGATCTCCCCGGCCCGCCGAAACACTCCGGTCACCCATCAAGTCCAGCTGCGAGGGACCGGGCCAGCGCGTGGCGCTGGAGATGTTGTTCGTGCGCCACAGATCCACATCGTGCGCGCTGCACGAGAACGACCATGTCTCGTACGCGCGGAAGGTGGCGTCGATGACGTACTTGCCCGACAGCTGGGCCGGGGAGAACTCGAAGTACATGCGGTTGGTGTAGTCCGTGCCGCAGTACCAGGGGCCCAGATGGCTGCAGTTGCCGACACCCAGGTCGCCGCTGAAGTCCCAGAAGTGGTCCCCGTCCGAGGACAGCACCGTCTTCTCCGAAACGCCCAGCCCGATGGAGGGGTCGATGTAGACCGGGTAGACGGTGCCCTTACCGCGCAGCAATGTCAGGTTCGGCTCGACCGCGACCGCGCCCTCTTCAACCTGTACGGGGAGTTCAGCGCTAGCATCGTCGTGGTCCGGCCGGGCCGCCTCCGGATCACCGTCCACCGCGGCGGCCGGCTCATCCGTCGCCTCCGTACGGAGCATCTGCGACTGCACACCGGCACCTGCGGCGTCGCCCTTGGAGTCCCACATCAGGCCGGCTGGGCCGGTGAGCACGTTGTTGCCGTCGCCGTCCACGGCGCGCAGTCCCCCACCCGCACCGGGCAGGATTTCCAGCTTGTCACCCGACGCCGTGAGCTTGACTTGCTCCAGGTCAGCGTTGGACGCGGCTTCGGCGGACTTGACCACGAGCACCTCGCGGTAACCGGTGGCCGTCGCCGTCAGTTGCAGGTCGACGCCCTTGAACACCTCGGAGTAGGTGGCAGTCGCTCCGTCCAGCTTCGGCTCCGGCAGCGCCTGCGGCCAGCCCAGCTCGACCGCACCCTTTGACGTGGCCAGCCGGATCAGATCCTTGCCGCTGCCGCCACCGGCGAACGACAAGTCCACTACGGCGGCCTTCGGGCCCACTGTGCCGTCCGCACGCCGCTCCAGCGTCACATCGACATCGCGCCAGGAGCCGTCGTCGCCCTTGACCCGCTGAGGCGTCGTCGACTGCGTCAGCGTGAACGTGCCGTCCGGATTCGCTTCGGTCTTGGTGTACTCGGTGCGCTCCTCGACGACCTCAACCGGCTCACCCAAGGCTGCAGCACGCTCAAGTGCACCCTGAGGCTGGGCAGCTACCTGGTTCTCCAGGGCCGACGGCGCGGCCGCCTGCGCCACAGCAGGCACGAGACCCACCGCCAGCGCGCCGACGGCAACGGTCGCACCCACTCTGCGGCGCGCACGACGCCACACCCCACCACTCACAACCCCACCCCAGGTCTTACATGGTTCCTACATGAGCCCGCCAAATATGCGGTTCCATTTCTGACGAGTCAACAGTGATCCACATCACACGATGAACAAAAGCTGCAGATAGGACAACATGCAACTTCACAGGGGGCCCTGACCCGCCATCAACCGGCACGGGCTTCCACGCGCGGGAACCAGGGCCCGCTGCGGAATCGGAGGGGCCACCCCCGCGAGGGCGCAAACCGATTCGGCCCGCCTCGCATTCATGCTCGTCGACTCAGGCACGACCTGTTGGCGCAGGCTGCGGGACTGGAACGACGCCGGCGTATGGCAGCGGCTCCACGAAGTCCCTGCTCGCCGAGCTGAACGCGGCGGCGAAGCTCGACTGGTCCCGCTCCGTGGTCGACTCCTCCCATGTCGGGGCACTAAAGGGGGAGCCAGACGGGCCCCTCGCCGGTCGACCGAGGGCGGGCTGGCTCGAAGCACCACGTGATCACCGACGGACATGGCACCCCGCTCGCGGTGCTGTTGACCGGCGGCAACCGCAATACCGCACCCAGCTGCTGCCCTTGCTCGATGCGATCCCGCCGGTCCGCGGCCGGGTCGGCCGTCCCCGCCGCAAGCCGGACTCATTGTTCGCCGACCGCGGCTACGACCACGACATCTACCGCGACCAGGTCCGCGCCCGCGGCATCGTTCCGGCGATCGCCCGTCGCGGCACCCGGCACGGCACCGGACTGGGTACCTACCGGTGGGTGGTCGAGCGCACCTTCGCCTGGCGACACGGCTTCCGACGCCTCCGCGTCCGTTGGGAAAGACGCGACGACATCCACGAAGCCTAATTCGTTCTCAGCAGCCCACACAGAGCGGTTGTCGCTACAGCGGGCTGTTCGAGTACGGGGCTGCGACGCCTCCGGCGAACCGGGTTCATCGAGACCTCCGCATAGAGCGGCGTGTAGTCCCCGTGCTCGTGGTGGTGGTCGCGTGGGCGTCGGACGGATTCCTACACGAAGCCTGGCTTGAGAGGCCTTGAGCGAAGAGCGAAGCGCTCGCGCCTGCGTGACCGCCGCTACCCCAGACTGTGCTTGCTCGTTGACGTTGTGGTGCGAGCCCGCTGCATGGTGACCTCTCGATATGCCCGAGCTTTGAGAGCTCCCGTCGAGACCGAGGCCCGTGTGACGCGCTGGTGCCACGAACGGCTAGTGAGGTGGCGGACCGGCCTTGTCGCCGAGTCCTGGAATTAGGTCGCTGCGTGGCCCGCATGCGCTCGTGACCAGCGCAAACACTCACGCCATGGGGAGGGTGCCTTGATCTACTGCGGAATCGACTGGGCCGAGAGGACGCACGACGTCGCCTTGGTCGACGACTCGGGCCAGCTGCTGGCCAAACGCCACATCACCGATGATGCGACCGGCTATAAGGTCTTGTTGGACCTGCTTGCCGAGTACGGCGACACCGAGGAACACCCGATCCCGGTGGCGATTGAGACCTCCCGCGGTCTGCTGGTCGCCGTGCTGCGGCAGGGCAAGCGGAAGGTCTTCGCGATCAACCCGATGGCCGCCGCCCGCTACCGCGACCGGCACAGCGTCTCCCGCAAAAAGTCCGACCCGGGCGACGCCCTGGTGCTCGCGAACATCCTGCGCACCGACATGCACGCTCACCGGGTCTTGCCCGATGACAGCGATCTGGCCCGCGCCATCGCCGTCCTTGCTGGCGCACAGCAGGACTCCACCTGGAACCGCCAGCAGATTTCTAACCAGCTCCGCTCCCTGCTGCGCGAGTATTACCCAGCCGCCCTGGCGGCGTTCGAGTCCTGGAAGAACGGTCTCTGCCGCTCTGAAGCCCACGAAGTTCTCAAGCTGGCTCCAACTCCCACGCGAGCTGCCCGACTGACTCGCGCCCAGCTCCAAGCCGCCCTCAAGCGGGCTGGCCGCCAACGCGGCATCGAAGCCGAGACCGAACGCCTCCGTGAGGTCTTCCGCGAGAGCTCCACCCACCAACCTGCCCTCGTCGAGGACGCGCTCGGCAAACAGATGCTCGCCCTCCTGGTCCAGTTGAAGGCCGCCTGCACCGCGACAGACGACCTCGCCCAGGCGGTGGCGGAAGCTTTCCCTCAGCATCCGGACGCTGAGATCATTCTCAGTTTTCCCGGCCTCGGCGTCCAACTCGGCGCCCGGGTACTTGCTGAGATCGGGGACGACCGCGGCCGTTTCGCCGATGCCCGCGGCCTGAAGGCATACGCCGGCGCCTCACCCATCACCAGGGCCTCCGGCAAGAAGTCCAGCATCACCCGCCGTTGGGTCAAGAACGACCGCCTCAACCACGCCGGCTACCTCTGGGCCTTCTCCGCCCTCCGGGCCTCGCCCGGAGCCATGGCTCACTACCGCCGCCGCCGCGACGAGCACGGGGACTGGCACGCTGCAGCCCAGCGCAACCTCTTCAACCGCATGCTCGGACAGATGTTCCACTGCCTCCAGTGGCGCGAACTGTTCGATGAAAACACCGCATTCCCAACTGCCCTGGCCGCTGCGGCTTGACGACTTGAGGTCGTGAGGTGTCTTCCTGAAACTGGCCTGCTGCCTGCACTCACCGGCGCATGGAATCACTATGCAAGTCACTGCATGACGGCACTCGTCATGCCTCGGAGGCGTAATTCGGATTCGCCTGAAAGGTTCCGGTGAGTTCCCCGCGCTGGTCCACCTCCCATGCCCCAATGATGGCCGTTGGGGGCACCGCCCCATTGGGATCGCTCACCATGTCGCCGTCGATTTCGTACACCCACCCACCCGGGTGTCGACGAGCCTCCGCCACCAACTCGGGCGGCGGTGTACGCGACGGCTGAGCCCTACCTCTCTCGCGCCTGAAGAGCCATGCCATGCCTGCTCCCCCTCATCAGTGAGCCTGGAAGCCATCGTGCCGCAAAGGCGGACCACTGAAGCAACTGCCCCAGGCTGACGAGGAGCCCTTGCACCACGGCGACCCACATCATTCTGGTTGTCCGGCTTGCGGACGACGCGGCCATGCCTGGGATCTGAGCAACTGCGTCCAATGCGATGCACGACTCCATCGCGAGTGACGGCAAGGCAGCGCAAAGACGCCAACCTCCGTACGTATTTGGAGCGAGCGGCGTCTTCGCGCTTCAGGCAGCCGCAGGGAGGTCCATCACCTCGACGCCCGTCTTCTCTGATTCCTCCAGCTCACGCAAGTACCGACGGGCAGCAGCCTTGCCGATGATCTGCCAGAACTCAGCCCAGCACTCATCCTCAGTTGGGCGCCCTTTGGAAGAGGTCACAACCACACCTCGCCTTCTGCTTTGAGGCGTTCGGGGTCTGTCAAACGAGCGGTGTAACTAGGGTTATTGGAGTTACTGACGGGCTGCGGAGAGGCGGCCGTCGAAGGTGATGTCGAAGGCGTTGAGTG
>NZ_JBEXEX010000033.1:0-85597 GCF_040606445.1 Streptomyces sp. NPDC005408 | reverse complement strand
CGGGCGGGGGGCGCGGGGGGGGCGCCCCCCCCCCCCCCCCCGCCCCCCCCCCCCCCCCCCGGGGCGGCCCCCCCCCCCCCCGGGGGGCCCCCCCCCCCCCCCCCCCCACGGAAAACCCGCACTCGCTGATTCGGGACGGCGGGGCCGTACTCGCGCCTCGAAGCACGCGCGCCTCAGGCGTCGGCGGGGCCGCCACTCGGCGCCGCGAAGCCGGCGCGCCTGCCGTCAGCCGCACAGCTGGGCCGCAACCCACGCCGCGAAGCTGGCGCACCTGCGGGTGTGGGGGCGTCAGCCCCCACGGAAACCCTCACCCCCGCGCCGCGAAGCATGCGCGCCTCAGGGCGTGGCGCGAATGCCTCACCCAAAGGGGGGCCCGGGGGCTCGCCCCCGGTCAAGCCGCCAGGTGGCGGACCTGGTCCCATACCGTCGGGTCCACCACCCCCACCCGGCGCCGGAACCCCCACACCCCCATGTCCCTCAGCTCGTCCGTCTCCAGAAAGCTCGGCCGCCCCTGAGCGTCCCCCACCGTCCCCGGTGGCAGGGAGATCACGCCCGGCCTCTCGTCGTGGTACTTGCTCGTGATCTTCGCGACCAGCGCCGTGTCGCCCCGTACCGAAATCACCAGGCACGGCCTGTCCTTCGAGCCGGGGCCGTCCTCGTAGGGGACCTCCGCCCACCAGATTTCGCCCGGCTGCGGGCGCCGCTTCGGGGCCCGGCGAGGGCCGGTCGGGCGGCCCGGCGGGCGCACCCGGCCGCCGGGGCGGCGGCCACCGCCGCGCCCGCGCCCGTCTTTCACCGCGGCGACCAGCCCGATCACCACCACGGCGAGCACCGCGAGCCACCACGACGTGTCCATACCCCAGACGGTACCGGCGCGCCGCCGTACGCGCGCGCTCCCTCCGAACCGGTGACAGCGCAGGTGAGTTCCCCCACAACGGCCCGCCACCGAGGAGCGACCAGCCGTTTCGCGCCTTACGCTCAACAAACCGCACGACCTTCCCCCAGCCCTTGCCCCCGGCCCACCTTCAGCCCAAGAGCCCCGCACGAGTCAACGGAGGTTCAGCTCCATGAAGCTCACCGTCGTCGGCTGCTCGGGGTCGTTCCCGTCCGCGGAATCGGCCTGTTCGAGCTACCTCGTAGAGGCCGACGGCTTCCGGCTGCTTCTCGACATGGGCAACGGTGCCCTCGGCGAGCTGCAGCGCCACATCGGTCTCTACGACCTCGATGCCGTCTTTCTCAGCCATCTCCACGCGGACCACTGCATCGACATGTGCGGGTATTTCGTCGCTCGCTACTACCGCCACGAGGGCGGCCGCGCCGGCCCCATCCCGGTCTACGGACCGGAGGGCACCGAGCAGCGCCTGACGACCGCGTACGCGGACACCCCCTCACCCACCTCCATGAGCGAGGTCTTCGACTTCCACACCCTGAAGTCCGGCAGCTTCGACATAGGCCCGTTCTCCGTCCGTACGGAGAGGGTGGCCCACCCTGTCGAGGCGTACGGCATCCGCCTGGAGCAGGCCGGCAGGACGCTGACGTACTCCGGCGACACCGGCGTCTGCGAGCCCCTGCACGAACTCGCCGACGGCAGCGATCTGTTCCTGTGCGAGGCGTCCTTCACGTACGGCAAGGAGGACGTCCCGGACCTCCACCTCAACGGCCGCGAGGCCGGTGCCGCCGCCCGGCGCGCGAATGCCGGGCGGCTCGTGCTGACGCATATCCCGCCGTGGACGGACGGCTCGCAGAACCTGGCCGACGCCCGTGCGGTCTACGACGGCCCCGCCGAACTGGCCGTCCCGGGCGCGGTCTACCAGGTCTGATCTCCGGGGAAGCCCCGGGAATGCCGAAGCCCCTGCTTCCGCCGGGAAGCAGGGGCTTCGGTCGAAATGCCCTACGAAACGCGTGAGGCCTACTTCGCCTCGGCCTTCTGCAGCTCGGCCAGCTCCTCGTCGGACTCACGGCCCGGCGTCGGAATGTTGAACTTGATGATCGCGAAGCGGAAGACCACGTAGTAGACAGCCGCGAAACAGAGGCCCACCAGCGCCAGCCCCCACGGGTTGGACGCGATGCCCAGGTTCAGGAAGAAGTCCACCGCTCCGGCCGAGAAGCCGAAGCCGTCCTTCATACCGAGCGCCCAGGTCAGCGCCATGGAGACACCGGTCAGCACCGCGTGGATCGCGTACAGCGCCGGCGCGATGAACATGAAGGTGAACTCGATCGGCTCGGTCACACCCGTGACGAAGGACGTCAGCGCGAGCGAGAGCATCATGCCGCCGATGACCTTGCGGCGCTCCGGGCGGGCACAGTGGACGATCGCGAGGCAGGCCGCCGGAAGGGCGAACATCATGATCGGGAAGAAGCCGGTCATGAACTGTCCGGCGCTCGGGTCACCGGCGAGGAAGCGGCCGATGTCGCCGCTCGTGCCCTTGTACGTACCGGCCTGGAACCACGGGAAGGAGTTCAGCAGGTGGTGCATGCCGATCGGGATCAGCGCACGGTTGGCGACACCGAAGATGCCCGCGCCCGCGGCGCCGGAACCGACCAGCCACTCACCGAAGTTGTGCAGACCCGTACCGAGGACCGGCCAGATCAGGCCGAAGACGATGCCGATGACCAGGCCCGCGAAGGCGGAGAGGATCGGGACGAGACGGCGGCCGCCGAAGAAGCCCGCCCAGTCCGGCAGCTTGGTCCGGTAGAACTTCTGGTACAGCAGGGCGACGACTATGCCCATCACGACACCGCCGAGGACCTTCGCGTCCACCGGGGCGTCCACCAGCACGACCTTGTGGTCGACGACCTTCTCGACCTGCGGCAGGTTGCTGTCGGTGAACGTGCCCAGCACGTTCTTGAAGACCAGGTAGCCGGCGACGGCCGCGAGCGCGGTCGAGCCGTCCGACTTCTTGGCGAAACCGATTGCGATACCGACGGCGAACAGCAGCGCCATGTTGGAGAGGATTGCGTCGCCGCCGGCCGCCATGTAACCGGCGAGCTTGGTGACGAAGGTCGGGAACGACTCCCTGGCGAGCATGTCGGGCTGGCCGAAACGCACCAGGAGCGCGGCGGCGGGCAGCACCGCGACCGGCAGCATGAGGCTGCGGCCGATGCGCTGCATGACAGCCATCGCGCCGGCGCCCATCTTCTTCTTGTCCGCCTCGGGGGCGGCGCTTGCCGTGGTCATCAACTTCCTCCAAGTGGGCAGGCGCCGCCGGGGGCCATATCACGGGGGAGGGCGGCGTCTCAGGGGGAACGCGGCCAGTGCCGCGTGGTCTACACCACTCAGTGGTGTAGACCAGTTTTAGCATGTGAGGGCTGGATAAGGAACCTCCGATTTCTGTGGCCTGGGCCATAGCGCGAAATACACGACATAAGGCCCCATGGACCACAGGTCCATGGGGCCTTATGAGGCATTACGGAAGGGCTCCGGGGGCCGCAGGGGCCCGGAAGACGCGGGACTACTTGATGTTCTCCCGCTCCAGCTGGTCCCCGATCTCCTCCGGTTCGCGCCCCGGTGTCTGGATATTGAACTTGGTGATCGCGAACCGGAAGATCGCGTAATACACCACCGCGAAGCAGAGTCCGATCGGAATGATCAGCCACGGTTTGGTCGCCAGGCCCCAGTTGATGACGTAGTCGATCAGACCCGCCGAGAAGCTGAATCCGTCATGGACACCGAGCCCCCAGCTCACGGCCATCGACACACCGGTCAGCAGCGCGTGGACCGCGTACAGCAGCGGAGCCACGAACAGGAACGAGTACTCGATCGGCTCGGTGATGCCGGTGACGAACGACGTCAGCGCCACTGAGAGCATCAGGCCCCCGACCTCCTTGCGGCGGTGCGGCTTGGCGCAGTGGGTGATGGCCAGCGCGGCGGCCGGGAGCGCGAACATCATGATGGGGAAGAAGCCCGTGGTGAACTGGCCCGCGTTCGGGTCGCCCGCCAGGAACATGGTGATGTCGCCGTGCACGACCGTGCCGTCGGGCTTGGTGTAGCTGCCGAACTGGAACCAGATGGGCACGTTCAGGAACTGGTGCAGCCCGATGACCAGGAGCGCGCGGTTCGCGACGCCGAAGATGCCCGAACCCCACGAACCGAGGCCCACCAGCCAGTCGCTGAAGTTCTCCAGGCCGTCGCCGATCGGCGGCCAGACCCACAGGCACAGGGCGGCGAAGGCGATCGCGACGAAGGACATGATGATCGGGACGAGGCGACGGCCGTTGAAGAAGCCGAGCCAGTCCACCAGCTTGGTGCGGTGGTAGCGCTGCCAGAACCAGGCGGTCAGCAGGCCGATGATGATGCCGCCGAAGACCCCGGGGTTCTGAAAGCTGAAGGCCGTGATGGATCCGTCCGAGACCTGGCAGCCCGTGGCCACCGCCTTCGACCCGCCCGGGCAGTCCTCGGGGAACTGGCGCATGACGTTGAAGTAGACGAGGAATCCCACGACGGCTGCGAGCGCCGTCGAGCCGTCGGACTTCTTGGCCATGCCGATCGCGACACCGATGCAGAACAGCAGCGGCAGGCCGAGGTTGCCGTCCAGCAGCGCGCCGCCCGCGCCTGCCATCACCTTGGCGACGTCGTCCCAGCCGAGACCGTCCGCGCCGAAGACATCGGGCTGGCCGAGCCGGTTGAGGATGCCGGCCGCGGGGAGGACGGCGATCGGCAGCTGGAGGCTGCGGCCCATCTTCTGCAGCCCTTGGAACGCACCCTGCCACCACTTCTGCTGGGGCGTGGCAGCGCTGTCGGAGCTCATCGGCATCCTCCCGGAACATGCCTTGGTTTGGCAGGTGTTGCAGACTGGTGTAGACCAGTCGCGGTACGGTCCCCGCACCCCGTCGCGGAACAGGGCACTGGTGATCGTCATCATTCGGTACGAGGCGGTTACTCGCCCGTGAAGATGGGCCAACCGTGCGTTACCGTGACAAAGCGGACCAATGGTGGACCGAGGCAGCGCTGAGCGCCCTGTGCGGGCGCTCTTGATACGCAGGGAGAAAGACATGGCCAGCAAGGCTGAGAAGATCGTCGCCGGGCTCGGCGGAATCGACAACATCGAGGAGATCGAGGGCTGCATCACCCGCCTCCGCACCGAAGTCGTCGACCCGAGCAAGGTCGACGAAGCCGCGCTGAAGGCCGCCGGCGCGCACGGTGTCGTCAAGATGGGCACCGCGATCCAGGTCGTCATCGGCACCGACGCCGACCCGATCGCGGCCGACATCGAAGACATGATGTGACGTTCACGTCCTTCGGGCTCCGCCCCGCACCCTGCGCCTCAGTCGCCGCCAAGGCTTGATTTTCAGCCCCGTCGGCGACTGAGGCGCAGTGGTCCGGGGGCGGAACCCCCGCCCGACGTGCGGCCGCTAGGCTCGATGCCATGTCTCGAATCGACGGCCGCACCCCCGAACAGCTCCGCCCGGTCACCATCGAACGCGGATGGAGCAAGCACGCCGAGGGCTCCGTCCTCGTCTCCTTCGGTGACACCAAGGTCTTCTGCACCGCCTCCTTCACCGAAGGCGTCCCGCGCTGGCGCAAGGGCAGCGGCGAAGGCTGGGTCACCGCCGAGTACTCGATGCTGCCGCGCTCCACCAACACCCGCGGCGACCGCGAATCCGTACGCGGCAAGATCGGCGGCCGTACGCACGAGATCTCCCGCCTCATCGGCCGCTCGCTGCGCGCCGTCATCGACTACAAGGCGCTCGGCGAGAACACCGTCGTCCTGGACTGCGACGTCCTTCAGGCCGACGGCGGCACCCGCACCGCCGCGATCACCGGCGCCTATGTCGCACTCGCCGACGCCATCTCCTGGGGCCAGGGCAAGAAGCTGATCAAGGCCGGCCGCAAGCCGCTCACCGGGACTGTCGCCGCCGTCAGCGTCGGCATCGTCGGTGGCACGGCCCTGCTCGACCTCTGTTACGAGGAAGACGTACGCGCCGAGACCGACATGAACGTCGTCTGCACCGGCGACGGCCGCTTCGTCGAGGTCCAGGGCACCGCCGAGGCCGAGCCCTTCGACCGCAAGGAGCTCAACGCGCTCCTGGACCTGGCGACCGGCGGCTGCACCGACCTCGCCGCGCTCCAGCGCGATGCCCTTGCGCGCACTCTCGAAGGGTAAAGAAGCAACCAAGAACGGCGCTTCCAGCGTCGTTGTCGTCACGGGCGCACGGGCCGAACCGTGCGCCCGTCCGTATCCGGGGAGGACCGTTCCATGCCTGCGCGCCGCCGCACAGCACTCATGCTCGCCACCGCCGCACTGGTCGTACCGATAACCGTCGGCTGCAGCGCCATCGACAAGGCACTCGACTGCGTCGAGACCGCCGACGCCATCGCCACCAGCGTGGACAAGCTCCAGCAGGCAGTCTCGACCGCCGCCGACGACCCGACGCAGGCACGGGAAGCGCTCGACGACATCGACAGGGAACTGAAGAACCTCAGCGACAAGACCGACAACGCCGACCTGAGCAAGGCCGTCGACAATCTGAACTCCGGCGTCGACAACGTCCGCAAGTCGATCGAGAACGGCGACAACACCCCGGACATCAAGCCCATCACCGACGCGGCGGGCGAGATCGGCAAGGTCTGCACCCCCGGATAAGGGTCTGCGCGCGGGGATCACGCGCCCGGATAATCGGGGGCATGACCCGACTGATCCTCGCCACCCGCAACACCGGGAAAATCACCGAACTGAAGGCCATCCTCGCCGACGCGGGCCTCACCCACGAGCTCGTCGGCGCGGATGCCTACCCCGATATCCCCGACGTCAAGGAAACCGGCGTCACCTTCGCCGAGAACGCGCTGCTCAAGGCGCACGCCCTGGCCCACGCCACCGGGTTTCCGGCCGTCGCCGACGACTCCGGCCTCTGTGTCGACGTCCTCGGCGGCGCGCCCGGCATCTTCTCCGCCCGCTGGTCCGGCCGCCACGGCGACGACAGGGCCAATCTCACCCTGCTCCTCGACCAGCTCTCCGACATCGACGATCTCCACCGCGGCGCCCACTTCGCCTGCGCGGCGGCCCTGGCCCTGCCCGACGGTACGGAACGCGTCGTCGAGGGCCGGCTGCGCGGCACCCTGCGCCATGCCCCCACGGGCTCCGGCGGCTTCGGCTACGACCCGATCCTGCAGCCGGAGGGGGACACGCGCACCTGCGCGGAGCTGACCCCCGAGGAGAAGAACGCGATCAGCCACCGGGGCAAGGCGTTCCGCGCGCTGGTGCCGGTGGTGCGTGAACTCCTGGGCTGACCCACGCCGAAGGGCGCGGCACCGATGCGGTGCTGCGCCCTTCGCTGTGGGCCCGGTGGGACTCGAACCCACGACACACCGGACCTAAACCGGCGCCCTCTTGGCCAGCTGGGGTACGGACCCGCGGCGCCCACTGTACTGTGCCCCGCCCCGAGGGTTCGAGAAGGATCTTGTCTGGCTGTGGCACGACGGGCAGAGGAAGCGCAGGTTTTCCAACCGGTTGTCGAGTCGTTCGCCGTTGATGTGGTCGATCTCCGGGACGAGCGGCTTGCCCTGCCAAGTGTTCCCGGTGCCGCACTCGCCGCATGCCTGGCGTACCCCCGATTCGTCGAGCGCACGGCGCAGCAGCGCGGTCTTCGTCCGTGGAGATCCGGGTTCGAGTCGTCGAAGGATCTCCGCAGCGGTCTTGCGCGCGGGTGACGGCTGGCCACGCCGATGACCCTGCCCCACGAAGTGGGCCGTGGAGATGCCGTGGATGGCGATGCTCCGCCGTACACGAGCGCGCCCGGCGCCACCACTGGGGCAGCCGAGAGCGCGAAGCACGTCGGCCAGGCTGTACGACTCCGCGACGGCTCTGGCCAGTTCGTCTCGCGGAAAGAGTTCCTGCGGCGTGTTTCCGCGCCGCCCCGTGAAGTGAGACGTGTCGATCCCGAATCGGTCGAGCTTCCGGCGGATGTGGCTGTACACACTGTCGTAGGGCGCGACACCCATGAACTCCAGCATCCCGCGGATGTTCTGTGAACTGGCTGCGGCTTCAGCGAGCAGTTCCCGCGAGTACGAGTGGGGCTCGCGCCGGGGGAGGGGTTCGTTGTCAAAGTGCGAGGTGTCGATGCCGTACTGCCGCAACCGGTCCCGCAGGTACCTGTAGGGGCCGCTGCCCAGGGGCACGTCCAGTCTGCGCAGCAGGTCGACGAGGCTCGTGGCGGTGGCGGCAGTCCGGACCAGCAGGTCACGAGGGTACTTTTGGCGATTGCTCATGCCGTATGCCTCCGATTGCGGCCACGGTAAGTGTCTGTCACCGCATGGCAGTTGGGGCAGAGTAGCCGGAGGTTCTCCGGGCGGTTGTCCCACCAGTCGCCGTTGCGGTGGTCGACTTCGAGCCGGAGCGGTTTGCCGTTCCACTCCGTTCCGGTGCCACATATGGCGCACGACTCCTGGATCCCGGTCCGGAGCAGTTCGCGACGCAGGCGTTCGCCGGGAATCCTCCCGTCGGCCGACGAGCCCAGGACAAGTCGGTTCCCCAGGGACCCCTTCGGTCGGCCCCGGGGCGCACGCAGGAAGTGTGACGTGTCGATGCGCAACGCGGCTATCCGGCGGCCGATGTGAGCCTGGTTGCCGCCCACAGGGTTGATTCCCAATCGACGTACGACCTCGGCCACGCTCCTGGAACAGGCGACCAGTTCGCGCAATGTCTCCTCGGTGTGACGCACTCGGGCGGGGGGTGAAGTGCGACGTGTCTATGCCTGCCTCTGCCATCTTGGCGCGTATGTAGCGTCTGCTGCCCGGTGTCGGGTTGCCGCCGCACCAGCGGACCGCGTCGTCGAAGTTCGTCGTCTCGCGCGCCGCCTCGTCGAGTAGCTCCCGGGTGTACCTGACCGGCATGGTTCCCCTCCATCCGGCTGCGCGTTCGCAGCATCGAACTGAGTAACGAACCGGTTATCGGATGGTCACGCCCGGAATAAGGAATGGCCCGTACCGCTCGTGCGGTACGGGCCACTCCGGAGGGGCCGGGGCTCAGATCCCGAGGTCCTTGATGATCTTGGCCACATGGCCGGTCGCCTTCACGTTGTAGAGCGCCCGCTCGACCTTGCCCTCCTCGTCGACGATCACCGTCGAGCGGATGACACCGGTCACCGTCTTGCCGTACAGCTTCTTCTCGCCGAAGGCGCCGTACGCCTCAAGGGTCTCCTTGGACGGGTCGCCGACCAGCGTGACCTTCAGGGACTCCTTCTCGCGGAACTTCGCCAGCTTCTCCGGCTTGTCCGGGGACACGCCGATCACGTCGTAGCCCGCGCCCGCCAGCAGCTCCAGATTGTCCGTGAAATCGCAGGCCTGCTTGGTGCAGCCGGGAGTCAGGGCCGCCGGGTAGAAGTAGACGATGACCTTGCGGCCCTTGTGCTCCGCGAGCGAGACCTCGTTGCCGTCCGCGTCGGGCAGGGTGAAGTCGGGGGCGGTGTCGCCCGCCTGGAGTCGCTCGCTCATGGTTCTCCTCGAATGGCTGCTCGGGGTGGCGTGAGGGTGTACGCCGTCGAGCGTAATAGGGGTGCCGTGGGGTGCGGGAGCGGCTGAGCTGACAGACTGTCGATGAAGGACTACCGGAAACGACCACGGAGGCGGCGCGGTGTCGGATGCCAGGACCCCTGCGCAGATCGAGGCGGACATTGTCCGCAGGCGCGACAGGCTTGCCGAGACGCTCGACGAGATCGGGGTGCGTGTGCACCCGAAGACGGTCATCGGCGACGCAAGGGCCAAGTTCGCCTCGACCGTGGACCAGACGGCGGGCCGTGCCGTCGTCGCTGTGAACCGCACGGTCTCCGACATCAAGGCACAGTTCGTGAAGGAGGACGGCGCACCGCGAATGGAGCGTCTGGTGCCGGTTGCGCTGGTGGCCGTGGGGCTTGTGGGGCTGCTCGCCGTGTCGGCGAGAAGGCGCCGAGGGTGACCCACGGGCGTACGGAAGTCCTGCGGGCAGGTAGGTTCGAGTCGTGAGCGCCAACAGTCTTGAGCACAGCCCCCAGCACGACAAGCTGCCCATCCGGATGCTGCACGACCGCGTGCTGGTGAGGACCGACATCCCGGAGGGCGAGCGGCGTTCCAGCGGCGGCATCGTCATTCCGGCGACCGCGGCGGTCGGCCGGCGCCTGGCCTGGGCCGGGGTGGTCGCCGTCGGGCAGAACGTCCGCACGGTGGAGCCGGGCGACCGGGTGCTGTACGACCCCGAGGACCGCGCCGAGGTCGAGGTGCGCGGCGTTGCGTACGTCCTGATGCGTGAGCGCGATCTGCATGCCGTCGCCGCGGACCGTTTCCAGGGCTCCGAGGACTCCACCGGGCTGTATCTGTAGCCACGGGCTGAACCTCCCCAGGGGCCTTCCGGAAGGGCCTTCTCGAAGGGGCTTCCAAAGGGCTGGTGGCATACGTCACCAGCCCTTTTTGCATGCCCTTTGCTATCTTGGGGGGCCCGACGAGACGCGCCGTACCGGGTCGACCGCAAAGACGACGCACCCGTTGAAGTTCCGCGTCTCGGAGGTGCCGTCATGGCCTGGGTTCTGCTTGTTGTCGCCGGTCTGCTCGAGGTCGGCTGGTCGATCGGAATGAAGTTCACCGAGGGGTTCACGCGGCTGTGGCCGAGCGTGTTCACCGGTCTTGGGATCGTCGCCAGCATGATGCTGCTCTCGCACGCCGCGAGGACCCTGCCGATCGGCACGGCGTACGGCGTCTGGGTCGGCATCGGCGCGGCGGGTGCGGCCGTGGTCGGCATGGTCGCGCTGAACGAGCCCGCGACCGCCGCACGGATCTTCTTCGTCTGTCTCCTGCTGGTCGCGGTGGTGGGGCTCAAGGCGACCTCGGGTCACTGAACCGGCTCATTGGCGACGGCCGGAACGGCTGGGCGTGGGCTTGCTGCCCGCGCCCCCGTCCGCCGTCCCGCCGGCGGCGGTCCCGCCGGTGGCTGTTCCCCCGGTCGTCGGGCCGCCGGTGGTTGTTCCTCCGGTCGTCGTGCCTCCGGTGGTTGTGCCACCGTCCGTCTGTCCGCCGGTCGTGGTGCCGCCGTTCGTCTGGCCCCCGTTGGTCTGCCCCTGGTTCTGCCCTTGTGTCTGGCCCTGGTTCTGCCCCTGCGTCTGGCCCTGATTCTGGCCCTGCGTCTGCCCGGGGGACTGGCTCGGCGGGCTCGAACTCGGCGCCTGGGAGGACTCGGCCGGGGGCTCGGGCTCCACCGGCGGCACGACCTCCTCCGCGCCCTCCTGCAACTGCAGATCGAACTCCGCGATGTCGGAGTCCTCCAGCGCGACCCCAGTGAACTGGCCCCAGATCTTCGCCGGCGCCCCGCCACCGTTGATCCGCGGCAGCCCCAGCGCCCCGTAGAGCGGCTTGTGTGCGCCGGTGACCGGGTCCTGGCCCATCACCGCCACCACCGTCGCCAGGTCCGGGGTGAAGCCCGCGAACCAGGCGGCCTGGTCCTCCTCCGCCGTGCCGGTCTTGCCGGCGGCCGGGCGGCCCGCGGACTGGGCCGCGGTGCCGGTGCCGCCCTCGACCACGCTCTGCAGGATCGAGGTGGTCGTGTCGGCGGCCTCGCGGCTGACGGCCTGTTCGCTGCCCTCCTTGGGCAGCTGGACGTCCGCACCGTCCTTGGAGACGTTCTCCACGAGGGAGTACGTGCCGTGCTTGCCGTGGTTGGCGAGCGTCGCGTACGCCTCCGTCATGTCGAGGACGCTCGCGGTCGCGGGGCCGAGCGCGATGGAGGGGGAGGCGCTCAGGTCCGGGGTGCTTGCGGGGATCCCGAGGGCGATCGCGGTCTTTTTGACCTTGGCCGGGCCGACGTCCATGGCCATCTGCGCGTACACCGCGTTGACGGACTTGTCGGTGGCGGTGCGGACGGTGATGGGGCCGTACGAGACGTCGTCCTCGTTGGCGGGGGCGTACGGCTTTCCGCGCCAGCCCTGGACGGGGCGCCTGTTGGTGCCGTCGTAGACGGTGTTGGGGGTGATGCGGCGGCCGTCCTGGGTCTCGGAGCCGTTCTGGACGGCTGAGCTGAAGACGAACGGCTTGAAGGTGGAGCCGACTTGGTAGTCGCGGCGGGTGGCGTTGTTGACGTACTGCTTGGTGTAGTCGACGCCGCCGTACATGGCGACGACCTTGCCGGTGGCCGGGTCGATGGATGCGCCGCCGACGCGGACGTTGCGGTCGGCCTTGCGGTCCCCGTCCAGCTTGGACATCACCTGCTCGTCGACGGCCTCGGTGAAGGCGTTCTGCTTCTTGCGCTCCAGCGTGGTGGTGATCCGGTAGCCGCCGGTGGCCAGCGTGTTCTCATCGATGATCTTGTTGCCGGTGAGGTAGTCCTCGACGGCCTGGACGATATAGCCGCGCTGGCCCGAGAGTCCGGTCGCGGGCTTCGCCGTCTGCGGCATGGGGAACTTCATGGCCGCGCGTTCTGCGGGGCTGAGCCAGTTCTTCTTGACCATGCCGTCGAGGGTGTAGTTCCAGCGGCCGAGCGCGGCCGCCCGGTTCTCCGGGTGCGTGGCGACGTCGTACGCGCTCGGCGCGTTGAGCAGCGAGGCCAGATAGGCGCCCTTCGCCGTGTCGATGTCCTCGATGTCCTTGCCGTAGTACGCCTGGGCGGCGGCCTGGATGCCGTACGCGTTGCGCCCGAAGTAGCTGGTGTTGAGATAGCCCTCGAGGATCTCGCTCTTGGTCTCCTCGCGACCCAGCTTGATCGCGATGAAGAACTCCTTCCACTTCCGCGAGATGGTCTGCTCCTGACCCAGGTAGTAGTTCTTGACGTACTGCTGGGTGATCGTGGAGCCGGACTGCTTGCCCTTGCCGGTCAGGGTGTTCCAGGCCGCGCGGACCATCGCCTTGGGGTCGACGGCCCGCTCGGAGTAGAAGTCCCGGTCCTCGGCGGCCAGTACGGCCCGCTGCACGGTCAGCGGGACCTGCGAGAGGCTCACGTTCTCGCGGTTGACCTCGCCGTCGCGGGCGAGCTGGGTGCCGTCCTTGTAGAGATAGACATTGGACTGGGCGGTGGCCGTGGCATTGGCGGGCGGGATGTCGACGAGCATGTAGCCGGCCAGGAAGCCGCCGATCAGCAGCAGGGCGATGAGCAGGAACGCGCCGAGCACCATCCGCCAGGTGGGGATGATGCGGCGCCAGCCGGTGCGCCTGGGGCGGGGCTTGCTGCCCTTCTTCCCCGGCACGGGCTCGGGCCCCGGTCCTGCGACGGTCGCGTCCCGGGGTGTCCAGCCCTGCTGCTGTGGCTCGTCGCTCATACGCCCATACTGCCCTTTTTGGCTGGTTATCCATCGGAGCCGACAGCCCGGGCGGAAAAGCCGTCGCGGCGGCCGACGGCGCTGGGCTAGGGTCGTGCGCTTTGGTGCCTTCAGGCGGAGGGAGTCGAGGTGCGGCTGTACGCGGCCGTTGCGGCGGGTGGCTTCCGGCGCCACGCGACGTACCGGATGGCCACGGCGGCGGGGGTGTTCACGAACACCGTCTTCGGCTTCGTCCTGGCGTACACCTATATGGCCCTCTGGGACCAGCGGCCCCACCTGGGCGGTTACGACATGCCCGAGGCCCTCGCCTATGTGTGGATCGGCCAGGCGCTGCTGGCCACCGCCGGGCTGATGGGCGGCGGCTTCGAGGACGAGCTGATCGAGCGCATCAAGACAGGCGACATCGCCATCGATCTCTACCGGCCCGTCGACCTCCAACTGTGGTGGTTCTGCGCCAACTTGGGGCGGGCCGCCTTCCATCTGCTCGGGCGCGGCGTGGTGCCGATGGCTATCGGCGCGCTGGCCTTCGACTTCGCGCTGCCGTCGCGAGTGCTCACCTGGCCCGCGTTCCTCCTGTCGGTGGCGCTGGGCGTGACCGTCAGCTTCGCGGTCTGGTATCTGGTGGCGCTGAGCGCGTTCTGGCTGATGGACGGCGCGGGGGCGGCCCACGTCGTGTGGCTCGCGGGCCTGTTCTTCTCCGGGATGCTGCTGCCGCTGACGGTTTTCCCCGGCGCGCTGGGCGAGGTCGCGCGGGCGCTGCCCTGGGCATCGATGCTTCAGATCCCGGCGGATGTCTTCCTGGAGAAGCGCACGGGGTGGGGGCTGGTGGGGGCGTACGCCTTCCAGTTCGGCTGGGCGGTCGTCCTGCTGGGCGCGGGGCGGCTTGTGCAGTCCGCGGCCACACAGCGGGTGGTGGTGCAGGGTGGGTGAGTCCTGGCGTACGTACCGGATGATCGCGGCGATGTGGATCCGGTCGACGATGACGTACCGCTTCTCCTTCGCGATGAGCGCCTTCACCAACTTCACCGCGACGTTCTTCGACTTCGTGGTCATCGTGCTGATGTTCAGCCAGGTGCGGGGCCTGGGGGGCTTCTCCTTCGCCGAGGTGGCTTTCCTGTACGGCACCACCAGCACCGCCTTCGGGCTCGCGGACCTCGCTATGGGCCAGGTCAACCGGCTGGGGAAGCGGGTGCGGGACGGGACGCTCGACACGCTGTTGGTGCGGCCGGTGCCGGTGCTGGCGCAGGTGGCGGCGGACCGGTTCGCGCTGCGCCGCCTCGGGCGGATCAGCCAGGGGCTGCTTGTGCTGATCTGGTCGCTCGTGATCCTCGACGTGGAGTGGACGGCCCTGAAGGTGGCGCTGGTGCCCCTCATGGCGGTCTGCGGCTCGCTGATCTTCTCGGCGGTGATGGTGGCGGGAGCGTCGTTCCAGTTCTGGGCCCAGGACGCGTCGGAGGTCACCAACTCCTTTACGTACGGCGGCAATACGCTGCTGCAGTACCCGCCCACGATTTTCGCGCAGGACCTGGTGCGGGGGGTCGTCTACGTCGTACCGCTGGCCTTCGTCAACTGGCTGCCCGCGCTGTACATCCTGGGGCGCGACGCTCCGGCCGGTGTGCCGGGCTGGACGGCCTTCCTGTCACCGTTCGTCGCCGCGGCCTGCTGTCTGCTCGCCGCACTCGCATGGCGGACGGCCCTACGTTCGTACCGGAGCACGGGGAGCTGAGAGCGCATGGACTTCATCGAGCTCGACGGCGTCGAGAAGGTCTTCGACGTACGTCGCAAGACGGGCAGGCTGCGGCGCGAGAAGCGTCAGGTGCGCGCGGTCGACGGCATCAGCTTCCGCGTCCCGCGCGGCGAGATGGTCGGCTACATCGGGCCCAACGGCGCCGGTAAGTCCACCACCATCAAGATGCTGACCGGCATTCTGACCCCGAGCGGCGGTCGGCTGCGGGTCGCGGGCATCGACCCGTCCCGGGAGCGCACGCGCCTCGCACAGCGCATCGGCGTGGTCTTCGGGCAGCGGACGACCCTGTGGTGGGACCTGCCGCTGAAGGACTCGTACCGCCTGGTCCACCGGATGTACCGGATCCCCGACAAGCGTTTCCGCGAGAACCTCGACCGCTGCGTCGAACTTCTCGACCTGGCCGAGCTGTTGGACGTGCCCGTACGGCAGCTCTCGCTCGGCCAGCGGATGCGCGGGGACATCGCGGCTGCGCTGCTGCACGACCCCGAGGTGCTGTATCTGGACGAGCCGACCATCGGGCTCGACGTGATCTCCAAGGCGAAGGTCAGGGACTTTCTGCGCGACCTCAACGCCGAGCGGGCGACGACGGTGCTGCTCACGACGCACGACCTGACCGACATCGAGCAGCTGTGCAAGCGCGTGATGGTCATCGACCACGGGCGGCTGATGTACGACGGGGCGCTCGCCGGACTCCACGAGGTGGGGGAGAGCGAGCGGACGCTCGTGGTCGACCTGGAACGCGAACTGCCGCCGATCGTCCTGGACTTGGCCCGTACGGTGAAGGTCGAGGGCCCGCGGCAGTGGCTGGCGTTCCCGGCGTCCCAGTCGGCCGCACCGCTGGTGGCCGCGCTCGCCGACAAGTATCCGCTGGTGGATCTGTCGGTGCGGGAGCCGGACATCGAGGCCGTGATCGCGAAGATGTACGCCGAGCGGTCGGGGCTTTAGGGCCTGTCCGGCCGATCTTGCTGGGCTACAGCCTGATCTACCGGACAGGCCCTGCCCCGGCGCTGCGGCGCGGGCGCGGTGCTGGATATTCTGCCTGCATGAGCGAACTCCCCGAGATGCGCGCCTCCGACGCCGAGCGTGAGCATATTGCCGAGCGGCTGCGAGAGGCGGTGGCGGAGGGCAGGCTCGACATGGAGGAGTTCGGGCAGCGCCTTGACGCCGCCTACAAGGCGCGTACGCACGGCGAGTTGGAGCCACTGGTCTGCGACCTCCCGGTGACGGGCACGACGTCGGCCGCACCGGCGGTCACCACCGGCTCGGGCAACTGGGCCCAGCGCGTCGGCGGTCCGCCCACGTCGAAGTTCGCATTCGCCTTCTGGGGCGGCTTCGGCCGCAAAGGCACCTGGACGGTGGCACGGAGGTTCACCAGCTTCACGATGATGGGCGGCGGCGAACTCGACCTGCGCGACGCCCGGTTCGAGGACCGGGTCACCGTGATCCGCTGCTTCGCGATCATGGGCGGGGTCAACATCGTCGTTCCGCCCGACCTGAACGTCGAGGTCAGCGGCATCGGCTTCATGGGCGGCTTCGCCGAACAGGGCGAGGGCAACCCGGACCCGTCGGCGCCGCGCGTGATCATCACGGGCTTCGCGCTGATGGGCGGCGTGGGCGTGGAGTGCAAGCGCACACGTGCGGAGAAGCAGCGGCTGAGGGCGGAGCGGGAAGAGGAGAAGCGGGGCCGGCTGGAGACGGGCGACAAGGGTTTCCGCAAGGAGCTGGACTGAGGCTTCCAGCCTCGCCGGCGTGTGAGGCGCCGGGGGTCCGGGGCCGGAGCCCCGCGGGTGGGGGGCGGAGCCCCGGTTACGTGAAGCGGCGGGGCGGGGGAAGCCCCGCGCCTGCAACCGCACACGGAACGTCACCGTCCGCGCATGCTCATGAGCACATCATGGGACATGTCGCGGGAACTCGACGTGCGTCCCAGGAGTACCTGAGGTAGGGACATTGCGTACGGGGCGCGCGCGGACGGGTGGAGCGTATGGAACGCACAGAGCCGGAACGTACAGAGCCGGAACGTGGAGAACGGCGAGAGATCGAAGGCGGTGGCCGCACCGGCGGCCCCGGCCAGGACCGACCGGGCGCGGACCGGCCCCGCCCCCGCACGCCCCTCCCCTCCTTCGCGTACACCGAGGCGGACGCGGAGAAGATGCGTGGCGTGCGCCGGATGAAGACCACGGCGACCGGCGCGCTGCTGCTCGTCGCGCTGATCTTCGCCCTCGCCACCTGGGCGAAGAACTCCGGCGCGGGCCCCTGGGCCGGCTATGTCGCGGCCGCGTCCGAGGCGGGCATGGTCGGTGCTCTGGCCGACTGGTTCGCGGTCACGGCGCTCTTCCGTTACCCGCTCGGCCTGCCCATCCCGCACACCGCGATCATCCCGAACAAGAAGGACCAGCTCGGTACCACGCTCGGCTCCTTCGTCGGCGAGAACTTCCTCTCCGGCGATGTCGTACGGACCCGGCTGCACGCCCTCGGTATCGGCGGCCGCCTCGGCGCCTGGCTCGCCGAGCCCGCCCATGCCGACCGCGTCACCGCCGAGCTGTCCACCGCACTGCGCGGCGCGCTCACCGTGCTGCGCGACTCCGACGTCCAGGCCGTCGTCGGCGAGGCGATCACCCGCCGCGCCGACAGCGCGGAGATCGCCCCCGGCATCGGCAAGACCTTGGAGAAGGTCGTTGCCGACGGCGCCCATCACCGCGCCGTCGACCTGATCTGCGCCCGCGCCCAGGACTGGCTGGTCATCCACTCGGACTCGGTGATGGACGCCGTCGAGGGCGGCGCACCCGGCTGGACGCCGCGCTTCGTGGACCGGAGGGTCGGCGAGCGCGTCTACAAGGAGCTGCTGCGCTTCGTCACGGAGATGCGGGACATGCCCGCCCACCCCGCGCGGGGTGCGATCGACCGCTTCCTGTCCGACTTCGCGTCGGACCTCCAGTCGGACACGGACACCCGCGGCCGGGTGGAGCGGATGAAGTCGGATCTGCTGGCGCGTACGGAGGTGCAGGACGTGATCGCGTCCGCCTGGTCCTCCGTACGCACCATGATCATCTCGGCGGCCGAGGACGACCGCAGCGAGCTGCGGCTGCGCGCCCGCGCCTCGCTGCTGTCACTGGGCGCGCGGCTTGCGACGGACGGCCGCCTGCAGGCGAAGGTGGAGGGCTGGCTGGAGGACGCAGCGGTGTACGTGGTCACCACGTACCGCGCCGAGATCACCTCCCTGATCTCGGAGACGGTCGCGAGCTGGGACGCGGAGCACACCTCGCGCAAGATCGAGGCGCACATCGGCCGTGACCTGCAGTTCATCCGGATCAACGGCACGGTGGTCGGCGCGCTGGCCGGCCTGCTGATCTACACCGTGGCACACGCGCTGGGCGCGTGACCGGTCCCTGCCGTACGGCCACGCGCCCAGCAACCTTGGGGAGGTGTCGGTAAGTACGTACGGCGGGCCGGATGTGTTCAGCGGGGTGCAGCCGAGTTCGGCCGTGTCAGTGGAAGAGCTGCCCGCGCACCGCACCGTCGGGGAACTCCGAGGTGTGGATGTTGGCGTAGTAGTTGCTCGGGTTGGCGCGCACGCGCTTCACGACGTCGGGGTTCTGGCCCTCGATCTTCCCCGAGACGGCGAAGATCCCGTCCGGCACCGGGCGGTTGAAGAAGTCGAAGACGACGTCACCGTTCTTGCCGAACGCACCCTTGTGGATGTGGCCCTTGGCGGGGGCCTTGATGTTGATCCAGGCGAGCGAGTAGCCGACGGACGTGCCCTTGGGCTGGAGGAAGGTGATGGCGTGCCCGTCCGGGTCGCCGACCTTGGACGCGTCGTTCTTCGGGACTTCCTGGTCGCCGTTGGAAAGCGCCCGCAGTTTGCCGCCCTTGATGATGTCGAGCGGGTTGATGTTCTTGTGCAGCGGCTTCAGCTGCCCTCGTACGGCTCCGCCCGGGAACTCCGCGCTGTGCAGATTGACGTAGAAGCCGGCGGGGTTCTTGCGGATGCTGTCGGCGAGCTTGGCATCGGTGAGGGCGACCTGCCCGGCCGCCGAGTTCACGGAGTCGGGCATCGCGGTACCGAAGAGCGGGACCTTCACGGCGCCGTTCTTCCCGGCGGCGCCCTCGTGGATGTGCCCGAGGCTCGGCGTGAACCCCTTCCACTGGAGGGCGAACGTGACGCGGTCGCCCTTCACCTTGACGAGGGCGACGGCCTTGCCGTCGGGGTCGTTCACGGCGGGGCCGCCCTGGACGGGCACCTCGTTGGCGCCGGAGAGCTGGGCGGCGAAGGTGAGGGCGCGCCCGCTGGAGGGCTTGGTGAAGGTAGTGGCGTCGGAGCCGGAGCCGGAGCTGCCGCTGTGTCCGCCATGTCCGCCGTGCGCGACAGCAGGAGTAACACCCGCAACACCAAGCACAATTGCGGTTGCGGTAACAGCGAGATAACGCTTCTGCATTGTTTTCATCCTCCCGTTGGACCCGGCACCTCTTGGGCCGGTCGGGATGAAGTACGCGTCGCCCACTCGGCTCGTTCAAAGGGAAGTTTATTTTAATTCGTTTGAACCGTCGGTCAGTTGCTGCCGTACAACCCGGCGTACGCACCATCCACTGACACCCACACACCAACCGGGGGACAACCATGCGCGGCACCCGTTCCAAAGCTCTGCTCGCGGCACCGCTGGTCTCGGCGGCGCTGCTGACCCTGGCGGCCTGCGGCGGCTCCACCGACACGTCCGACGAGGGCGGTGCGAAGCCCGCGGCCAAGCCCGCGAAGACCGTCTCGGTCAAGACGGCGGACTCGGAACTCGGCAAGATCCTGGTCGACGATTCGGGCCGTACGCTGTACGGATTCACCAAGGACAAGCCCGGCACCAGCAAGTGCGACGCCGACTGCATCGCGGTCTGGCCCGCGCTCACTTCCGCGAAGGACGTGAAGGCCGGGTCGGGCACGGAAGCCGCCCTGCTGAAGGAGACGAAGCTCGGCGAGGGCGCGGAACAGGCGACCTACGGGGACTGGCCGCTGTACTACTACGTGGGCGACGCGACGCCCGGTGACGTGAACGGGCAGGGCCTGGACGGCGAGTGGTTCGTGATCGCGGCGGACGGCAAGCTCATCAAGAAGACGGCGTGATGCTCGTACGGATTCCGGAATTCATGCGTCCTTCATAAAAGGGTCTCTCTCCCTTATCGATTTCCGCTTCTCAGTTTCTGTGCCTCAGCTCACTTTGCCCCACCCATAAACCTGCGGCGGCCGTGACCACTCCCCGGCCGCCGCAGTCGTGTTGCTCTGCTGGAATGTCAGTCGCTCACTCGCAGCCGACGCCGTCCCCGTCGCGGTCGAGGTGCCGCCCATACCCGGGATCCCCGGCATGGATGGGCGCGGCACCCGCGGCGCGTACGGCGGTGCAGTTGGCGTAGTACGTACTACCGCCCCCACCGCCGGTGCTGCCCCCGGTGCTTCCTCCGGTGGAACCGCCGCTGCCCCCACTCCAGGACTCACAGCCGACCCCGTCGCCGTCCCGGTCGAGGTGCGGCCCGTACCCGGGTTCCCCTTCGAGAATGGGATCGGCGCCGGCGGCCCGTACGGCATCGCAATTGGCGTACGAGACCGGGGGCTTCGGCGGCTTCGGCGGCTTCGGCGTGGGCTTGGGTGTGGGCGTCGGCTTGGCGACGGTGATCCGCACGACGGCGGTGCCGGCCAGGCTCTGCCCGGCCACGTCGACGCGGTAGGTGAACTCGTCGTCGCCTCCGTACCCCGGACTGGCGGTGTACGTGATGACGGAACCGTCGACCGTGGCGCTTCCGTGCGCGGGCGCGGCGTCCACGGCGACAGTGAACTGCCCTGCGGTCAGGGCCACTTCGACGTTCCCCTTCGTGCCGTCCTTGAGCGTGACGCTGTCGTTGCCCAGCACCTTCACCTCGATCGCCTTCCCTGCGTCGGCGCTCTCCTCATCGTCGACGAGATCGAGAGCTGCCTGGACGGACGGCGTGACCGCGGCGGGGCTGGAGGTGGCCGCGAGGGGCTTTGCATCCCCACCGTCACTCCCGCACCCGACGACCCCCAGCGCCATGACCACAGCCCCCGCGATTAACGCCAAGCGCCTGTCCGCGCCTCTACTACGTATCCCTGACATGTGCCCCCCAAGGCAGACGGATCCGAACCGAGGGTGCTGAGCATGACATTCCGGTTGGTCGGCCGAGGTAATTGCGGAATCTCGTATCCCAGTTGTGATGAAAGTGTGCGCACGACGGTCGGACCTGACCGTTGATGCACGTAACCGATCAACTCGGGTCGAGTAACGACAAGCATGAAGAGGGACACCCCGGGTCAGGGGTGCCCCTCCTCCTTCGCCATGTCAGCAACGGGTCTGGCTCTTCAGCTCTCCTTGTACCAGCTCAGCCGCTCCCGCAGCACCCCGCTCTCGCCCTCCTCGGCCATCACCGCAGCCGCATACAACTCCGCCATGGGAGCGGCGATGTTGCCGTCGCGCACCCCGGGCTGCGTCATGTAAGGCTGGCCCGCCCACGTGCTGTCGTGCTCCTCCGGGTCCATATAGGCCCACGCCGCCTCCCGCACCCGCCGCGCCACCTCGCCCACGTACCAGGCAGCGCCCTGAAGGAACAGCCCCGGCTCAGCCGCTTCGAACCGCTCCGTGGAAGAGACCCGCTCCTTGGCCAGGCGCTCCAGCACATCGAGCGAGGAGGCGGAGAAGTCCCATGTCCCTTCCGGCTGCCCGGTCTCCTGAACCCATGCGGAAAACGCCCGTTCCCGTTCGGCGAGCCAGCCGGCCAGCCACGGGTGCTCCGGCGCCTCCGGCTCCGGGTCCACCCCCGGCGTGTGCTCCTTCACGGGCTCCCAGTCCGGCCGCTCCTTGCGGAGCCCGTCCACGGCTTCACCCAGCCGCCCGGCGGCGGCCGTGAACTCGTCGCCGGTCCGGCTGCTCAGCGCCTGACCGATCAGCAGCATCGGCGCCACCGGCGCGAGCCCGAGCGCCGCATCCGGCACGACCACCGGATGCCCTTCCACCTCACCAACGGGCGCCGTGTCCCAGCCCCAGCCGCCGCCCGCCACCGTCAGCAGCACCTCACCGAGATACGCCATGGCATCGTTCACGAACCCGCTGCCCAGCTCCTCCGACCCCTCTGCGGTGTAGTGGCCCAGCAGGGCCGCCTCCACGTGCGCCAGGGACTCCACGCCGAAATCCAGCCGCACATCATCGGGAAGATGCTCTTCCCGCAGCCGGTCGATCGCGTCCGGGACATGGTCGATCCACACGATGAGGTCCGGCACTCCGCCGGTACGCACAGTCTCTCCTCGGGTCATGCCTACGACTCTAGGGCCCCGGATCCAACGGTGAACGGGCCAGCGAGACACGCCAGTTGAGCATCTAACGTTTTGTTCAACCTCCTGCGTCCCGCCTAGGGTGTGTCATGGCGGCGTCATGACGGGGGCTATGAGCGCTGCCCGTACTCGTCCCTGCCCCCCAGGGAACCCACTTGAGTTATCTCACGCGTATCCGAACACGCCTCGGCGTGCGCGCGGCGATCATCGCCGTCAGCGCCGGACTCCTCGTCGGCGGACTGCCTCTCCTGGACGCCCATGAGGCCGCCGCCGCGCCCCGGAACCGCTGCGACCAGAAGTACGGCACCCCGAACACCGCGCCACGGGAAGCCAGCCTGCCCGGCTACAACAGCCGGGACACCACTCCGAACGCCGAGCAGTACGTCTACGACTACGACAACCCCTCCCTCGGCTACGACGGGCTCCAGCTCCCTGCCAGCCAGCGGGAGCTTGCTGCCTACGGCACGGACCCCAAGAAGTGGCCCAACGACCGGCACAAGCAGATCTACGCGCGCTGGAACCGCAACCAGGCCAACCCTGATGCGTCCAAGCGGTGGCCCAAAGCCGACTACAGCGGATGGCTGGGGTCGGTCATCCGCCTCGAAGGCAACGGCAAGCGTGGCGCCGGCTTCGAGCGCCAGGTCACCACGCACTACAAGCTCGGTGGACCGGACTGGCTGTGCCAGGGCTCGCTGAAGGCGCTCGACAAGAAGCTGTACAACGAGCTGAAGACGGAACTCGGGGACAAGTTCCCGAACAAGGACCGCCGGTTCGACGCGATCAACCGGCAGACCAAGACGATCTACGAGTTCAAGGCGGGAGGGAGGTTCGACTACAAGGAGATACACGTGGACAAGGCCCTCGCCCGCCGGGGCTGGAAGGTCGTCTACATCTTCGGCGAGGAGCCCGACGACAACACCAAGCGGAAGCTCGCTGAGGTCGACGCCGACGGCAAGGGCAAGATCAGCCGCTACAAGCACACCGCGACGCCCAACCCGAAGTACAACAACAACACCGGCTACAACAAGCCCGCCGGCCAGATGAACCCCGGCTGCCAGACCACCGGCACGGTCGCTCTCGCGGCCCGCGCGGGCAGCCTCTGCTCCAGCAACGGCGCCGCGGACCGCATGGTCAACGGCTCCCCCAAGAACCAGGACCAGGCCCGGCGCATCGCCCAGGCCGAGCGCGGCGGCGCGAACGGCTCCCAGCGCATGCGCGGCCCGGGCGGCGTCGACTTCTCCACCCTGGAGCTGCGCTACGTCGGCACTCCGGTCAAGGGCAAGGGCCTGGACTACTCGTACAAGGCCGGGATCAACCCCGACCCGGACGAAAACCCTTCCTTCGGCGGCAAGGAGAAGGCCCAGCTCGTCTCGGACTCGTTCTTCACGTGGATGGCGCTCACCCCGGAGAAGTTCTGGGTGAACCTCAACCCGGACCAGCCGGACAAGATCATGGACGCCAAGTTCGGCAAGACCGACGCCGGCCGGATCCTGCTGGAAGCCGACCTTCGGATGAAGCACGACTTCTACGGTGCGATGGACCCCAAGACCGACCTCGGCAAGCGGTTCTGGGACAGTCTGGCCCGCCGGAACGGAGCCCCGTGTCTGCACGGGATGCGCAACTGGATCGAGCCCGAGCCCGCCCAGGTGCGTGAGCAGGACGGCGGCCTCTACATCCTCGACGCGCCGATGAAGCTCAACTCCGTTCCGCAGGAGACCAACACCCCCGGCCCCGGCGGCAAGGGCTGTGACCTGACCAAGGCGGAGATCGACCACAACCAGCGCATGGTCGAGACCATGATCGTCCCCGAGGTCAAGAAGCAGATCAACGGCGCACCCCAGTACGCCGACCTGCGCCGCGTCTACACCTCCCGGGTGGCGGCAGAGTGGATCCGGCAGCAGGACGCGAAGAAGCCGACCGACTTCCACAAGATCATCAACAGCAACGACGTCTCCCGCTGGCCCCTGCGTGGCGAGAACAAGAACTGGGACAGGAACGACGTCTTCCAGAAGTACGTGAAGATCTTCAAGGAGGGCGAGTTCAAGTACCACCTGGAGTACGGCGGCGACGTCTACGTCTACACCGTCGGTGGTGTGGACTTCTCCAAGGCCCCCAAGAAGAACATCACCAAGGTCCGCTTCGACGTCGAGAACCCGCGCCTGCCGCAGATCACCGACCGCTCGAAGATCGCCCCGCGTGACTACCGCGACACCGGGACGCAGTTCCTGGGCGGCAACACCGACGTCAAGCCCTCCGGCGACCCCAAGCCGGACCCGACGCCGACGCCGACGGGAACCGGCAAGCCGGACCCGTCGTCCACGCCGACGGACCCGTCCAGCCCGGCCCCGTCCACCCCGGCACCGACCGACGGCAGCCACACCACCCCGCCCAAGGACGACGATGGGGGCGGCCTCGCCCACACCGGCGCCCAGGTCGGCCTGATCGCCGGCATCGCCGCAGCCCTCCTCGCGGCGGGTGGCGGTCTGGTGTGGTGGAAGCGCCGCAGGGAGACCGCACAGCACTGACCTGACGCAGTCACCCGGCACAGACGCTTCGGCCCCTGTGTCCGCTCATCGCAGCGGACGCAGGGGCCGAAGTGTTGATGAGGCGTGTCACTTCAGGCGTCGCTCGATGGTGAGACGGCCAGTGCGCAGGGTGGTGTGGTTGGCGAAGAGGTCGTCGAGGTGTAACTCGCGGGTCAGGTGTCCGGTCCACTTGGCGTCGGGAAGATCGACTTCTCCGCTGATCACCTTGCCCGGCTGCGTGGCCGCGGCCTGGTCCCGCGCATCGCGCGTCCGGGTATCGAGTCCGGCGAGCGGCTCGGTCGGCACCGCTGGAAGATCGAGCGGTCGATCGCCTGGTTATTCGGCTACCGCCGCCTCACCGTCCGGTACGAGCGAAAGGGCAGTCACTTCCTCGCCTTCCTCGGCCTGGCCGCGGCCCCACCTGCTACAAGAAACTCGCGAAACTCACCACGTGAGACAACCTCTCTCCACCGTCGGGTTCGCCTTCGCGCACATGCTCGACTTCAAGCTGATGCCCCGGCTGAAGAACATCGGCTCCGCGAAGCTGTACCGGCCGGCGGCCGGGGAGGACGACAACTGGCCGAACCTGGGCCCCGTGCTCTCCACCAAGACGATCGACTGGGACCTGATCGCCCAGCAGTACGACCAGATCGTGAAGTACACCACCGCCCTGCGCTTGGGCACCGCCGAGGCCGAGCAGGTCCTGCGCCGGTTCACCCGCGGCGGACCGAAGCACCCGACGTACCGGGCGATCGAGGAGCTGGGCCGGGCGGTGCGGACCTCGTTCGTCTGCGACTACCTCGCGGATGTCGAGATGCGGCGCGAGATCCACGAGGGGTTGCAGGTCGTGGAGAACTGGAACTCCGCGAACAAGGACCTCTTCTACGGTAAGGACGGCGACCTTGCCGGTTCGGACAAGGAGTCCCAGGAGGTCAGCATGCTCGCGCTGCACCTGCTCCAGTCCGCGCTGGTGCACGTCAACACGCTACTGATGCAGGAAGTCCTGGCCGATCCGAAGTGGGCGGACAAGCTCGCCGACGCGGACCGTCGGGCCCTGTCGCCGCTGTTCTGGACCCATGTGAATCCGTACGGCAGGTTCGAACTGGACATGAACAGCCGCCTCGATCTGGACCTGTCCATTCGGGCAACGGTGCCCGGCCCGCGCACCCCGCAGGACGAGACGGCGGCAGCCCCGGCGTGACACCCGGGCTCCGGGACCTGGCTGCGGCCATGGCGCGGCGCGCAGTTCTTTCGGTCCGGGAGGCGGGTTCAGCGGGAGAGGGACACGGCGAAGGGCTTGAAGCCGTGTCGGCGCAGGATGTGGGGCACGACCAGGATCATGGCCTCGGTGGCTCGGGCTGTGCTGATGCCTCCAAGGTCTTCGATCCATGCGGGCTGCCAGCCCAGGTCGGCGAGCAGGCCGCTGACGGTCTTCTTCGCGTTCTCGTCGTCGCCTGAGACATAAACGGTCGGCGGGGTGGCCAGAGTTTCGGGAGCGGTCATGACCATGAACAGCATCGTGTTGAGGGTCTTGACCACATGGGTGTCGGGGAGTGCGCGCTGAAGTTTCTCGGCGAGGCTGCTGCCGGGATAGCACAGGTCGCCGGGCAGGCCGTCGTCGGCGTCGCGGGTGGCGTTGGAGACATCGATGAGGATTTTTCCGGAGAGCTCGGTGCGCAGGCCGGTGAGGCGGTCCAGGGAGCTGTCGCCGGGTGTCGCGTTGATCACGATGTCCGCGGTGCGGGCGGTGTTGCGCTGGTCGGCGAAGGCGATCTGCGGGGCGACCCCGGCGGCGCGGGCGGCGGTGTCTTCCGGGCCCCGGCTGCCGAGGGTGACGTGGTGTCCCGCGGCGAAGAGCTTGTTGGCGAGGTTGGCCCCGACGCGGCCGGCGCCCAGGATGCCGATGTTGGTCATGAGATGAAGCTCCTTGCGGTATCAGGTGGGAAGTGCGGGGTGTCCGGTCAGGCGGTCGGCGACAGGACCTTGAGGGCGGCGGCGTGGAGGCCGGGGGCGGCGGCCAGGAAGTCGCGGCTGCCCGTGTTCCAGGCTTCGCCCGCCAGGTCGGTGACGGTTCCTCCGGCTTCGGAGACCAGCAGGGCGCCGGCGACCAGGCCGGAGCGGACGTCGGAGAACTGCCAGAACGCGTCCATGCGTCCGGCGGCGACGTGGATGAGCTGCATGGTGGCGGGAACGGACACGCGCACGACCAGGCCGTTGATGAGCATGGCGGTGACGGAGTCACCGATCCGCCGGAAGGTTCGCTCGTCCTCGCCGGGCTTGGCCTGACCGGTGCCGATGAGCGCGGCGCCCAGATCGGTCTTGGCGGACACCTTCAGGGGCTGGCCGTTGAGGCGGGCACCGCCGCCGGCGACGGCGGTGTAGGTGTCGCCGGTCAGGGGCAGGTGGACAACGGTGAGCACCGGCCGGTTGTCGCGGACCAGGGTGGCGGTGACGGCCCAGTCATCCATGCCGTGGACGTGGTTGATGTTGCCCTCGGCGGGGTCGACGACCCACCACTCCCCGGGCGGGAGCGCGCCGCCGGCCAGCTCGTCCTCGGCCCACTGCGACCCCTGCCGGGCCCGCAGCAGCGGTTCGCGCAGCACGTCCAGCACCGCGTCGTCGTTGGCGTGGATCTCATCGACGACCTCGTCAAGACTCACGCCTCGGGCTTGCGGGGTGTAGCGGTCGCGCAGCGTGACGCCGGCGGCCTTCACCGCGGCGGTCACCTCGGACATGAGCGTCGTGTCGGCGTCGAAAGGCATGGGTGTAGTCATGGTGGGCTCCCTGAGTTCTGTCGATGCGGGCGGTCTGTCTCGCCCCCGCACTTCGAAGGTAGGCCTCCCGTCGATTAACAACAAGTGCATGCTTTTCACTTGTAGAGTTACTGTCATGCAACTGGATTTGAATCTGCTCACTGCCCTGGACGCACTGCTGGAAGAGGGCAGTGTCGCCGGCGCCGCAGCCCGCCTCCACGTCACCTCACCGGCGATGAGCCGCTCCCTGGGCCGCATCCGCAAGGCCACCGGTGACCAGATCCTGGTCCGCACCGGCCGCAGCATGCTCCCCACCACCCGCGCGCTGGCCATGCGCGCCGAGGTCCACGCCCTCGTGCAGCAGGCACACCACCTTCTGTCCGCGGAGCAAGAACTCGACCTGGCAGCTCTGGACCGGGTGTTCACCGTGCGCTGGCATGACGCCCTGACCGCCGCCTGCGGCACCGCCCTGACTACGGCCGTCCACCACCAGGCCCCCGGTGTCCGGCTGCGCCTGTCCGCCGAACCCGGCACGGACGGCCCCGAACTGCGCCGGGGTGAGATCGACCTCGAATCCAGCTCCAGCCAGCCGACACTCCCCGACATCCGCCACCGCCTCGTCGGTAGGGACCGGCTGGTCGTCGCCGTCCGCCCAGGCCACCCGCTCACCGAAATCCCGATGAGCCTCAAGAGCTACGCGGCTGCCGAACACCTCACCGTTTCGCGGCGCGGAAGCCTGCGCGACCCGATCGACGAAGCCCTGACCAAGCGCGGCCTCGATCGGCGCGTCGTCGCCGCCGGGCCCACGGCCGCCTTCGCGCTGCAACTCGCCCTCGGCAGCGACCTGGTGGTGACCCTTCCCGACGCGGTCACCCGCGCCGCCCGGGACCAACTCGGCCTGACCACACTGGCGCCGCCACTGCCGTTGCCCGATGTCCCGCTGTACCTGCTGTGGCACCAGCGCTACGACGACGACCGCGCCCACATCTGGCTGCGCGACCTGGCCACCGAAACCGTCCAGGCACTGTTTGCACCACCAAACGCCTGATTGTCACAGCAACCAACCCAGCCGAGGGCAGAGTCAGTCAGCAACGCGGCCCCGCGACACTCCCGCAGCCGTCATAAACGACCCGGCCGATGCGCCGGTCGTACCGTCGGCCTACGGCTTCGACGGTACGACCGGCGCTGGCAGGTCCAAGGCCTGGGCGAGGGCGGTGGTGACCGGCGTGACGTGGTTGGGCAGGTGCTGTGCGGCCCAGTCGGCAGCCAGCTTGAGGAAGTCGGCCAGGTCGCGCTCCGCTCCGGCAAGCAGGGGGCGCAGTTCGGCTACGGGTAGCTCGATCACCGGGCTGTCGTCCTGCTCGGCGTCGACGGTCAATTGGACCGTGCTGCCCAGGCGTTCGGCGAGCGGGGAGGGGTCATGGCCGAACGAGGCTCGGCCGTCACCGTCGACGACCTCAAGCCAGTCGCGCCACTCCTCGAGCCCGTTGCAACAGCCGGGCAGAAAGGTGATGCCGGTGGCGGTGTCGGTGACCCGCAGACCGCCGGGTGAGAGGAGGTCGTCCATGGTGAGCAGTCCGTGCAGGAAGGCCCCGAGCGGATCGGTGGGCCGCGGCGGGCTGTCGTCCTCGGGATCGATGTCGTTGTAGTCGGCGATGCGCATCACCGCCGTGCCGACCTCGGCAGGACTGAGCACGCCGCTGAGCGGCAGGAAGCCATACGTCTCGAACTCGGCGACCGGCCAAAGGGCGAAGCCGTCGGAGGCGTAGATCTCAAGGACAGGCTGCACAACAATCACTCCGGGGAGTCTGCCGCATGCCTCACCCTCACGGCCTCCCGATTTCCGCAGACGCGGAGGGCGACACATTGGGCCGCCAAAGCGACGTGGGATGCCCGCGCGCCAGACGCTGGCTAACCCGTCAAGGTGCCGGGATGAGCCCCCCGAACACAGCTCGGTCATACAGCCGGTGGTGCCACTCGTTGGCGTCCGGAGCGGGCTGCATCGTCAGGACCGGGTTCGGGCCAGTCTCGATGAGGTGCATCAGCGTCCAGGCGACGCCGTAGCAGTCGTCGGGACCGAAGCAGTCGACCAGCGACTTCGCCTCCTCCGCCGTCACCGGCTTGGAGATCGCGTCGAGCTGCGCGACGCGCCTGTCGATCTCCTCTTCGCTCGCGTCCCAGTCAGGGAGCGGGCCGTCCTCGACGAAGGCTTGGACTTCAGGTCTCATCCTCGAATGATCAGCTGCTGTGGCTTGCCTGGGCAAGGCGGGTGAGCGAAGGCGGATTAACCCTTCGGACTCGCACCGACGCTGGCAAGCACGTCGTCGGCCAGCTCCTGCGGAGCCAACTCACCGTCCAGGAATACGGTGTCAGTGGGCAAGGCGTCGGCCGCGGCCATGCACGGCTCGATCTTGGCCTTGCACCACCGCCGGACCTGCTCATCCTTCTCGGGATCATCGGGCGTGAAGCTCCGTCCGTCGATCCGCTTCACCAAGACCTCCGCAGGGACTTTGAGGAAGAAGTGGTGGACGGCGATGCCCGCGTCCTTCAGCGCACCGAAGATCTCGCCGACATAGCCGGGGTTGACCAACGTCATGGGGACCAGCACGGGGCGTTGATACTCCTCGACGAGGCCCACAGCCAGGTCCGCGACCTGCCGCCGCCAAAGTCGCAGATCCTGGAAATCGCCGGTCGGCACCTCGACGATCTCTCGCAGCACATACCCGACCATCTCAGGGTCATAGACCAGCGCCTCGGGCCAGCGCGTGCGCAGTTCATCCACCAGCGTGCTCTTCCCGCTGCCGAACGCACCGTTCACCCAGACGATCACACGCTTCTCCCACTTCATCGTCAGTACCCGCGTCCTGGGCGCGGCCGTGTCCAAACAGCACCAGTGACACCCACGCGGGGCCAAAATCGCTCTGAGAGATCATGCCCGAACGATCGCCAAGTAGGGCCGAAACTCACTGACATGCAGCGCGGTCCGCGAGTGTTTGGAGGAGACCGGCATCGTCGCCGAGATCACCGGCTTCCTAGGGGTCTACATCAACCCCCAGCACATCGTCGCCTACACCGACGGCGAGATCCCCAGCAGTACGAGAACACGTACATCGGCCGCCCCATCGGCGGCGAGTCCACCATCAACGATGAAGCCGACGGGGATCGCTTCGTCCAGTCGGCGGACCTGGACCAGTACGACATCCACCCCAGCATGCGCCAGCAGATCGGCGACTTCCTCGCTGGCACCTACCCTTACCTCGGCTGAGCCGCCAACGCTCACAGCAGCAAAGAACTCCGCCGATGCGCGACAGACGAACCGCCCGACCACACGGCCGCCCCCGTCGCGGCCAGCGAACTGCTCTAGCGCCCACCCGAAGGCAGGAGGGGCGTTCAGTGCCCTTGGCTCAGGTGTCCGTCGCGCAGAGCGTCCACGAATTCCGCCCAGACGGCGGGTCGGAGGGCGAGATGCGAACCCTGTGGAAGCTTGGAGTCCCGCACGGCGATGTCCACGGCAGACGCCGAGACCTCGACGCATTCGGTGCCGCTGCCTCCGCTGTACGAAGACTTGGTCCAGCGGACGTCTTCCTGATCCATCACAGCTCCCTGCAGACCCGATCCAGGAGCGCGGCTGACGCGCCAATGTCCAGCGCCTGCGCGCGCAGGTACTCGAACGCCAACTTATAGCGCTCCAGTTCCTGCGGCTTCTCCATGAACAGGCCGCCGCCGATGATGTCCACGTAAACGACATCGAGTTCTGCGGTCGATCCGCCCAGGATGACGAAGCTGCCGACTGCGGCAGCATGTGCCCCGGCGGTGAACGGCAGTATCTGTACGGTGACTTGGGGCTCTTCCGCCCGTGTGAGTAGGTGGCGTAGCTGTTCTCGCATCACCTCGCGGCCGCCGACCATGCGCCGGATGACCGCTTCGTCGATCACGGCCCAGATGTGCGGGGGCTCCTCTCGATCTAGGAGCTCCTGCCGTTTCATGCGGATGTCGACCATGTGCGCGATCTCTTGATCCGTGCATCGCATCTCGGAGGCGCGGTGCACTGCCTCTGCATAAGCGCGGGTCTGGAGTAGGCCGGGTACATACATGCAGGCGTAGTGGTCCTCGCGTACAACCTCATCCTCGAGAGTCAGCATGAGGTTCATCGACTCAGGGATCGGGTCAGCGAGCGATCGCCACCAGCCTTGAATCTTCGCGCCCTTGGCCAGTTCGACCAGCGTCTCGCGTTCTTGGTCTGACGCCCCGTACTCGCGGCACAGCGCGTCGACCGCAGGCCACTTGACCGCGCCTTCCTTCTTCTCGTAGCGACTCAAGGTGGCCTTGGAGACGCCAACCAACGCCCCGGCCTCCTCCAGCGTGAGGCCCTTGCGCTCGCGCAGGCGGCGTAGATCGGCCCCAAGTTGGCGCCTGCGGGTGGTTGGTCCAACTGCCATGGTCGAGACCCTTCGTATCGATCAGCCTGAGCGTGCACGGTGTGGTGAGCAACAGACAAGACAGCGCACGCCGGGGGCGCGTAGAGAGAGTGAGTGCTCCTCCAACTTGTCAGTGAGAGTTCCATATTGAGAGTTCCACTGCCACTCTGGAGAATGAACCACTACACAGCGCGATCGCCGCGACACTGCCGGAGGGGCTGATTCCCATGAGTGCATGCCGCTACGAAGTCAAAAGGAAGAGCTGGGAGTTGCCTTTCCTGGCGGAGCCCGAGGAGGTTGCGGGACTGCGCAGAATCATGCGCCTGCACTTGAACCATTGGGGGCTCCCGGGCGCGGTCGAGGCTGCTCAGCTCTGCGTCAGCGAGCTCGTCGCCAACGTCATCACGCACGTTGGGGCCGGAACGCCCACGACGCTCACTGTCTCGATGAAGGGCACACATCTCCGTCTGGAAGTCCAAGACCCCGACTCTAGGTCGCTTCCAACTTTGCTCTCTGCGCACTCAGAAGAGGAAGCTGGCAGAGGGCTGTCGCTCGTGGACTCGGTGGCCGACCGCTGGGGCGTCATGCTCACTGCCTCGGGCAAGACGACCTGGGTCGAGCTCGCCACAGAGCTGTCTGCCGCTAATGGGCACGTGAGTGATCCGCGGGTCTCGAAGGCTGAAGCCGTGTTAGCCCTCTACGGATACAGTGAGGCGGCGCCTAGGCAGGGCACCTCACTGCTCAGCCTCGCCGCCGCCGAAGAGGTCTCGGTGCATCTGATCGCCGACCTTCTTCACTGGCTCTGCGCGCATGGCCGCGACCCGGACGAGGCCATGGATCGTGCTCAGATCCGCTTCGAGTCCGAGGCTGGCCAACTGGCTTAGGGCACGCAACTCGTGCCGCACGGCGGCTCGCGAGTTTTCGTGCACCTCGGTCTCTCCTGGTGTTGATGGCCCGGATCAGGTCATATCTCGATCAATTCCGGCCGCCACGGTCGCGATCTGGCAGATCTGATCGAACATGATTGCCGAATCGGCAACATGTTCGCGTGGCTGTATATAGAGCTGTCTTCGGTCACGTCGGCGACATCCTTCCCGGTACGCGCTTCGAATCCCGGCAGGACGTCAAGGATGCGAAGCTCCACAAGGAGCAGCGAGCCGGGATCTCGTGGGGACGTGATGGTGACGGAGAGCGGGCCGTTCTCTGCCTCTGCTCTAACTGCCACGTCAGGCTGGATCGCGGTGCGATCTACCTGACTGACGAGTTGGAGGTTGTGGAACGGTTTGCCGACGGCGCAGCATCCCCTCGAGTGAGGCTGCTGACCGTGGACGAGCACCGCATACAGCAGAGGTTCATCAGGGCGCATCGACGCTTCTGGGGGATCGAAGGTGGGAGCTCCTAGCCTGCGGCAATCGCTGAGTAGGTCCAGACGTCGGCCGGAAGCGTATGACGCAGCTTCCAGGTGATACCCATGGGCTTACTGCCCTTGTGTTCGACGTACTCGGCAGGGCCCAGCAGCATCCAAGGCTGGGGGCCACCGATGTCCGTCTTCCTGTAGCGGCGGACGAAGAGGAGGACATGGGAGCCCATCTCCTCATGGCTCTGATAGCGGATGCCGGTAGGGGAGGTCTCGGAGGTCTGGTTCTGGGACTCCCAGTGGAACAGGACCTCATTCATGGCGAAGTCCTTGTACCGAGTCTGCGGGGAGAAGTCCTTCTCGTCCTTCTCAAGGGTGATCAGCAGGGCGTCGGTTCGGATGTTCTCGCACCACTTCACGCCTTCGCGGAAGTGGCCTGGCATGAAGCCCCCGATGAAGGACTGGCCCAGAGCGGGAAGGATCTCCTCGCGGCTGTACGAAGCATGCACCGTGAGGGGGAGGCTGGCGAGGTCTTCGAGGAGAGGGACCGGGACGTGGTCTGCGCGGTCAAGGGCGTGGGCCAGGACCTGGCGGAGCTCGTCGCGGAAGGCATGCTGCGGCCTGAGAGAGTCCAACGCTTCCTGGTAGGTGGCGAAGCCGCCGAGAGGCCAGAGCGAGAAGTAGAGCATGCGCGCATACGCCTGCTCGCGGTCATCGAGCTCTTCGTACGCGGGCGCTTCGTCTTCGAGGAGCTTCGTGTACGCGGCCACACGCTGAGGATCGTCGACGTGGAGGAACGCGGCGACGCGCTTCAGGAAGGCGTCTTCACCTTCGGGGGCTGAGATGGACAGTAGCCCGGCCCGGCGCAGCAGGCCCGTCCACGAGTTGCCGTTGCCGCGGTAGATCTCCTTGAGTTCGCGTCCGCTTTCCTTGAGATAGGCCGAGAGTCGCGGCTCGCCGTACTGACCTACCTCGCGGGCTAGTTGCGTGAGGTTGACGCTGATCTGGTTGCGGATGTTGTCGATGATCAGGTCCTTGGCCTTGGACTCAAGGACGATCTGGCAGCCGGATGGCAACTGGGGGAAGTCGTGCTCGATGTTGGCCAGCAGACGGTTACGCGTCAGATTGGTCAGGGCTCGGAACTGCTCCTCGAAGCGGAACTCCTTGCGGTGCTGGCCGATGAAGTCCAAGACAGTGAGTACCGCCTTGCCTTCGCATCGCCGCAGCCCGCGCCCCAGTTGCTGAAGGAAGACTGTGGCGCTCGATGTCGGGCGGAGTAGGAGCAGAGTGTCGACGTCCGGGATGTCCAAACCCTCGTTGAAGAGGTCTACCGAGAAGATGACTTGCAACTCGCCCGACGTCAGGGCATCGAGTGCGACCTTGCGTTCATCTCGGGGTGTCTCGCCAGACAGCGCGACGGCGTTGAGGCCAGCACGACGGAAGAAGTCGGCCATGAAGTGGGCGTGTGGGACAGACACACAGAACCCAAGGGCACGCATGGCGCCGGGATCGGTGACCTTGTCCATGACCGCTTGCACGACCAGGCGAGCGCGAGCCTGATTCCCCGTGAAGAGGTTGCTGAGCGCCGAGGTATCGTATGAGCCCCGTTTCCAGGTGATGGCGCTCATATCGGTGTTGTCGGTAACCCCGAAGTAGTGGAAGGGGCTCAAGAGGTCGTTCTCGAGTGCCTCCCACAGGCGCAACTCCGCTGCGATGCGTCCATCGAAGAACTCGTCCTGGACATTGCGACCGTCCATGCGTTCGGGCGTGGCGGTGAGACCCAGCAGCTCAAGGGGAGCGAAGTGGTCGATGATTTTGCGATAGGTGGGTGACACACCATGGTGAAACTCGTCGATGACGACGACGTCAAAGTGATCGGGTGCGAAGCGTTCTAGCGCCCGCGCATTGAGGGACTGGACGCTCGCGAAGACGTGTGTCCACTCCTCGGGGACGATGCTGCTGTGCAACTCCTCGCCGAAATTGGCGTCGACCAGCACGTCTTGGTACGTGCGGAGTGACTGCCGGAGGATCTCCTGGCGGTGGGCGACGAACAGGAGCCGAAGGTCCCGCCCGTACTTCTGCCGCAAGTGCTTGTAGTCGAGTGCAGCCATGACTGTCTTGCCAGTGCCCGTTGCGGCGACCAACAGATTGCGGTGCCGATCGTGGACCGTACGTTCAACCTCAAGCCGCTCCAGCATGTCGCGCTGGTGAGCGTACGGACGAACTTCCAGCCCAGACAGGGTGATGTGGCGCCCCGTGGGGTTGTTGGTTCCACGGCCCGCCAACTGAAGCGCTTCATCGAGGCGGGCGGAGTCTCGATCAGGGTCGTACGGCTCGAACGCGGACTCGCTCCAGTAGGAGTCGAATGTCGCTTCAAACTTGCGCAGGACGTCGGGAGTGGCGATGGAGGAGAGGCGGACGTTCCACTCCAGGCCATCGAGGAGTGCGGCCTTTGACAGGTTGCTGCTTCCCACATACGCGGTGTCGTAGCCGCTGTTGCGACGGAAGAGCCATGCCTTGGCGTGGAGGCGCGTTGACCGCAGTTCGTAGTTGACCTTCACTTCGGCGTTGAACTTCTGGACCAGCCTGTCCAGCGCTCGTCGCTCGGTAGCGCCGATGTACGTGGTCGTGATGACGCGAATGGGAACGCCTCGCGCCTGCGCCGACTCGAGGGACTGCTCGAGGACGCGAAGCCCATGCCACTTCACGAAGGCACAGAGCAGGTCAACACGGTCTGCGGTCGCTAGCTCGGCGCGCAATTCAAAGCCGAGGCTTGGGTCTTCTGGGGAGTTGGTGATGAGCGCGGTGTCGGACAAAGGCGTCGCGGGTCGGATCGCGTACACGCCCTTCGCCTGCTGCTCGGCGATAGCGAGCAGCTGACGTGGGCCATCAGCGACCAGGTCCACCCACTCCCGCGCGCCCTCGATGGTGTTCATCGACTCCAGGATGTGGTTGGCCGCGTGAACACGTTCCGCCGCAGGCAGCCTCTCCAGTACGCGCTTCATGGTCTCCGCGACGTGCCGTGCGATGACATGAGGCGACGACTCCGGTCCCACCTCGTCGTCGATGGCGTGCCAGCCGCTACCTGCGCTGAGAATCTTGAGCTGGTTCTCAAGCCGCAGCGTGATCAGCTGCTCGTACAGCCCAGCGACCGGCTGATGGGCATCGATGGAACCCGTCATCGCGTTTCCCTCCCCGTTCAGACCCTCCCAGTGGTAGCAGGCGTCACTGACAGCAGCGTCAGATTTCGTCCGTGCCGTGGCAGTCCCTGTACGCCACTCCCGACCCGCACCAGCAAGCCGCCCCCCTAGCCGGCGGCCACGCCACCGCACGCCCCCTCGCCGCCAGCGTCGTCGCGTACTGCGGGAGCAGGTCCGTGTTCGACGGGGAGGACTGTTCCGAGGCTGCGAAGGCCTCGTACGACGGGACCGTGCCCGTCACGATGCCCAGGTTTTCCGTGCCCGTCGACGACAGGTCCCTCAGCGACGCCTCGAGGTCCGTCAGGTGGGCCTCGTGGGTCGGGTATTCGCGTTCCAACTCGGGGTAGGCCGCGAGTAGTTCGTCCAGTTCGGGTTCCGGCCAGTGGAGGACCGCCACCGGGAACGGGCGGGACAGGGCCGAGCGGTAGGAGCCCAACTCGGAGCGGAGGCGGGCGATTTCTGCCTGGAGTTCGGCCGGGTTGTCCGAGCCAAGTGCCCATAGGCGTTTGGGGTCGTGGAGTTCGTCCAGGGAGATGTCTCCCGGGTGGACCCGGTCGGCCAGTGCGTCGCGGTCGTCGTGGGGGAGGCCCAGGAGGCGGCGGACGCGGTGGCGGCCGGCGAGGAGGGACTGGGTGGCGTACGGGACCTCGTCGTCGTCCGGGGGGAGCAGCAGGTCCAGTGCCGTGGTGAAGCAGTCGTGGGACGCCTCGAGCTCGTCGTGGGACTCCAGCGTCTCCGCGATGATCTCCCAGGGTGCGGCGTCCGCCGGGGCCGACGTGCGGATGCCGTTGATCAGGGCGCGGGCCTCCGCCTCGTGGCCGTATTCCCAGAGGTTCGCCGCCTGGAGGGCCTTGATCAGCAGGGTGTGCTCGGCCTCTGCCGCGAGGAGGCGGTCGTAGAGGGTGGAGGCGCCTTCTCGGTCGCCCGCCAGCTCAAGGTGGGCCGCGGCTTGGAGGAGCAACTGCTCGTCGTCCTCGGGGTACTGCGCCGCGGTACGCAGCAGGCGCTCGGCTTCGGCGATGTGATCGGCAGGCGTGTCGGGGCGCATGGTGGACACCGTACTGCTGTACGGAGGTTCGGCGGGATGAAGCCCATATGAGACGGCTTACGCGAGTGCTGATGAGCCTCGACGTACGCGCCCCCGTACGGCTCTGGTGACTTCGGCGATCAGCACCTATCGTGCGGCCGTGCGAGAGCGGATGGCGGTCGTCGTGCAGGGGCGCAGCTCGCGGAGGCGGGCCACGCTCGCCCATGGGCTGTGGGCGGGCGCCGAGGTCGCCGTCACCCTCGGGGTCGTCGTGCTCCTCCTCGTCGTCCATCAGCTGTGGTGGACCAACCGGCAGGCCCGCGCGGGCGCCGAGCACAAGGTCCAGGCCCTGGAGCAGGAGTGGGGTGGACTTCCAGCGGATGAAGGGGATGAATCGGGAGGAAGCGGGAGTGAGGTACCCCCCGAGCCCGCCGCGGCCGGCGAATCCGCAAAGCCCGGCGCCGCCCCGTCGACCCGGCCCAACACCACCCCCCGCTGGGACCAGGCCTACGCCGTCCTCCGCATCCCCCGCCTCGGTGTTGTCGCACCCGTCGCCCAGGGCATCGCTAAGCGGGGAGTCCTCGACAAGGGCTACATCGGGCACTACCCGCAGACCGCCCAGCCCGGCGAGGCCGGGAACTTCGCCGTCGCCGGGCATCGCAACACCCACGGCGAGCCCTTCCGCTACATCAACCGTCTCCGTAGTGGTGACGAGGTCCAGGTCGAGACGCGGGAGGGGGTGTACCTCTATGTGATCGATGCCTCGCTGGCGCAGACCTCGCCCCGCGACACGGGAGTGATCGCCCGCGTGCCCCGCAGCATCGTGAAGTCCTCCGCCGGGTACAGCGAGCCCGGCTACTACCTCACCCTCACCACCTGCACGCCCGAGTTCACCTCCACATACCGGCTCGTCGTCTGGGGGAAGCTGAAGTCCATGCGGCCCCGTCAGAGCTAGCAGCCGTCGTGTATAACGGCTGGAGGGTTTGAGGAGCGATCGACCGATCTGAGAGAGGGGCGGGCATGGACAACCGTCGGCTGCTGCAGTCGCTGCGCCCCGCCGCGCTCCTGCTTCTTCTCCTCGTCGAAGTCCTGCTCATCGACGGCGGCAGCCTCTCCGCCGCGGTCGCGCTCGCCGCGACCGCCACCGCTGCCGCCGGTTCCGCGCTCGTCGTCTGCTCCGTGATCAGCGCGCGCTGTGCGCCCGTCGTGCCGCGCACGCGGGTCCGCACCGCCATCCGCGACCGCGAGCAGCGCACCGCCTTCCTGCCGCAGCGCGATCCCGATGCGAAGGGCCGGAGCCGGCCCCGAGCGCCCGGCCGTGCCCTCCTGACGGCCGCGTAGGGGAACCCACTCTCGTACACACCCCGCGCGGGTCGTCATGCCGCCATGTCCTCATCCCGGCACGACGAGACCCCCGGAGGGCTCACCCATGTCCCTTTTCGCCAGCCTGGTCGCGAACCTCGCCGACCTGCTCCAGCCGTTGTTCCACGCATCGGCCACCGCCGCCGCGATCATCCTCTTCACCGCGCTCGTACGGCTCGCCGTCCATCCCCTCTCGCGGGCGGCCGCCCGCGGCCAGAGGGCCAAGGCCAGGCTCTCGCCGCAGATCGCCGAGCTGCGCAAGAAGCACGCCAAGAACCCGGACCGTATGCAGAAGGCGCTCATGGAGCTGCACGCCAAGGAGAAGGTCTCGCCCTTCTCCGGCTGCCTGCCGAGCCTGCTGCAGCTGCCCGCTTTCTTCCTGATGTACCACCTGTTCTCCAGCACCCGGATCGGCGGCGAGCCGAACGGCCTGCTCAGCCACACCCTCGGCGCCGCGCCCCTCGGTGAGCGCTGGTCCGATGCCCTCGCGCACGGCGGGGTCTTCGGCGGCGCGGGTCTTGTGTACGTCGCGCTCTTCGCGATCGTCGCCGCCGTGGCCACGTACAACTACCGGCGTACGAAGCGGCAGATGGCGGCCGCGCCTCTCGCTTCGGACCAGCAGATGCCCGGCATGGGTGCGATGGGGGCGATGACGAAGGTCATGCCGCTGTTCTCCTTCTTCACGCTCCTCACCGTGGCGTGGGTGCCGCTCGCGGCGGCGCTCTATGTCGTCACCAGTACGACCTGGACGGCTGTGGAGCGGGCGTTCCTCTACCGGGACATGCCGGTCGCCGGCGCGCTTGCTACTGCCGCGTAATGGTCCAGGTTGTGAACGGGGTCTTGCGGAGTGGTCCGATGTCTTGGAGGATCAGCCAACCCCCGGATCCTCCGATGGCCGCTACCCATCGTCGGGGCTCAGACTCGACCAGGGGAGACAGACCATGAAGCTGCTGCGTGTCGGCACTGCGGGCGCCGAGCGACCGGCCCTGCTCGACCAGGACGGTACGACCCTGCGGGACCTGTCCGGCCTTGTCACGGACATCGACGGGGAGCTGCTCGCCGACGCCTCCGCCCTTGCCCGGATACGGGCCGCGGCGGACGCGGGCGAGCTGCCCGTCCTCGAGGCCGACGGCCTGCGGATCGGGGCGCCGATCGCCCGTATCGGCAAGGTCGTGTGCATCGGGCTGAACTACCACGACCACGCGGCCGAGACCGGCGCGGACACCCCGGCCGAGCCGGTCGTCTTCTTCAAGGCCGCCGACACCGTGGTCGGGCCGAACGACACCGTGCTGGTACCGCGCCGCAGCCGCAAGACCGACTGGGAGGTCGAGCTCGCGGTGGTGATCGGACGTACGGCGCGCTACCTGGAGGACGACGAGGACCCGCTGTCGTACGTCGCCGGGTATGCGGTCGCGCACGACGTCTCGGAACGCGAGTTCCAGATCGAGCGCGGCGGCACCTGGGACAAGGGCAAGAACTGCGAGACGTTCAACCCGCTGGGCCCGTGGCTGGTGACGGCGGACGAGGTCCCGGACCCGCAGGCGCTGAGCCTGAAGCTGTGGGTCAACGGCGAGCTCAAGCAGAACGGCACGACCGCGGACCAGATCTTCTCGGTCGCGGAGGTCGTGCGGTACGTCAGCCAGTTCATGACGCTGTACCCCGGCGACGTCATCAACACGGGAACGCCGGCGGGCGTGGCCCTCGGGCAGCCGGAGCCGAAGCCGTTCCTGCGGGCGGGCGATGTGGTGGAGCTGGAGATCGACGGACTCGGGCGGCAGCGCCAGGAGCTCAAGGACGCGTAGCCCGCTCGTTGCTCGTCCGGCGGCGCGGGGTACGGGACCGGTCCCGTACCCCGGGCCGGACTCGGTGACCCGAGACTCAGTGCCCGCCTCGATGTGCCGAGATGAAGCGTTCCAGCGCCTCCACCACCATCGCGTGATCCTCCGCCTGCGGCAGGCCCGAGACCGTGACCGTGCCGACGACGCCCACGCCCTCGATCGTGATCGGGAACGAACCGCCGTGAGCGGCGTACAGATCCGGGTCCAGGCGCGAGGAGTCCTCGAAGGTCGTGCCCTTGGCGCGGTGGCGGGCGCCGACGAGGAACGAGCTCTCGCCGTAACGCTCGACGACCCGGCGCTTGCGGTCGATCCACGCGTCGTTGTCCGCGCTCGACCCCTCCAGCGCACAGTGGAACAGCTGCTGCGTTCCGCGGCGGATGTCGATCGCGACCGGCGCATCGCGCAGATGGGCCATCTCGACCAGCAGGCTGCCCAGTGCCCAGGCGTCGTCATGGGTGAACCGGCGCAGCGTCAGCTTGCGTTCCTGGGCGACGATCTCGTCGACGCCGAGCGGGGCGGGAGTGGGCGCGGTCATGCCGATACCTCCACGGTGATGCCCTCGCGTGCGGAGCGGCGGGCGGCCTCCAGGACGTCCAGCACGGCGGCGGCCTCATCGGCGGTGACCGGCGGGGGTGTGCCGTCGCGCAGGGCGGTGGCGATCGTCGCGTAGTACGCCGGGTAGTCGCCCGGCGTCGTCCTGACCGGGCGTCCGCCGCCGGTCAGCGGGGACTCTCCCGCGCCGATCCGGCCCCAGAGGGATTCGGGCTCGACGCCCCAGGCGGCGGTTCCGGTCGGGCGATCGCCGTCGCGCAGGGCCGCCTCCTGCGGGTCGAGGCCGTACTTCACGTATCCGGCCTTCGAGCCGAGCACCCGGAAGCGGGGACCGAGCTGCGCGGTCGTGGCGCTCACGTACAGGTGCGAGCGGACGCCGTTCGCGTGCGTGAGCGCGATGAAGGTGTCGTCATCGGTCTCGGCGCCCGGGCGGCGTACATCCGCCTCGGCGTACACCCTCACGACCGGGCCGAAGAGGGTCAGCGCCTGGTCGACGACATGGCTGCCCAGGTCGTACAGCAGGCCGCCGATCTCCTGCGGGTCGCCCGACTCGCGCCAGCCGCCCTTGAGCTCGGGCCGCCAGCGCTCGAAGCGGGACTCGAAGCGCAGTACGTCGCCGAGCTCGCCGTCCGCGATCAGCTGCTGGAGCGTGAGGAAGTCGTTGTCCCAGCGGCGGTTCTGGAAGACGGAGAGCAGCAGGCCGCGCTCCCCGGCGAGGGCGGCGAGCTCACGCGCCTCGGCGGCACTGCCGGCGATCGGCTTGTCGACGACGACCGGGAGACCGGCCTTGAGGGCGCCGGTGGCGATCGGGACGTGGGTCTTGTTGGGGGAGGCGATCACGATCAGGTCGAGCTCGTCCGCGCGCTCCCACAGCTCGTCGGGCGAGGCCGCGAAGCGTACGTCGGGGAACTCGGCGCGGGCTTGCTGCTGCCGCTCCGGGTTCGAGGTGACGATCGTGTCGAGGGCGAGGCCCTCGGTGGTGGCGATCAGCGGGGCGTGGAAGACGGAGCCCGCCAGGCCGTAGCCGACGAGTCCGACGCGGAGGGGGCTGCGGGTGCCGGTACCAGTCATGTCTTCCACTTAAGCAACGGTGTTGCCAAAGTGCAAGCGCAGGGGACAATGGGGACCGTGAAGCCCCTGAACCGAAGCATCAACGGAGCGAATCTGCCTGCGCTGCGCAGCCACAACGCCGCGCTGGTGCTGGATCTGCTGCGTACGGCGGGTGAGCGCGGCATTAGCCGCATGGAGCTGGCCGAGCGCACCGGGCTGACCCCGCAGGCGGTCAGCAAGATTACCGCGCGGCTGCGGGAAGAGGGCCTGGCGGCGGATGCGGGCCGCCGCGCGTCCACGGGCGGCAGACCGGGCACGGCGCTGCGCCTGGTCCCCTCGGCGGGGCACGCGGTCGGCCTGCACCTGGACCGCGACGAGCTGACGGCGATCCTGCTGGACCTGTCCGGCACCACGGTCGCGGTGCGCACTGCTCCGCTGGACCTCGGGGCTGGGGCGGCCGCGGTCGTGGAGCGGGTGGCGGCGGAGGTGGAGGCACTGTCCACGGCGGGCGGGCGCGTTCTGGGGGTCGGCGTTGCCATGCCCGGGCCCCTGGACCACACCACCGGCATCGCCCATCGCGTCACCGGGTTTCCGCAGTGGGACGGGTTTCCCCTCAGGGACGCCCTGGCCGCGCGGCTCGGCCTGGCCGTCGTACTCGACAAGGACACCAACGCCGCCGCCCTCGGGCTCGCCCTGCGCGGGGCCGGGGAGTCGTTCGCGTATCTCCATCTGGGGACAGGGCTCGGCGCGGGGCTCGTGCTCGGTGGGGCTCTCTACCGGGGAGCGCGCACCGGCGCGGGCGAGTTCGGGCATCAGGTCATCCAGCTCGACGGGCCCGAGTGCGGGTGCGGCAAGCGGGGGTGCATCGAGGCGCTGTGTCTCGGTGCCGTCGGGCGCGGGGATCTCGACCGGGCCGCCAGCGTCCTCGGCACCGGTGCCGCCAACCTCGTCGAGCTCCTCGACATCGACCGCGTGCTCCTCGGCGGCCGGGTCGTGGCCGCCGACGCCGAGCCGTTCGTACGGGGCGTCGGCGAGCGGGTCCGCGTCCCGGTGACGCTCGCCGAAGGGGGCGCGCACGTCGTCGCGGAAGGCGCAGGGCAGCTGGTCCTCGCCCCCGTGTTCGGGCGTGCCGAGGCCTAGGGGGTTTCTTTCGGATCTTGCCGGTTTGGGTGCCCTGGCACGGCACCTCGCTGCGTTGTCGTCAGTCGCCGGCGCTCCGCGTGGGCTACTTCCTCCGCCTTGGGGTGCTCGCCCGTAGCCCTTCGGGCACGGGAGGTGCCCCCATCGCCAGACCCCGCTCACTGATCCGGCCTGATCCCCAAGGCACCCCCTCGCCGACCGCACCGAAAATAGGCTGATAGGGCGGACTTGCCCGGCTGATCGGCCCTGTCCGGACGTGGCGGCCGTGCACCGCCGCGCGCGCGTGGCAGGGTCTCGCTGCACAACCGGGTGATCCCCCCGGGGTTCGTACGCAGCCGAGCAGCAAAGGTCCCCCATGCGACTGCGCAATGCCCTCGCCGTCGGAGTCACCGCAGCCACCATCGCGCCCGCCGTGCTCACCGGCTCGGCCGCGATGGCCGCCGCAGTGACCGCCCGCACCGCCACCGAGACCCTCGCGGGGCCCGCCGCGGCGCCCGTTCCCGCACGCGCCGACGACCAGTTGCCCACCTGCGGCAAGGTGTCCGACCCCGACTTCCCCATCGACACCCGTATCCACGGCGGCCCGACCGTCCACCACCCGGGCGGCGGCTTCGAGCAGTGGTCCGTGGACCTCGCCAACACCACCGGCGAGAACTGCGGCAACATCCACCCGGTGATCGTCTTCACCGGACGCGACCCGGGTCTCACCCCGGCCCGGCTCACGCTGGAGTTCTACGACGACGCGGCGGGCCACTGGCGTCCCGTCACCCTGGAGACCACCTCCCAGGACGAGATCGTCGGCGTACTCGACGACGGCCGCTCCGGCTTCGTCGTGCCCGCCCGCAAGTCCCTCACCGTCAAGGTCCGCCTCGCGCTGGGCGCCGACACTCCGCCCAACCAGGTCACCGTCAACGCCGCGGTCGTCCAGCGTCAGGGCGACGACGGCGACTGGGTCGGGGAGTCCGGTGACTACCGCTTCGCCGTCCTCGACGACGACGGTTCCGGCGCCACGGTCACCCTCGACGAACTCGCCACCACGGGCACCGGCTCGCTCATCCGCCTCGGGGCCGCGGTCGGTGTGGTCCTGCTGGGGGCGGGCATCCTGCTGCTCGCGCAGCGCCGGATGCGTGGGGGCCGACGCTGACGCGCACCGGCCGGCGCTGATGCGTAAAGCCCGACGTTGATCGTTCACATACGTCTGCGAGCATCCCCTGGTGGACTACCCGAACGACCAGGCGCCCGGCGCCCCTGTCCGCTCCGGCATTCCGGAGCACGGACGCATCCCCAAGTACTACGCCGTCAAGGCCCATATCTCCCTCCTGATCGAGGAGTTGGGCGAGGGAGGACTGCTGCCGACCGAGCGCGATCTCGCCGTACGGTACGAGGTCTCGCGCGAGACGGTGCGGCAGGCACTGCGCGAACTCCTCCTGGAGGGCCGGCTGCGCCGCCAGGGCCGCGGCACCGTCGTCGCGGGCCCCAAGCTGGAGCAGCCGCTCTCGCTGGCGAGCTATACCGAGGGCGTACGCCGCCAGGGCCGCACCCCGGGCCGGACCCTGATCAGCCTCGACCGCTTCCCCTGCAACGACGCGCTCGCCGCCGACATCGGCGCGGCGCGCGGCGAGCCCGTATGGCACATGGAGCGGGTCCTGCTCGCGGACGACGAACGCGTCGGCCTGGAGAGTACGTACGTCTCCGTGGCCCGAGTGCCGCGCCTGGACGCCGACTTCGACCCCGAATCGTCCTTCTACGCCTATCTGTGCGAACGGCTCGGGATCGCCTTCGGCGACGCGGACGAGCGGATCGAGACGGTGCTCGCGACCCCGCGCGAGGCGCTGCTCATCGGCACGCCCCCGGCTCTGCCGATGCTGCTGATCCACCGCGTCTCGCGGGACACGGCGGGCAAGCCGCTGGAGCGGGTCCGCACCCTCTATCGCGGTGACCGCTTCAGCTTCACCACGCACCTGGGCAATCAGAACTGAGGGCTGAACGCCGAGGGTTTCTGCGGGGGGGCCAGGGGTTGTCCCCCGGGAGATGCGGCACCGCTCACCTCGGCAAGGCGGCTGACTCAAACGTCACGACGCGCTCTGGACGCATCACGTCGGTAACGAGAAGGTAACGGGTCTGGGCCAAGCTTGATGGCCCGTTCACCGTCCCGTTGCCGACCGGCCCCGAACGGGACACCAACTCCCAGGAGCGTTGCCGTCGTGAGAGTCATCGTCGTAGGAGCCGGCGTGGTGGGAACCATGCACGCCTGGCACGCAGTGGAACGCGGCCACGAGGTCGTTCAGATCGAGCGCGAGACGGAGGCGCGAGGCGCGAGTCTGCGCAATTTCGGCCAGATATGGGTCAGCGGCCGCGCGGGCGGCGAGGAGCTCGAAACCGCCCTGCGCGCCCGTGAGTTGTGGGAGTCCATCGGGGCTCGCGTTCCCGGGCTCGGCTTCCGGGCCATCGGCTCGCTCACTCCCGTACGCAGTGAACTGGAGCTGGCCGTGGCCGAGGCCGCCGTCGCGCGGCCCGATGCCGCGGCCCGCGGCTACAAGCTCGTCACCGCCGACGAGGCGCGCCGGATCAACCCCGCCCTGCGTGGGGCTTTCACCGCTGCCCTGTGGTGCGAGCGGGACGCCGCGGTCGAGCCCCGGCCCGCCCAACTCGCCCTCAAGCAAGCCCTGCTGGCCTCCGGCCGCTACACCTACCTCGGCGGGCGCGAGATCCGCGACGTGGTCGGTGAAGGATCCGTCCGCGACGACCACGGTGACGTACACACCGGTGACGCCGTCGTCCTGTGCCCGGGCGCAGCGCTCTCCGGTCTCGTTCGCGAACTCGTCCCCGACCTGCCCGTACGCCGAGTACGCCTGCAGATGATGCAGACCGACCCGCTCGGTGAGCCGCTCACCACCTCGGTCGCCGACGCGGACAGCTTCCGCTACTACCCGGCGTACGCGAGCGAGGCCCTGGACGCCCTCAACTCCGGGCAGGACCAGACCGCGACAGCCGCCGTGCACAAGATGCAGCTGCTGATGGTGCAGCGCCGCGACGGCGGGCTGACCATCGGTGACACCCACGAGTACGAGCATCCCTTCGCCTTCGACACGGTCGAGGACCCGTACGAGCACCTCACCGAGGTCGTCGAGTCCTTCCTCGGCCGGCCGCTGCCGACGATCCGCCGCCGCTGGGCCGGGGTGTACGCGCAGTGCACCGACACCGGCCGTGTCGTGCACCGGCAGCAGGTGCGCGACGGCGTGTGGCTGGTGACAGGGCCGGGCGGGCGCGGCATGACGTGCTCGCCCGCCATCGCCGAGACGACCGCGAACGAACTGGGCTGGTGAGGAAGTTGACGAAGCTGAACCTTGTCGTACTGGACATGGCGGGGACGACCGTCGCCGACGGGGGCCTTGTCGAGCAGGCCTTCGCCGCGGCCGCCGCGCGGCTCGGCGAGGACCCCGCCGCGATGATCGACTACGTCCGGGCCACGATGGGCGAGTCGAAGATCTCCGTCTTCCGTCATCTCTTCGGCGACGAGACGAAGGCGCAGGCCGCCAACGCCGCCTTCGAGGAGGCGTACGGCGAACTCGTCGACGGCGGGCGCATCGCACCGGTTCCCGGCGCGCGGGAGGCCGTTGAAGAGCTGCGCGCCCAGGGCCGCACGGTCGCCCTGACCACCGGCTTCGCCCGCACCACCCAGGACGCGATCCTGGCCGCGCTCGGCTGGCAGGACCTGGTCGAGCTCACCCTCTGCCCGGCCGACGCGGGCGGCCGCGGGCGTCCCTACCCCGACATGGTGCTCGCCGCTTTCCTGCGCACCGGCGCGGTGGACGGCGTCCAGCAGATCGCGGTCGTCGGGGACACCTCGTACGACATGCTCAGCGGCGTACGGTCCGGGGCGGGCGTCGTCGCGGGCGTCCTGACCGGCGCGCACGACAAGCAGCAGCTGGAGACGCACGGCGCGACCCATGTGCTGGGATCTGTCGCCGAGTTGCCGGGGCTGCTCGCCGGGGCGGACCGATGACCGGCATCCGCTTCGAGAACGTCTCGGTCGCGTACGGGAGGCACGGTGAGAGCACAGCGCTCGACTCCCTCGATCTCACCGTCGAGCCGGGCGAGGTCATGGCGCTGCTCGGGCCCTCGGGCTCCGGCAAGACCACGGCGCTGCGGGCCGTCGCCGGATTCGTGGAGCCCGTCTCCGGGCGCGTCTTCATCGGCGAGCGCGATGTCACCGGGCTGCCGCCGTACCGGCGGGGGATCGGGATGGTCGTCCAGCAGTACGCGCTCTTCCCGCACATGAGGGTCGCGGAGAACGTGGCCTTCGGGCTCCGGGCGCAGAGGGGGTCGAAGGCGCAGAAGGTCTCGAAGCGCGAGATACCGGCGCGGGTCGGCGAAGCCCTCGAGATGACGGGGATGGCGGCGTACGCGCAACGCTATCCGCGTGAGCTCTCCGGCGGTCAGCAGCAGCGCGTCGCGATCGCGCGGGCGCTGGCGATCCGGCCGGGAGTGCTGCTGCTCGACGAGCCGCTGTCGGCGCTGGACGCGCAGCTCAGGTCCGGGATGCTCGCGGAACTGGCCCGACTGCACCGGGAGTTGCCGGACGTCTCGATCCTGTACGTCACGCACGACCAGGTCGAGGCGCTGACGCTCGCGGACCGGATCGCGGTGATGGACAGGGCGAGGCTGCGGGACTGCGGTACGCCGCAGGAGCTGTACCGGAGGCCGCGTACGGAGTTCACGGCGTCGTTCGTCGGCAACGCGAATCTGCTGCCGGTGACAGTGGGGGCGGGATCCGTGTCCTTCGGCGGCGCCGAACTCAAGGTGTCCACGGACCGCGTTCCGTCCGGCACGAGCGCCACGTTGTGCGTACGCCCGCACTTGGTCGGTATCGGGGCCGGGCCGAATGCGCTCCGCGGGACGATCGCGGAGGTTCAGTGGCGGGGGGCCACGCACCGGTTGTACGTGGATGTGGACGGGCATCGCGTCAAGGCGGACGTCCGCGAGCTGCGGGATGCGCCGGAGCTGGGGGACGAGGTGACGGTGCACTTCGCGCCGGAGGACGCGGTGCTGCTGGCGGGCGGGGTGACCGGTGAGTAGAGCGCACCCGGCGCCGGGGGTTGTGCCCACCCTCCCCCAGAGCCCTCCGGGCCTGGGGGGTGCCCCCATCGCCCCTGCGGAACGTATGCCCACAACGGTGCTCTGGGTCCTGCCGCCCGTTGCCATCCTGGCGCTCGTCTTCCTGTATCCACTTGGGCTCGTCATTCAAGAGTCCCTCTCACCCGGCGCCTACTCCGACGTCTTCGCCTCCCAAGCCTTCCGCGACGCGCTGACCACGACCGTCTGGCTCGCCGTCGGCGCCACCGTCGGGTGTCTCGTCCTCGGGTTCGTCCTCGCCCTGGTCATCGCCTTCGTGCCCTTCCCCGGCGGCAAGGCGGTCTCGAAGTCCATCGACGTCTTCCTCTCCTTCCCCTCCTTCCTCATCACCCTCGCGCTGCTCTTCGTCTACGGCACCGTCGGGATGGCCAACGGGCTGTGGACGGACGTCACCGGCGCGGCCGAGGGCCCGTTCCACTTCCTCACCACCCCCTGGGGCGTACTCCTCGCGGAGATCACCTACTTCACGCCCTTCGTGATGCGTCCCCTCCTCGCCGCCTTCTCGCAGCTCGACACCGCGCAGCTGGAGGTCGCCTCCTCGCTCGGTGCGCGGCCCGCGCGGATCGTGCGGCGGGTGATCCTGCCCGAGGCGCTGCCCGCGCTCGCCGCCGGCGGGAGTCTCGTACTCGTCATGTGCCTCAACGAATTCGGCATCGTCCTGTTCACCGGGGCCAAGGGCGTCACCACCCTGCCGATGCTCGTCTACGGCAAGGCGATCCTCGGATCCGACTACCCGGCCGCCTGCGTCGTCGCCGTCGTCAACATCGCGATCTCCGTGGGTCTTTACAGCCTCTACCGAATGGTCAGCCGCCGTGTTGGTGCATAGCCGCAAGGGGAAGTGGGCCGCCTGGGCGCTCTTCCTCGTACTCTTCCTGCCGCTCTTCGCGCTGCCGCTGCTCGTCATCGTCACCGCGTCCTTCTCGACGCACTGGTCCGGCGCGTTCCCCTCCGGGCCGACGGCCGAGCACTACAGCGCGGCCGTGCGCGGTGAGTCCCTTCAGGCGCTCACCACCAGCCTGATCACGGCAGTGAGCGCCAGTCTGCTCGCGCTGACCGTCGGCAGCTGGGCCGCCCTCGCGGCCGCCGGGCTCGAAAAGCGCGGGCGGCGCATGCTCGACGCGCTGTTCATGCTGCCCGTCGCCGTCCCCTCCGTCGTCGTCGGCCTGGCGATCCTCGTCGCCTTCTCCAAGCCGCCGATGCTGCTCAACGGCACCCGCTGGATCGTGATCCTGGCGCACACCGTTCTTGTCACGGCGTTCGCCCACCAGTCGGTTGCCGCCGCCATCATCCGTCTCGACCCGATGTACGAGCAGGCGGCGGCGAGCCTCGGCGCCCGCCCCTCGTACGTCCTGTTCCGGGTGAAACTCCCGCTCCTGCTGCCGTCCCTGAACGCGGCCGCAGGGCTCTGCTTCGCCCTGTCCATGGGGGAGTTGAGCGCCACGATGATGCTCTACCCGCCCGACTGGATGCCGTTGCCGGTGCTGATCTTCACCGCCACCGACCGCGGGTCCCTCTTCACCGGATCGGCCCTCGCGGTCGTCCTGATGGGCACGACGCTCCTCGTCCTGCTCGCGCTCTCCCGTATCCGCACCAGAGCCTCTTACCGCTAGGAGAAGCACACGCCATGCACAGCCACCTCAAGCCGATCGCCGCCGTCACCGGCAGCCTCGTCATCGCCGCCTCCCTCACCGCCTGCGGCGGCTCCGCCGCTGCCGACGAGAAGGTCGTCACCGTTTACAGCGCCGACGGACTCAAGGGCGAGAAGGGCGACGGCTGGTACGACCAGGTCTTCAAGGACTTCGAGAAGGAGACCGGCATCAAGGTCAAGTACGTGGAGGGCGGCTCAGGCGAGATGGTGCAGCGCGCCGCCCGCGAGAAGTCCAACACGCAGGCCGATGTCATCGTCACCCTCCCGCCCTTCATCCAGCAGGCCGACTCCAAGGGACTGCTCCAGGCGTACGAGCCCCAGGGCGCCGACAAGGTCAACGGCGCCGACAAGTCCGTTGACGGCAAGTGGACTTCGGTCGTCAACAACTTCTTCGGCTTCATCTACAACAAGCAGGAGTTGAAGACGGCGCCCACGACGTGGGAAGAGCTCCTCGACTCGTCGTACAAGGACAAGCTGCAGTACTCCACGCCCGGCGTCGCGGGCGACGGCACCGCCGTGGTCATCAAGGCCATGCACGACTTCGGCGGCAAGGCGCCGGCGATGGCGTATCTGAAGAAGCTCCAGGCCAACAACGTCGGCCCGTCCTCTTCCACCTCCAAGCTCGCCCCCAAGGTCGACAAGGGCGAGATCCTGGCCGCCAACGGCGATGTGCAGATGAACTTCGCGCAGTCCAAGTCCATGCCGAACCTGGGCATCTGGTTCCCGGCTAAGGACGGCGGCAAGCCCACCACCTTCGCCCTGCCGTACGCGGCGGGCCTGGTCACCAAGGCCCCGCACAGCGAGAACGGCAAGAAGCTGCTCGACTTCATGCTCACCGAGAAGGCCCAGAAGGAGGTCAGCGCGATCGGCGGCGGCTTCTCCGCCCGCAGTGACGTGAAGGCCACCGACGCCAATGCCATCGACCTCGCCAAGCTGCTCGAGGGCGTCGAGGTCTTCGAGCCGGACTGGAAGGACATCGACACGAACCTCCAGTCGTACGTCGACGCGTGGAAGTCCGCGACTGGCAGCTAAGAGTTCACCGGCGCCTTCTGTTGCGCGCCGGTCCGTCGCGGAATGATAACGGGTATGAACCAACGCCCCCGAGAAATCGGGGGCGTCGGTCTGCCCGCCGACACAACTTCAGACCTCTGACGGAGGAACAGATGCCGCTCAACGGCATATCCCGGCGCTCCGTACTCGCCGCCGGCGTCGCTACCGCCGCGGTCGCCGCCGCCGGCAGCCTCGCCGCCCCCGCCCAGGCAGCCCCCGCACTCCCGAACGGCACCAGCAAGGACAAGGTGCTCTTCGTCGGCATGGACGGACTGCGGTACGACAGGATCGACGCCGCCAAGGCGCCCACTCTCAAGTCCCTGATGGCGAACGGGACGTACGGCACGTCGCTGCTGTACGCGAACCCCATGGCACAGACCTCGTCCGGACCCGGCTGGTCGACCATCTCCACCGGTGTGTGGCCCGACAAGCACGGAGTGAAGGACAACACCTTCACCGGTAAGAACTACGCCAAGTACCCCGGATTTCTGGCCCGGTTGAACCAGATCCGGCCCGAGCTCTCCCTCTTCGCCGCCGTCGACTGGCCCGAGCTCGACACCCATGGCACCGTCACCCCGGGCGCCGACGCCAAGCTCGTGTTCAACAACAACTACGCGGTGAACGACAAGGTCATCACCGACCAGACCGAGGACATCCTCCGTAACCAGAACCCGGACGTCCTGTTCGTCTACTTCGGCGAGACCGACGAGATCGGGCACACCTACGGCGCCGCCAGCCAGAAATACCTCGACGCCATCGACGTCCAGGACGGATATCTCGGCAGGCTGCTCGCAGCCGTCAAGGCCCGCCCCACATACGCGACCGAGCGCTGGACCGTCATCGTCGCCACCGACCACGGGCATGTCGACGCGGGCGGCCACGGCGGCAGCTCCATCGAGGAACGGCGTACGTTCGTACTCGCCCAGGGCCCCGGTATCGCCGCCGGCGCCCGGCCCGCCGACACCCGGCTCGTCGATGTCGCCGCCACCGTCTTCAAGCAGCTCGGCATCACCCCCGACCCGGCCTGGGGCCTCGACGGCAAGCCCGTTCAGGAGCGGTCGACCGACCCCTTCGACACACTCCAGTCCCAGCTGGGCGGGCGCGTCGACGAGGCCGGAATCCCGGCCGGAGTGCTGGGCTTCACGCACACCGCACCCAGCGGCTGGTCGGTGATCAACAGCGCGATGGGCACCGGCGGGGTGACCGAGTGGCGCGGCTGGGCCTTCGCCACCGACGAGTTCTGGTCCAGGGCCCAGCGCGACCAGTCGCGTGAGCTCAACGTCCGCTCCCGCGGCGTCTTCGCGGTCGCCGACTCCGACGAGTGGGACGACAAGGCGCATTCGGGCGGCTACGACTCCACGCTCGTCACCCCGGCGTACAGCGTCAGCGGCACGACGAAAGTGACGCTGGACTTCACCACCTTCTACCGTCAGGAGGGCAGCCAGACCGCCCAGGTCCTGGCCTCCTTCAACGGCGGTACGCCCACGCTCGTCAAGAGCTACACCGCCGATGTGATCTCCCAGCCGCAGTCGCTGACCGTGAACGTCCCCTCCGGGGCGTCCAGCGTCAGCTTCCGCTTCCGCTACACCGGTTCCAACAACTGGTACTGGGTGGTCGACGGGGTCAAGGTCACAGCTTCCTGATTAGTCTTGGGGGCGCCGCCACACTGTTGTCGCGGCGTCCCCAGCACAGCGAGTTTCTTGTACGGCAGGAGTCCGCCCGCATGGCAGAGCGCAAGCCGATCGAATCCTGGCTCACCGATATGGACGGTGTCCTCATCCACGAGGGCGTTCCGATCCCGGGCGCCGACGCCTTCATCAAGAAGCTGCGGGAGACCGGGAAGCCCTTCCTGGTCCTGACGAACAACTCCATCTACACCGCGCGCGACCTGCACGCACGGCTCTCCCGTATGGGCCTGGACGTGCCGGTCGAGAACATCTGGACCTCGGCGCTGGCCACCGCGCAGTTCCTGGACGACCAGCGGCCCGGCGGCACGGCGTACGTCATCGGTGAGGCGGGTCTGACGACCGCGCTGCACGACATCGGCTACGTCCTCACCGACCACGACCCCGACTACGTGGTGCTCGGCGAGACCCGTACGTACAGCTTCGAGGCCCTCACCAAGGCGATCCGGCTGATCAACGCGGGCGCCCGGTTCATCTGCACCAACCCCGACGAGACCGGTCCGTCGGCCGAGGGTCCGCTGCCCGCCACCGGGTCGGTTGCCGCGCTGATCACCAAGGCGACCGGCAAGGACCCGTACTTCGCGGGCAAGCCGAATCCGCTGATGATGCGGACCGGGCTGAATGCGATCGGCGCGCACTCCGAGACCAGCGCCATGATCGGCGACCGGATGGACACGGATGTGCTGGCCGGTCTTGAGGCGGGCATGGAGACCTTCCTGGTGCTCACAGGGCTCACCAGTCCCGAGGGCATCGACAAGTTCCCCTTCCGCCCGTCCAAGGTCGTCGATTCGATCGCCGATCTCGTGGACCGGATCTGACAGACCGGATCTGCCAGATCTGACGCATTTGGGCACGTCAGGGGGCCCAAACGGCCCACTGGGCCGCTCCTGCGGATGCGAAAACGCCCCAGACGCGTGAATCTTTCCGTATCAGGAGGTTCACGATGCGTTCAGGGTTGATTGCTCTCCGTGCTGCATGGGCGGCCACCGTACTGGTCCTGGCGCCCGCCGCCACCGCGGCGTACGCCGATGACTCCGTGAAGGTCACCGTCGCTCCGGCCGCGGTCGTCCCCGGTGACGAGGTGGAGATCCGTGTCTCGGGATGCGGGGGCACGACAGCCGCCGTCACCTCCCAGGCGTTCGCCGGGCAGGTCGAGCTCTCCGGACGGAAGGGCTCCCAGCTCGTCGGGGACACGACCGTGAAAGTGGGCGTGAGCCTCGCTACGTACCAGGTCAGCGTCGTCTGCGACGGCCAGGACCATCCGCGATCGGGGCAGATCAAGGTCGTACAGAACCAGTCCACGAAGGCGCCGACGACATCGCCGACGGACCAGAAGAGCCCCGTCGCGCCGGTCCGCGCGGGCGGTGGTGGCACGGCCCCTCTCGTCGCCGTGGCCGCGACGGACCGGGTCGAGGGCCAGGGCCCCGGCACCCCGCACGCCGTGATCGGCCTCGTCCTCGCGGGCGTGGCAGCGGTCGCCGTGGCCTTCCGCAGCTCACGGCGGCGGCAGACGGAATCGGACTGACATGTCCTCCGCCGAACGCTCGGCGGGGACGGGTCGGCTGCTCACCGGTGTGGCCTGGGCCGTACTTCTGCTCGGGCTGTGGCTCTGGGGCCGGGGGATCGCCGACGGCTCCGGCGGCACCTCCGCGCCGACCACGGGCGATGTGGCGGCGGTGGGACGGCCGCTCGGTGTGCCCCTGCCGCCCGCCCTCGACCCGTTGAGCCCCGCGCGGCCCGACCGGGTGGAGATACCGTCGATAGGCATAGCCGCCCCTGTCGTTCCGCGCGGTCTGGACAGCGACGGTGCGGTTGACCCTCCGCCGTACGCGATGCCGAACACGGTGGGCTGGTACGGCAGCGGTACGCAGCCGGGCGCATCCGGCGCGGCGCTGCTCGTGGGTCATGTCGATACAGAGACAAAACCGGCCGTCTTCTACGCTCTGAGTTCCGCCCGCCCTGGCGAGAAAGTCCGCGTGACCAGGACCGACGGCTCCGTGGCGGAGTTCACCATCGACGACGTGCAGGTCTTCGGCCGGGACCGCTTCGATGCCCGGAAGGTCTACGGGCCGCGCAAGGACGGGCGCGCGGAGCTGCGGCTGATCACCTGCGGCGGCAGATTCGACCGCGCGACGGGCACGTACAACGCCAATGTCGTCGTCTCGGCCTATCTCACCGCGGCGGTTGAGAAGTAGTCGTTTGGAGCGGGGAGCGGGGCTCTGGGGCCAACCTGGCTCGACCGACGACATGCTCCCCCCAGAGCCGTCGGCCGAGCCGGTCCTCGACCGCGGGCGCCCGGGCTGCGGGAGAAGCCCGGCACCGGCACGGGAGGTTCTGGTGGGTCCGGTTGCGCTCGGGCCTGGGGCCGGGGCCGTTGCCGGACACTCTAGAGCGGACCGCGGGCCGGGCCTAGGGGGTGGATGACGCCATGTCGTGAAGTCGTCGCCCTCAGTGCCGATCGGTGGACGGTCGAAGCCTGTCGGTGGGCAAGGAGCCCTGGACGATCTGCTGAGCGACACCGGACAGCGGCTCGCGGTTCGTCCGCGCGTAGCGCCGCATGGTCTCGAACGCCTCGTCCACGGAGACGTCCCACCGCTCGGCGAGCACGCCCTTGGCCTGCTCCACCCTGACCCTGCTGGTCAGCGCCGACTGCAGTTGGCCGGCCAGCAACTCGCTCTGCCGGAGGTTCCGCTGCTGCAGAATCCCGATGGTGGCGGCGTCCGCGAGTGCCTGTGCCAGCGCCACCTCGCTCGGGTCGTGCTCCTCGGGGACGGTCGTCACAAAGAGATTCAGCGCGCCGATCACTGTGTCGCGCAGCCGCATCGGTACGGCGTACGTGCCCGCGAACTCATAGCTGCGGGCCTGTTCGGTGAACTGCGGCCAGCGCTCGACGGCCTCCGCGGAGTCCAGCGTGATGGGCCCGACGGCCGCGCCGCTGCGGAAACAGTCCAGGCAGGGGCCCTCCTGGTGCTGGATCTCCAGCAGGTCCAGCAACCAGGCACGCTCGTCGGAGGAGGCCGCGGTCTGCAGCTGCCCCCGTCCGTTGACGAGCATCAGGCCTGCGGCCCCGACATCGAGCAGCTCGACGCACCGGACCGACAGCCTCTGCAGGAACTCGATCACGTCGAAATCGTCGACAAGCGTGTCGGCCAGCTCGACGAATGCCGATGCGATCCTCTGTTCGCGCAAGGTGTTGTCCATCCCTGTCACCCACATCCGTCTGGGCGTTGCGTCCCGTTGTCTTCATTTTCGCCCCGCGCGGTGCCGTCCGCGGGGAAGTGCAGTTTCCTCGCCACCACATCTTTCGCCACATCCAGGATCGGCCTTTCCGCCGCGAATGCGTAAGCCCGCAGCCTGACCAGCGCGATGGCGGGGGCGACCCCCAGGCGGACCGAGATCATGCCGGTGGCCTGGTGCACCTCCGCGCGGTGCAGTGCCGCCAGTTCGGCGAAACCGATGGCCACATCCCCCAGCAGGACCAGAGTCAGGGCATCCGCGAGGACCAGGGCATCGGTCAGCGCACTATTGCCGAGAGGACCCGCTTCGCTCCGCCGGCAGGTGAAGACCCCTACCTGGATGGCACCAATCTGCAGGGGTACGGCGAAGACCGCGCGCATCTCCAGTGACCGGACGGCATCGAGGAAGCCGGGCCAGCGGACGGCGGGCACCAGCAGCAGATCGGATTCGAGGATCAGCACCCCGCCCCGCGCGGCGTCCGTGCTCGGTCCCTCACCGAGAGTGAACTGCAGGTCGTCGAGCTGGGCGCTCAGCGGGTCGCCAGACCATACGAGCTCGCCCTCGTAGCCGCTGCTGGAGAGTGTGACCGCCAGGCCGTCCACGCCCAGGACAGCGCAGCATCGCCCGGCGAACGAGGCGTCGAGCCCGTCGGTGCGACGCACCGCCAGCTCGTCGAGCAGCGCGGCCATACGATCACTGACCACGCCCTCCTCCAAAGAATGGCTGAACAGCGAGCACAGCGTATCCCCACATGTCTGTCACGTCTCTTCCACGCAAAAGTCACGGGACTCGTGCCCCTCTGCGGGGGTGTGCCAGGATGGATTCGACCTGTCTTGTCCGGGAGAAAGCCTGGGGGGCGGACACCGGCAAGTGCACCCAAGGGGGAGTGGATGTACGGGAGTTCCACCGGGCGCGCCCGCGTGTGCGTGGCCGCGGCGGGGGCGGCGGTGCTGCTGCTCGCAGGCTGTTCCTCCGACGACGGCGATGGCCGGAAGCCGGCGGTGAGCCAGCAGCCCAAGGAGAAAGATCCTTTCTGGGTCAATCCCGACGGGAAGGCCGCGCGGCAGGCCGCCGCGTACCGCAAGGACGGCGACGACAAGAACGCCGAGCTGATCAAGAAGATCGCCGAACAGCCGACCGGCGAATGGATCGGCGCGGACGATCCGGAGGCCCAGGCCAAGGGCTTCACCGAGGCGGCCGCGAAGTCCGACCGGGATGCGCTGCTGGTGCTCTACAACATCCCGCACCGCGACTGCGGACAGTTCTCCAAGGGCGGCGCCGCCGACGGCGACGCCTACCGGGCGTGGGTCGACAAGGTCGCGGCGGGCATCGGTGACCGGCGGGCCACGGTGATCCTGGAGCCGGATGCGGTGCTGCATCTCGTGGACGAGTGCACTCCGCAGGAGTTCCACGAAGAGCGGTTCGATCTGCTCAAGGGAGCCGTCGAGCGGCTGAAGCAGCAGCCGAACACCAAGGTGTACGTGGATGCGGGCAACGCGGGCTGGTCCCAGCCGGACGCGCTGTTCGGCCCGCTGCAGCGGGCCGGTATCGACAAGGCGGACGGGTTCTCCGTCAATGTCTCCAACTTCTATCCGACCGCGGCGAGCAAGGACTTCGGCCGCAAACTGTCCGCGAAGGTCGGCGGCAAGCACTTCGTGATCGACACCAGCCGCAACGGCAACGGCCGGTACACCGAGGGCCAGGACCCCTGGTGCAATCCGCCGGGCCGCGCGCTCGGCGAGACACCGACGACGAAGACGGGCGACGCGCTGGTCGACGCGTATCTGTGGGTCAAGCGGCCGGGGGAGTCGGACGGCGAGTGCAGGGGCGGGCCGCGGGCGGGCGAATGGTGGGCGGAGTACGCGCTCGGGCTGGCCCGCGCCACGAAGTAGTCCTCAATCGCCGGACGGGCTCCTTTGGAGCCCGTCGGCGATTGAGGTGCGGGGTTTACGGGACCTCGACCCAGACGCCCTCCGACGGCGTTCCCTTCTCATCCGTCACGAAGAGCATGTACCAGCCCGACGGCACCAGCGCCCGGTTCTCCGGCACGGTGACGTCGATCCCGTCCGCCGTCTTCTTCATGTCCAGCGCGATCGAGCGCTGGTCGGTGTCCGTGACATGCGTGACGGCGCTCGGCCGCAGCAGCTTCGCTGTCTTGACGGACACAGCGTCCTTGACCTTGAACGTCCCCGACTCGCCGCGCTTGATCGACTTCGGTCCGCCGCTCACCACCGGCTTCGAATCCCGGTAGAGATACGGCGGCGTGTAGATCTCGATGCGCTGCTCGAACACGCCCGGCTTCGTGTTCGCCTTGTCCGCGAACAGCGAGTCCGAGCCGAAGATCATGACGCGCCCGTCGGGCAGCAGCACCGAGCCCGAGTGGTAGTTGCGCCCCACCGCGGGGTCGGCGACCCGCTTGTACGTGCCGGTCTTCGGGTCGTACGTACGCGCCTGGAGCACATTCGACCCGCCGCGCCCCCGGTAGTCCGAGGAGCCACCAGTGACCAGGATCGAGTCGTCCGGCAGCAGGGAGGCGCTCGGATAGCGGGTGCCGTTCTCCAGGGAAGCGCCGTCCTTGAAGCGGGGGTTCGCGGCCTTGAGGTCGACCAGGCGGGACTTCTCGCTCGCCTTCTCGGACTCGCCGACCCCGCCGCCGCCGATGACCATGAACCGCTGGTCCTGGGCGGGCGGCAGCATGACCGTCGCCGAGGTCTCCATCCTGTCCGGGTCGCTCAGCCCGGGGATCTTGTCGAACTTGTTCGTCTTCAGATCCCAGACGCCCGGCGCGCGGCCGACGTTGGCGGGCCCGTACCCGGCGTTGGAGCCTGAGTAGAAGAGCTTGCCGTTGTCCATCAGGAAGATCGCAGGATAGGTGGGGAACTTCCTGATGATCCCCGTGTAATCCCACTTCTTGGTCTTCGGGTTGTAGATCTCGTCCTTGCCGGGGACGATCTGCCCGATCTCGTCGAGGCCGGAGAGCGCGAGGACCTTGCCGTCCTTGAGGGTGGTCAGCGTGGGGTACCAGCGGCTCTCGTTCATCGGGTCGACGGTGATGTACTTCTCCGCCACCGGGTCGAACTCGTAGGCCTCCTTGATGCCCTGGAAATCCTTCTTGTCGAGGGCGAGCTTCTGTGCGATGCCGTAGACATTGCGGGCGTCGGAGCCCTTGAGGCCCTGCACCCGGTAGTTGTCCTCGGTGCCGGTCTCGTAGTCCTTGCCGGACTCCTCGGCCTCGACATAGATCCGGCCGAGGCCCGGCTCGGTCCGCAGGAACCTGCCCGTGGCCGGGTCGAAGATCTTCTTCGCCTTCTCCACCAGGACCGGGTCCTTGGAGACGAAGGTCTTGCCGCTCCCCTTGCCGGTGAACTTGGTACCGGCGGGAAGGGTCTTGGGATCGTCCGGGTCCTCGTTGTGCACGACCATCAGGCCGCCGGCCTTGGTCGAGTCGCCCTTGAGCTTCTCGTACCGCTTGGTGCCGCCCGCGACCAGGAGCTTCCCGTCGGGCAGCTGGGTGTGCCCGGCGCAGAACATGTCCTTGGGCGTGGGGATCTTCTTGAACTCATTCGTCCTGGGATCCCACAGCACCGACTCGAACTTCTTCGCGTCGAAGTTCTTCTGGTTGTTGCCCGATCCGGCGATCAGCAGCACCTTGCCGGTGTGCAGCAGCGCCGCGTGGATGGTGTTGATGCGGTACTCGGAGGGGACGTCGAGGAAGTCCCAGTGGCCGTTCGCGGCCTTGTACTCGGGCTTGTTGATCTCGTAGTCGTGGTACTGCTCCGAGCCGAAGCGCCACAGTGCGGGCCCGTTGAAGCCGGCCACCGCGACGATCACCGCGGCGCCAATCGCTATCCGGCGGGCCCGGTTCTTGCGGTGGTTCGGCCGGACGGGCAGCGTGCTCATTTCTTACGTCCCCCAAGGGCGATCTGCATGGTCTGTTCGGCGGCGGCACTGGGCCGCTGCTGCGGCACATGGGCCTCGGGCCGGGCGGCCGGCGGCTGCCCGCCACCGTGCCGCCCTCTTCCCTTCTTCTTCTCGGCGCGGATGCCGTGCCGCCAGGCGAAAATCGGCGCCGCCGTGATCAGCAGGGCCAGCGTCGCCCAGGTGATCATCGCCGGATGGTTGTGCCCGAAGTAGAAGGAGGAGCCCAGCGATCCACCGAAGACGAGGATGAAGAAGAGATGGATCCGGAAGGTGCCGAAGAGGGTGTCCGGGCTGGACGAGTCGCCCTTGGGAGTCACCACGAACTTGCTCTTGCGGCGAAGTACGGCGTCCATCAGCGAGCGGGCGTAGATCGGCGCGGAGAGCGCGGACATGACCATGCCCGCGAGTCCGCCGGAGCCCTCGGGCTCGTGCGGCGAGACATTGTGGCGGCGGTTCCAGATGTAGAGGCCGATCTGGAGCGCCGATGCATTGCCGTAGAGCATCATCCAGATCGCCGGGTCGATCTGCACACCCGAGGCGCCCATGCCCAGGAACAGCGCACAGCTCAGCGCCGCCAGGATCCAGTTGAGGGCGGACATCGGGTAGAAGATGATCATCATCGTGTAGTTGAAGAGCTTGCCCGCGGGCAGGGAGTAGAAGCCCTTCCAGTACTGCTTGATGATCGTTTCGTACGTGCCCCTGGACCAGCGCAGTTGCTGCGTGAAGAAGTCGGTCCAGGCGGACGGGCCCTCGCCGACGGCCAGGACGTCCGGGGTGTAGACCGAGCGCCACTTGTTGCCCGACTCGGGGTTGCGCGCGCGGTGCATCTCGAAGCCGGTCGCCATGTCCTCGGTGATCGAGTCGTACAGGCCGCCGATCTGCTTGATCGCCTTGATGCGTACGGCGTTGGAGGTGCCGACGAACATCGGCGCGCCGTAGCGGTTGCCCGCGCGCTGGATCAGGGCGTGGAAGAGGAACTGCTGCGACTCGGCGGCCTTGGTGACGAAGGTGTCGTAATTGCCGTACACCTGCGGGCCGATGACAAAACCGATGTCCGGGTCGCGGAAGTAACCGAGCATCCGCTCCAGATAGTTGGGCAGCGGCACATGGTCCGTGTCGACGGAGGCGAAGAAGTCGTACGCCTCGCCGTGCGCCTGGAGCCAGGCGTTGTAGTTGCCGTGCTTGGTCTTGGCCCGGTGCGGACCCTTGGCCTGGTTCCAGTGCGGGACGCCCTTGCGGGAGAAGTGGTGGACGCCGAGGCGCGCGCACACCTCCTTCACGGCGGGGTCGTCGCCCTCGTCGAGCAGCCAGACGTGCATCAGCCCGCGATGGCGGATCCTGACGGCCGCCTCCAGGGTCTTCGTCACCATCTCCAGGGGCTCTTTGCCCGGTACGAAGGAGGTGAGGAAGGCGACCCGGGTGCCGGACTCGGGCACCACCGGGACGGGGTCACGCGCCACCAGCGTCGCGTGCGCGTTGGACAGGACGTTCATCGTGCGGAAGAGCTCGATCAGACCGATCGAGACGAGCATGACGATGTCGAGGATGAGCAGCGTGTCGTTCTTGAGGTTCGGGTCGCGCTCGGTCCAGTGCTCGGGCTGCATCAGCCAGGCGAACAGACCCAGCGACACCAGGGGCGCGGCTCCCAGCAGCAGGGCGGCGCGGATGCGGTGCGGCTCCTGCGAGAGCAGGGAGCGGTACTGCACGGTGTACGGCTTGGTCGGATCGGGCTGGGTGAGGGGGCCGGCGAGCCGGCTGTAGTGCTCGTAGTCGTAACGGGGCAGCGCCGCCTTTTTCGGGCGCAGCCGGTGGCCTCCGGTGCGCAGATGCGCAGGCACCCGGAGTTGAGTGGTTCGGGAAGGGTCGTGGTGCTGCCCGGCGCCGTTCGGCGTCGACGTCATGAGTCATCCCCCCGCACGCATGCTGGCTGCGTGTGATGTGGTCGGTCGTTACGTCCTGACCCCGGTCCCCCTCGACCAGTTGCCCTGGACACATCAGTGGGCGGGCCACCGTCCGTGTAGACACGAAACAGTCACTCGCCGGTTGCATCATGCCCGTCATGTGTTCGGATCGTGAATGGGGTCCCCTTCCCCGCACTTCCGCAACGGAACGATGCTCCTTTCCTACCCCCAACTACGCAAAACGGATGCCCCATTGGAGGCATTGGCTCATGGATAGGTTCTCCGACCCCAGCCATGATCGCAAGGGTGAATCGAACCTATAAGCGGATATATGTACGATTTAAGGCGGCCTTGCGTGAGACAAGTATCGGGGTGCCGGGCGGCCGAAAATGGCCGTAGAAACGACCGAGGCCCCCTCAATCGCGGTGAGGGGGCCCCGGTGGTGCGTGCGCCGCCCTTCCGGGGCATCCGGCCCCATCACCGACGCGCCCGCGACACGTCCATGCTCCAGGAGATGCTCACGCGTTCAAGCTGCCGGGCGAGCGGACCCTGATCCAGGTGGTGGGCCGGTCGCCCTCCGGGGCGTGGACCCTGAAGATCACGCCCTGACGGGCCTGACTGTCTTGACCTGTGGTTTCCCTGCCTCCTGACAGTTTTCGTACGTCCTGTCAGCGCACCTGACAGCCCTGTCAGCGTGCTGTCCGTGGGCTGTCAGCTCCCCCCGGCAGAGTCTTGCCCATCGAGAACGGCAGGCAGCTGACAAGGAGTTGACAATGTCTTACGCAATCCGGGCCGAGGGACTGGTCAAGAAGTACGGGGACTTCACCGCCCTGGACGGGGTGGACCTGGAGGTACCGGCCGGCAAGGTCGTCGGCGTCCTGGGCCCCAACGGTGCCGGCAAGACCACCATCGTGCGCATCCTGGCCACGCTGCTGCGACCCGACGCGGGCCACGCGACCATCGGCGGGCACGACATCGTCCAGGACCCGGTGAAGGTGCGGCAGTTGATCGGCCTGACCGGCCAGTACGCCTCGGTGGACGAGACGCTGTCCGGCGCCGAGAACCTGGTCCTGATCGGCCGGCTGCTCGGCCTGTCCCGGCGGGACGCGAAGGCCCGGGCCGCGGAGCTCCTGGAGAACTTCTCGCTCACCGAGGCCGCGAAGCGCCCCATCGCCACCTTCTCCGGCGGTATGCGCCGCCGGCTCGATCTGGCCGCGAGCCTGGTCGGGCGGCCCCAGGTGCTCTACCTGGACGAGCCGACCACCGGACTCGACCCGCACGCCCGACAGGAGGTCTGGGACGTGGTCAAGCAGCTGGTCGCGGACGGCTCCACGGTCCTGCTCACCACGCAGTACTTGGAGGAGGCCGACCAACTCGCCGACTCCATCACGGTGTTCGACAAGGGTCGCAAGGTCGCCGAGGGCCGGCCCGGGGAGCTCAAGCGGCGCGTGGGCGGGCAGATCCTGCAGGTCCGCCCCAGCCTGCCGGCCGATGTCCCCCGAGTCACCGGACTGCTCGCCGAGTTGTCCGGGCACGCCCCGGCCGAGCATGGCGGGGTGCTGACCGTGCCGGTCGAGGACCCGCTGCTGGTCTCCGCCGTGGCCCGCCACCTGGACAGCGCCGGCATCAGCGCGGACGAGCTCGGGTTGCGCCTGCCCAGCCTGGACGAGGTGTTCCTCGCCCTGACCGGCCACGCGCCCGCCCCGGACGCCGAACCCGTCGCCGCCTGAACCCCCGCCCCTCCCCTCGCCCGTTGCCCCGCTCTTCCCCGGAAGGACCTCACCGTCATGGCCACCGACACCCTCACCCCCGCTACCGCTTCGATGCCCGCACATGCCGAGCCGACCGGCCGGATCGGGCTCGCGCAGACGATCAACCACAGCCTGGCCCTGGCCGGGCGGGGCGCCACCAAGTTCCTCAGGTCCCCGATCCAGTTGGTCGATGTGGTCCTTACCCCGGTCATCTCCCTGCTGATGTTCGTCTACCTCTTCGGCACTGCGATCTCCCACGGCAACCAGGACGCCTACCTGCAGATGATCGTCCCCGGCGTCATGGTGATGACCGTGTTCCAGGCCAGCATCGGCATCGGCGTCTCCCTCAACGCGGACGCCGCCACCGGGATCTTCGACCGGTTCCGTTCCATGCCGATCGCCCGCTCGAGCCCGCTGATCGGCGCCGTGCTCGCCGACTTCGTCCGCTACGCCGTGTGCCTGGGCACCCTGGTCGTCCTCGCGCTGGTGATGGGCTACCGCCCCGACACCACCGTGCCGGCCGCGCTCGCCGCCACCGGTCTGCTCATCGCCTTCGCGATGTCCTTCTCCTGGATCTCGGTGTTCCTCGGGATGCTGGCCAAGACCCCGGGTTCCGTGCAGGGCCTGATGACCATCCTGGTGCTGCCCCTCACCTTCGCCAGCAACGTCTTCGTCCCCGCCGAGGACATGCCCGGCTGGCTGCAGGCCTGGTCCGACGTCAACCCCGTGTCCCTGATGGCCGACACCACCCGCGGCCTCCTCGGCGACGGCGCGATCGCCTCACCGCTGACCGGCAGCCTCGCCTGGATGGCCGGCATGGTGATCGTCTTCCTCCCGCTGGCGATGCGCGCCTACCGCAAGAACAACGGCTGACCACCCGACCCACCCCGAACCGGTCGACCACGTACTGTGGCCGGCCGGTTCGGCGTGTGCAGGCCGGTGGGTGGTGCCGCCCGCTTGCGCGGCGTGGGCGTTGTACGCCACGGCCGGATGCGGGTCCGGGGCGGACCCCCCACGCGGCGGACCCGCAAAACGCCGCGGGCGCCACCGTCACCAGCGTCAGACGCCCGATGCCTCCCGCTCCAGCCAGTCGCGCGCCTCGGCCCGGGGCATCGCCGCTCCCTTCTCGTACGCCGTGCGATAGCCCTCTTCGCCCAGCGCCTCGACCATCCGCACCCGATGGCCCTGGAGCTCCGGCTCCCCGGCGTCGAAGGCGCCGCGCATGACCTGGCTGATCCCGAAGGAGGTGGCTCCGGCGACCGGATCACCCTCCAACGTCCGTAGCCCGCCCAGGAGTTCGGCGACCCACGCAAGCCCGGCCCCGGCCCCCAGCGCGAACAGGGCGCCGGCCGCCTCGGGCAGCAGGGCACGCGCCTGGGCTGCCCGCTGCTCGGCGATCCGGTTCTCGATCCGGGTGCTGACGATCAGGTCGTGGGCGAGTTCCGCGAGATCGGGGCGACGGCGGGACAGCGCCTCCAGGTGGTCCAGGGTCCGGTTCGCCTGGTCCACATCCCCGGACAACCGGTGCACGTTGGCGAGGCCGACCAGGATGTTGGCCTCGAGGCGCAACTGGCCGCGTTCCCTGGCCTGGCGGTGTGCGGCGTGCAGATCGCGGAAGGCCCCCTCCAGGTCTCCGCTGCGCCGGCGCTCGCGGGCGAGTCTGGCCTTGCTGAGGTAGAGGTAGTCCTCGGTGCCCAGTTCGGAGCTGAGGGCGACGGCCCGTTCGAAGGTCGCGATGGCCGGGGCGTGCTCGCCGCGCAGGGAGTGGTCACGACCGATCGGCATCAGGGCGAGGACGATCCCCCAGCGGTCGCCCACTGCCTCGAAGCCGCGCAGGGCCTCGATGCGCGACTGCACGCCGGTCTCCAGGTCGCCCTGCTCGGTGAGGGCGAAGTCCCTGGCGAGATGGGCGCTGGCCCGCACCCACGGGTCGGACGAGTCGAGGAGCTCCTGGAACCCGGGCACCCCCTGGTCCGATGCTCCGCCGGAGAAGGCCACTTGGGACATCCGCAGCAGCAGTCCGGCCGGCTGGAACTCGCGGTCCACCGCCGAGCCGGCCGGCGCACCGGGTGCGGATCCCGCGCCCGCCCCTTGAGGCGAGTCGCCGGCGGCAGCCAGGTGCGTCTCGAACTGGCTGCTCATGCCTCGTATGCCCCAGTACCAGAACATCGCGGCACCGAACCGCACCGCCGTCTCCCGGTCTTCCGCTTCGCGCAGCAGCCGCAGCGCGAACACCAGGTTGTCGTGTTCGGCGTCGAAGACCTTGATGGCGCGCAGCTGCCGGGCCGTGCGCAGCAACGGTTCGTTCTCCTCGGCGAGTTCGAGGAAGTACGCGGTGAAGCGGGCGGAGATGTCGTCGCCGGACTCGGCGAGCCGGCGGCCCGCGTAGGCGCGCACGGTCTCCAGCATCCGGTAGCGCTCGTCGCCCTCACCGTCGTCGACGCCCGAGACCAGCGACTTCTCGATCAGTGAGCCGAGTACGTACAGGACGTCGTCGGCGGGCAGTTCCGGGTCCGGGCAGACCGCTTCGAGGGCTGCGAGCGTCGCCCCGCCGGGGAACGCGGACAGCCTGCGGGCGAGGATCCGCTCCGGCTCGTCGAGCAGGTCCCAGCTCCACTCGACCATCGCGAGCAGGGTGCGCTGGCGTGGCAGGGCCGTCCTGCTGCCGGAGGCGAGCAGGCGGAACCGGTCGTCGAGCCGGCGCGCGATCTGCTCCACCCCCATCGAGCGCAGCTTGGCCGCGGCCAGCTCCAGGGCGAGCGGCATCCCGTCGAGGCGTCTGCAGATCTCGAGGATGGCGTCCAGGGTCGACTCGTCGAGCGTGAAGCCCTGCCGGACACCGGCGGCCCGGTCCACGAACAGCCGGACCGCGGCCGCTTCCATCGCCTCGGCCGGCTCCGGCGACCCCGTGGGTACGTCCAGGGGCCCGAGGTGGAACAGCGACTCGCCGTTGATCGCCAGCGGCTCGCGGCTGGTGGCGAGGATGCGCAACTCGGGGAGGCGTACGAGGAGTTGATCGGCGAGCTCGGCAGCAGCCTCGACGAGGTGCTCGCAGTTGTCGAGCATGAGCAGGGCGTCGCCGCTGCCGAGGAGCCCGGCCATCCGCTCCACCTGAGAGGCCTGCTGAGTCCCGCCGCCCTCGTACAGGCGCCCGTCGGTGGAGCTGAGCGCACCGAGCACCGCGTCGGCCAGCTGCTCGGGGCCGCTCACGCCCGCAAGCGGCACGAAGCGGACGCGGTCCCGCGCATGTGCGGCGTCCCTGGTCGCCGCCTCGAGGGACAGCCGGGTCTTGCCCGCGCCGCCGGGGCCGACCAGGGTCACGAGGCGGGCCGAACTCATCAGATCCGCGAGCCGGTCCAGTTCCCCGTCGCGGCCGACGAAGCTGGTAAGACGGGCCGGCAGCCGACTCGCGGCGCTCGTGGGCCGCGCCGCCGGGCGATCCAACTCACCACGAAGCAGCGCGAGATGAATCTCCCGCACCTCGGCCGACGGGTCGACGCCGAGTTCGTCGCCCAGCCTGCCGCGCAGGTCCTCGTAGACGCCGAGGGCATCCGACTGGCGGCCCGCCGCCGACAGTGCGCGCATCCGCAGGCCCGCGAGGCGCTCACTCAACGGCCGCTGCGCGCCCGCCGCTTCGAGGTCGGCCAGGATGTCCGCGTACCGCCCCATTCGCAGCTCCGCGTCGAAGTGGTCCTCGACGGCCGCCACCCGCAGATCGTCGAGGCGGGCGGCGACGGCGCCCGCGAACGGGGCCTCGAGCACATCCGCGAGGGCCGCGCCCCGCCACAGGCCGAGCGCGGTCGTGAGCGTCTGCGCAGCCTCCTGGGCACGGCCCGCCGCGAGGGCGCGTCTGCCCCGGCCCGCCAGGTCCTCGAAGCGGTACGTGTCCACGTCCTCCTCTTGTACGGAGAGCCGGTAGCCGCCCGCTACGGAGTCCACCGTGCCTGTGCCGCGCAGGGCCTTGCGCAGCCGGGAGACCAGCGCCTGCAGGGCGTTGGCCCCGTCGGCCGGGGGCTGCTCGCCCCACAGGCCGTCCACCAGGGGGTCGACGGAGACGGGGCGGCCGGCTTCGAGGGCGAGGCGTGCGAGGAGCATCCGCAGCCGTGCGCCGCCGATGTCGACGGGGCCTTCCCCGTCGTGCGCCTGCACCGAGCCCAGCAGATCCACCCTCAACACCGCAACTCCCCCGCCCCGTGGGGCCGCTCCTCGGCCTCAACGCCGGCTAAGAATCACCTACTTGACCGTCCCGGTAAACCCCTGGCCCGGGGTGCCGCCTGCCGCAGGCGCACCACCCGGCTACGACCAGCTGCGCCGCAAGGTGCTGATCGGTCAGCCGCTGGACGAGCAGATGACGGTCGGGGAGTGGCTCACGGAATGGCACCGGAGCAAGGCGGATCTATGCCGGATATCGGGCATCCTCTCGCGACCAGCTGATGCCCCCACCGACGCAATCTCGGCACACGGACCCATCCCAGCCCCGCACACGATCAAGAAACGCGAAAGGGCTCCTCGGAAAACCGAGAAGCCCCAGGTCAGCGACCTAATCGCAAAGTGCGCCGCCAGGGACTCGAACCCCGGACCCGCTGATTAAGAGTCAGCTGCTCTAACCAACTGAGCTAGCGGCGCCTGCTGACCTGGAGAACTCTACCGGACGGCGGGGGGTGCTCCTGACCATTATCTGATCGTTCCGGCCTGTCGGATCGTCTTTTATTACCGCGATTCCATCAAAATGTGATCAAACGTGACAGTTGGATCAGTGACAGGGGCCAAGCATGACCGTGCCGGTTTTCGAGGAGTTCGAGCCCGCCGCCGACTGCGACTGCGCTGGGTGCGCGCAGCAGCGCCGGGCTCTGGCCGCGGGCGAGCACCCGGCGGCGCGCGGCTGCCGCGGGGCGCTCGTCCTGTTCACGGCGGCGGGCGTGGTCCTCGGAGGCGGCGGAGGCGCGGCCGCGGCGACGGCGGTGGGTTCCGCCGCCACGTCCGGAGCGTCCGGAGCGTCCGGAGCGGCCGGGGCACGGTCCGCGGCGGTCGGGTCGGCCGCTGTGGCCGAGGATCCCGAGCCCGGGACCGAGCAGGGCGGTACCGGGCCGCTGCACGGCAGGCCCCTGCCCGGCTCCTCGGGCAAACCCGCCACGACCCCGCCCCCGCTGCGCCCGGTCACCCGGGCCGAGATCATCAACCGCGCCAAGCAGTGGGTGGCCGCCAAGGTCCCGTACAGCATGGAGGAGTACTGGTCGGACGGGTACCGACAGGACTGCTCGGGCTTTGTCTCGATGGCCTGGAACATGGCCGGCAACGAGTGGACCGGCAGCCTCGCGAAGTACGCCACCCCGATCAAGCGCGAGCAGCTGGAGCCCGGCGACATCCTGCTCTTCCACAACCCCGAGAATCCGACCAGGGGCTCCCACGTCACGATCTTCGGCGGCTGGGCCGACTACACGCACACCTACTACGTGGCGTACGAGCAGACGAAGCCGCACACCCGCAAGCAGGTGACGCCCATGGGGTACTGGAGTAACGCCGAGCGCTATCTGCCCTACCGCTACAAGGGCCTGACCGGGACGACCACCGTGAGCGGGCCGGTCGCGACCGATGCGTATCCGGGCGGGACCGCGTTCGGCCCCGGTGCGAAGAACAAGTACGTCACCCAGCTCGGCGAGATGCTCATCGCGCGCGGCGCCAAGAGCTTCTACGCCGCCAAGGGGCCCGGGCCGGCCTGGGGCGAGGCGGACCGGCTGGCCACCGAGGCCTTCCAGCTGGCCCAGGGCTGGCGCGGCGCCGACGCGGACGGGCTGCCGGGCCCGGCGACCTGGCGGCTGCTGGTCACCAAGCAGGGCAAGAACATCCCGGCGGCCGGCGTGAGCGGCCCGGGTGGCGCGAGGGGCCCGAGCAGCCCGAGCGGCCCGGGCGGCCCGGGCGCGGCGAAGCCCAAGTACCCCGGGACCGGGTACTTCAGGCCCGGCAGGTCCAACGCCCATGTCACCCGGCTCGGCAGACAGTTGGTCGAGCGCGGCTTCGGCAAGCACTACACATCCGGGCCCGGTCCCCGCTGGAGCGAGGCGGACCGGCGCGCCGTCGAGGCCTTCCAGCGGGCGCAGGGCTGGCGGGGCGCGGCGGCGGACGGTTTCCCCGGACCGGAGACCTGGCGCCGGCTCTTCGCCTGAGGCCCACCTCGGGGCTCCGCCCCGAACCCGCCCCGACCCCGCACCGAAAACTTCAGCAGAGGCGGCAGCCATGAACACCACGACCTCGGAGCCCGACGGCGGCGTGCCGTCCGACGGGCCCCGGCGCACCCCGGTGATCGCTCAGGAGGCGACCACCGAGATCCCGGTGCATCTCCTCTTCCGTGACGACGAATCCCAGCCGATCACCCTGCGCTCCGCCGTGGTGGGGCGGCGGCAGGGCACCGGCGAGCAGCCGAAGATCGGGCGCAGGCCCGCGCCGCCGCGCCCGGTCGCCGTGCCGTCGCGGCCCGCGCCGCCCGTCGATCCGGACCTGGGCGAGCGCACCGCGTCCGTGCTGCCCGGCTGGACCGGTCTGGTCGCGGGTGCGTGCGCACTCGGCGGGATCGGTGCGGTGCTGTGGGGCGCGGGGGCGGTGCCGGGCCGGGTGACGAGACTGCTCGGGCTGACCTCGTATCCGTACCACGGCATCGGGATCGGACTGTGGTGCCTGATCGCGCTCGGTGTGACCCTGGCGCTCTTCGCCTTCGGCGGTCTCGGGCGCGGCCGGGTCGGCTACGCCTGGGTGCTCACGCTCTTCGGCGACTACCAGGGCAGTGTGCGGCGTACGGGACTGGTGTGGGTGAGTCCGCTGGTGCTGCGCCGGCGGGTCGACGTACGGCTGCGGCACTGGCGCAGCGAACCGATGCCCGCGGTCGACGCCAACGGCACCGCGCTGCGTGTCGTCGTACTCGTGGTGTGGCGCGTGTCGGACACGGCGCGGGCGGCGCTCGGTGTCGAGGACCACGAGGACTATCTGAGCGAGCAGGTCGAGGCGGCGATGGCGCGGGTGCTGTCGCAGCTGCCCGCCGACGCCTTCCACGAGGAGGCGCCCACGCTGCGCAACGCGGAGGCGGTCGGCGACGCGCTGACCCGGATGCTGTCGGCGGAGTGCGCGCCGGTGGGCATCGAGGTCTTCTCGGCGCAGCCGACAGGGATCGAGTACGCGCCGGAGGTGGCGGCCGCGATGCAGCGCCGGCGGATCGCGGCGATCGACGCGAAGCACCGCGACAGCGTGCTGACGTCGGTGGTGGACGCGGTGGACGAGACGGTGAGCCGGCTGACCGAGCGGGGGCTCGTCGAGCTCGACGACTACGAGCGCAAGGCTCTGGTGAAGGACCTCACGATCGCGTTCTACACCGGGCGTTCGGGGCCGGTGGAAGGTACGTGATTGGTCTGGACATGTTCAAGTTCCGTTAATACTCTGGAACTTGGTCTAGACCGGAACGCCTTCCACCGCACGCGTGCAGCACGGCTCGCCCGAACTCCCCCACGTTCTCCTGGAGCGAAGCATGCGCAAGAAGATAAGTGCGGCCGTGGTCGGTCTCGTCGTGGCGGGCACCACTGTGCTCGCCACCGGCAGCGCCAGCAGCCACGGCTACACCGACTCGCCCATCAGCCGCCAGAAGCTGTGTGCCAACCGTACGGTCGCCAACTGCGGCGAGATCATCTACGAACCCCAGAGCGTCGAGGGCCCCAAGGGTTTCCCGGCGGCGGGTCCGGCCGACGGAACGATCTGCGCCGGTGGCAACAGCCGCTTCGCGCAGCTCGACGACCCGCGCGGCGGCACCTGGCCCACCACCAAGGTCTCCTCGGGGCAGAACTACACGTTCCGGTGGCAGTTCACCGCCATGCACGCGACGACCGACTTCAAGTACTACGTCACCAAGAACGGCTGGAACCCGAGCCAGAAGCTCACCCGCGCCTCGCTCGATTCGCAGCCCTTCCTCACCATCCCGTACAACGGCCAGCGCCCGCCGGCCACGCTCAGCCACTCCGGGACGCTGCCGTCGAAGTCCGGCCGGCATCTGATCCTCGCGGTGTGGACCGTGGCCGACACCGGCAACGCCTTCTATGCCTGCTCGGATGTTCAGTTCTGACAGGTAGTCAGTTACCGTGCGGCGCCATGAGGAACGCGGAAGCAGACACCGTCGCGGAGCTCGTACAGCGCCAGTGGGGTGACCACCGGGTGGGGCTGAGAGACCACGGTCTCTCGCTCAGCCACCACCAGGTGGCCGCGGGCGCCGCCGCACGGGCCGCGCTCCTCGTGGACCTGGTGCCGCGCGGAGCCGAGCCACACCTCGGGGTGCTGCTCGACAACACCCCGGAGTTTCCCCTGTGGCTCAGCGCGGCGGCTCTGGCCGGAGCCGCCGTGGCGGGCATCAACCCGACCCGTCGCGGGCCCGAACTGACCCGGGACATCCTGCACACCGACTGCCGGGTGCTGGTCACCGAACGCTCCCGCCTTCCCCTCCTCGACGGTCTCGAACTGCCGGGGACACGGGTGCTGGTGACCGACACCGACGCCTACGCCGAGCTGCTCGCCCCGTACGCCGCCGCCGAACCGGGCGAGGCCACGCTCGGTCCGGTCGGGCCCGGCAGCCGGATGCTGCTGTATTTCACCTCCGGGTCGACGGGCGCGCCCAAGGCCGCCATCTGCTCGCAAGGGCGGCTGGCGGCGGCGGGCGCGTCGCTCGTCGCGCACTTCGGTGTGCGCGAGGACGACGTCCACTACATCTGCATGCCGATGTTCCACGGCAACGCGGTGATCGCCGACTGGGCGCCCGCGCTGTCGGCGGGCGCGGGCGTCGCGCTGCGCCGACGCTTCTCGGCGTCCGGTTTCCTTGACGACGTACGGGACTTCGGTGCCACCTACTTCACCTACGTCGGCCGGGCCGTGCAGTACCTGCTGGCCACGCCCGAACGCGACGACGACCGTGAGCACGGGCTGCGGCTCGGCTTCGGCACCGAGGCGGGCGCCGTGGACGCGGCCCGCTTCGAAGCGCGCTTCGGGGTGCGCCTGGTCGAGGGCTACGGCTCCTCCGAGGGCGGCGCGGCGATCCAGCGGACCCCCGACACCCCCGCGGGCGCCATAGGCCGGGCGGGTCCCGGCGACGACCTCGCGGTGGTCGACCCCGAGACCGGCAAGGAACGGGCGGCCGCGGTGCTGGACGAAGACGGGCGGCTGGTCAACGGGACAGATGCGATAGGGGAGTTGGTCAACCGCGGCCCGAACCCCTTCGAGGGCTACTGGCGCCACCCCGAGGCGGACGCGGCCCGCACCCGCGGCGGCTGGTACTGGACGGGCGACCTCTTCTTCCGCGACGCGGAGGGCTTCTTGTACTTCGCGGGCCGTACGGACGACAGGCTGCGGGTCGACAGCGAGAACCTCGCCGCCGCGGTGATCGAGAACATCCTGGCCCGCTGGGAGGACGCGGCGGCCGTCGCGGTCTACGCGATCCCCGACCCGGCGGCCGGCGACCAGGTGATGGCGGCGGTGGCGCTGCGGGATGGTGCGTCGTTCGACGGGGTGCGTTTCGGTGAATTCCTCACCGCCCAGCCGGATTTGGGGACGAAGATGGCACCTCGGTTCGTGCGGGTGCTGCGGGAGCTGCCGGTGACGGCCACGAACAAGATCCACCGGGTCGGCCTGCGGAGGGAAGGCTTCGGGTGCGGGGACCCGGTGTGGTGGCGGCCGGTGGGGTCCTCGGCGTACCGGCTGCTGGGCCGCGAGGGCTTGGCGTCCCTGGAGGCCGAGTACGCGGAACGCGGCCGTGAGGACTTGCTGGGCCGGTGAGCTTGTTTCTCCCCCGCCCCTGCCCGCTGTGACATTTGCGGCTCCGCCGCGTGGGGGGCTCCGCCCCGGACCCCCGCGACTTCCTCCCGGGGCTGGAGCCCCGGAGTTCCTCGCGAGAACCTACTGAAAAGCCCCTCGCTTTCGCGAGGGGCTTTCCGTCTGTGCGCCGCCAGGGACTCGAACCCCGGACCCGCTGATTAAGAGTCAGCTGCTCTAACCAACTGAGCTAGCGGCGCGTGACACCGCCGCGGAGCGGCTGATGTCTCAGTAATAGTACCTGGTCCGGATAGGTGCCCTGACATACCCGAGGGCACCCGCGGGACGCCCGCCTAGATCGCCAGCGACAGCACCACCGGCGCCGCTTTGCGGTTCAGCAGGTCCGCCGCCGAGCGCAGCCGGTGGGCGTGCTCGATCGGCATGGACAGCGCCAGACACCCCACGGACGCGCCCGCCGTCAGCGGGACCGCCGCGCAGACCGTGCCCATCGCGTACTCCTGGAGGTCCAGCATCGGGACCGTCGGGGGCTGGCTGTCCAGCTTGGAGAAGAGCAGCTTCTCGCTGGTGATCGTCCGCGAGGTGAGGCGGGCGATCTTGTGGCGCGAGAGATGGTCACGGCGGCCGTTCACGTCCAGCTGGGTCAGCAGGCACTTGCCGACCGCGCTCGCGTGCGCTGCCGAGCGGAAGTCCACCCACTCATTGACCTTCGGGGCGCGCGGACCGTCGGCGTACTGGGTGATCCTGACCTCGCCGTCGATGTACCGGCTGATGTAGACGGCGGCACCGACGGAGTCGCGCAGTTCGGTGAGCGTCTCCTGGATCTTCGCCTCCAGCGCCTGCTGCCGGGTGATCCCCGAACCGAGCAGAATCAGGGAGTCGCCGATCACATAGGCGCCGTCCGCGACCTGCTCCACATAGCCCTCGCGGCGCAGCATCGCCAGCATGGGAGCCAAATGGCCGGTCGGCAGACCTGTCTCGCGTGCGATCTGGACATCGGTGACACCGCCACCGTGCTTCGAGATCGTCTCCAGGACACGCAAGACGTATTGCACCGAATGGAACGGCGCGGTCGGCTCGGGCTTCAGCGCCACGGTTTCCCCCTAGCAGGTTGTTACCGCAAGCTTCCGTACCACGATAGCGGCCAAGAGCCGTTTCCGGGGCGGCTGTTGGCGAGATTGATGGTGCGCCCCAGCCCCATAAGCTGGGGCGCATCCATTTGGCATATGCCAGAGTCACACTTATGGGCTGGAGTAAAAGGTCAGAGCACTGCGCCGAGGAACTCGCGAGTACGTTCCTGCTCCGGATCGGAGAAGATTCTTTCCGGAGATCCGGACTCGATGACCTTACCGGCGTCGAACATCAGGACCTCGTCCGAGATGTCCCGCGCGAAGTTCATCTCATGCGTGACGCACACCATCGTGATGTCCGTCGAGCGCGCGATGTCCCGCAGCACGTCCAGCACCCCGGCCACCAGCTCAGGGTCGAGCGCCGAGGTCACCTCGTCAAGGAGCAGCACCTGCGGGCGCATTGCCAGCGCCCGGGCGATCGCCACCCGCTGCTGCTGGCCGCCCGACAGCTGCGTCGGCTTCGCGTCGCAGCGGTCGCCGAGGCCGACCAGCTCGAGCAGCTCCCTGGCGCGCACCTCGGCTTCGTCCTTGGACAGGCCGAGCACCCGCACCGGGGCCTCGGTGATATTTCGCAGAGCGGTCATATTGGGGAACAGATTGAAGTGCTGGAAGACCATGCCAATCTGCTTGCGCGCCTCGCGCCGTTCCTTCTCGGCGGCCGGAAACAGCCGGTTCCCGTTCACCTGGATCGTGCCCTCGTCGGGCCTCTCCAGAGTCATCAGCAGCCGCAGGATCGTCGTCTTTCCGGAGCCGGACGGGCCGATCAGAGTGACGTGTTTGCCGGGTTTCACCGAGAAACAGAGGTCGTCCAGGACGGTGTTGTCGCCGAAGCGCTTCGTCACATTCTCGAAGCGGATCAGCGCGGACGCCGTATCGGTGGGGGTGGTGCCGGTGGGGGTGGTGTCAGCGGACAAGGCGGCGCTCCAGGGCTCGTACGAGAAGGGAAGCCGGATAGGCGATGAGGATGAAGGCGATGCCGATCACGGTCAGCGGCTCGGTGTACTGGAACGTCGAGGCGCTCTCCAGCCGCGACTCCTGGAGCATCTCCAGCACACCGATCGCGGCGAGCAGGGGTGTGTCCTTCAGCATCGCGATGACGTAGTTGCCCAGCGCCGGTGTGATGCGCCGGATCGCCTGCGGCAGGATCACCGCGAGCCAGGTGCGGTGGGCGGGAAGGCTCAGTGCCGTCGCCGCCTCCCACTGACCGGCAGGCACGGCTTCGATGCCGGCCCGGTAGACCTGGGCGGTGTACGTCGAGTAGTGCAGCCCGATCGCGATCGTGCCGGTGGTCAGCGCCGAGAACTGCACGCCCCACTCCGGCAGTACGAAGAAGAGGAAGAAGAGCTGCACCAGGAGCGGTGTGGTGCGGATGAACTCCGTGACGACGTTCACCGGCCACCGCACGAAGCGCGTGGGCGCGCGGAATCCGATCGCCCAGACGAGGCCGAGCGTGAAGGAGATCAGCGAGCCGAGCGCCAGGATCTGCAGCGTGATCAGCACGCCGTCCCAGAAGCGCGGCATGAAGTCCGCCACCGCGGACCAGTCCCAGTTCACTTCGCGCCACCTCCGGAGACCGCGACGCCGATGTTGCTCTTGGTCTTCTTCTCGAGTGCCTTCATGGAGCGTGTGATGGCGAACGCGAGCACGAAGTAGATGACCAGGCTGATGGTGTAGATCTGTGCGCTCTCCTGGGTCGCGAGCCGTACCAGGTACGCGGCGAAGGAGACATCGCCAACCCCCAGCAGCGACACCAGCGCCGTGCCCTTGAGCAGTTCGACCAGCAGATTGCAGAACGGCGGGATCATCTCCGGCACCGCCTGTGGCAGCAGGATCAGCCGCATCCGCTGCCACGGCGAGAAGCTGAGCGCGACTCCCGCCTCGCGCTGGGCCGGAGCCACCGAGTTCAGCGCGCCGCGGACGATCTCGGCGCCGTACGCGCCGTAGGAGAGGCCCAGTGCCAGCACGGCGGCCCACATCGGGACCAGCTGCCAGCCCAGCAGCGGGGGCAGTACGAAGAAGAGCCAGAACATCAGGATCAGCGCGGACGTGCCGCGGAAGATCTCGGTGTAGAAGCCCGCCAGGAAGCGGACGAAGCGGGAGCGGTGGGTGCGGGCCATGCCGACGGCGAAGGCGACGAATCCGGCCAGCGCCGCGCTGTACACCAGCAGTTGGACGGTGATCCAGATGCCAGGGAGTACCCAGTTCTGCCAGAGTCCGGCTGTCATCGGCACAGCTCCTCGGCAGTGAGCGCGGTCATCTCGTTCTTGGTGAAGCCGAACGGCCGCAATATGCGGAAGAGTTCGCCGCTCTTCTTCATCTTGTGTATTTCGACGTTGAACGCGTCGCGCAGCTCGGTGTCGGTGGGGCGGAAGGCGAAGCCGCCGCCGTCGATCTTCTTCTCACCGTCGACGACGGCCGCGAACGGCTCGGTGGCCTCGGCCTTCCGGCTCTTCTTGACCACCTCGCGGGTGGTCAGCGCGGTGCCGGCGAAGACGTCGACGCGGCCCGACTCGACCGCGTTCAGTCCGGCCACCTGGTCCTGGAGGATGACGATGTCCTTCTCCGGGTAGCCGGCGGCGACCGCGTAGTCGATCTCCGCATAGCCGGTGCCGGTGGCGAACTTCGCCTTCGCCTTCACCACGTCCTCGTAGGTGTGCAGGTTCTTGGGGTTGCCCTTGCGCACGATGAAAGAGTCGAGCATCTGGTACTCGGGGTCGGCGAATATGACCTGCTGGCAGCGCTCCTGGTTGATGTACATCCCGGCCGAGACGACATCGAACTGCTGTGAGTTGAGCCCGGGGATGAGTGAGGCGAAGTCCGTCGCGACGGGCTGGACACTGTCGATGCCCAGCCGTTGGAAGATCACGCGGGCCAGCTCCGGGGCCTCCCCGGTGAACTCGCCCTGGTCGTCGACATAGCCGTAGGGCACCTCGCCGGCGATGCCCAGGCGCACCGTGCGCTGGGACTTGAGCCGGGCCAGTGCGTCACCGGACGGCACCCGGCTGCAGCCCGCCGCGCCCGCGGCGCCGAGCGCTCCGGCGGCAGCGGTGCCGAGCAGCACTGTGCGTCTGCGAATTGATCCTGTCAGTCTTGTACGAGCCATGGCCGCGCGGCTACCCGGCTCCTCGCTGGGTATGCGTACGAGATGGCCGACCGATATGTGACCGTAGCCCTCGACAAGCGCGGTGTCCGCTGCACCGCGAAGCTCCTCGACGACAAGGCCCCGCTCACCTGCGCGGCCGTGTGGGACGCGCTGCCCCTCGCGGGGGACGTGTATCACGCGAAGTATGCCCGCAATGAGATCTATGCCCTGTTCCCGGCGTTCGCGGAACAGGAGCCGCCCCTGGAGAATCCGACGGTGACCCCGATTCCGGGTGATCTGTGCTATTTCACCTTCGCCGGTACGGAGTTGAACACGGCGGCGTACGGATACGACGGCGACGTCTCCCGGCCCGTGACCGTCGACCTTGCCCTCTTCTACGAGCGCAACAACCTGCTGCTCAACGGCGATACGGGCTGGGTCCCCGGCATCGTCTGGGGCACGGTGGTCGACGGCCTGGACCGGATGGCGGAGGCGTGCCAGGACTTGTGGCGGGCGGGCGCGGTGGGCGAGACCCTCAGCTTCCGCCGGACGTAAGCCCGGTTACGGGAGCGTCGGCGGGGCGATGGCCGCCGCTCCCGACTCGTACAGCGCATGCGCCGCCCGCAGCACCAGCGCATCCGCGTGCCGCGGCCCGATCAGCTGGACCCCGACCGGCAGCCCGTCCTCGTCGAGCCCGCACGGCACCGTCGCAGCGGGCTGCTGGGTCATGTTGAAGGGGTACGTGAAGGGCGTCCACCCCGTCCAGCGGCGGTGACCCGAGTGCGCCGGGACCTCCGCCCCCGCCTCGAACGCCGTGATCGGCAGGGTCGGGGTGACCAGCAGGTCGTACGAGGTGTGGAAGCGGCCCATCCGCCGGCCGAGCGCCATCCGCGTGTCCACCGCCGCCAGATACTCCAGCGCGCTGTACCGCGCGCCGCGCCCCGCGATCTCCCGCAGCCCGGGGTCCAGCAACTCGCGCTGGCCGGTACCGAAGGGCTGCACCACCCGGGCCGCGCCGCTGAACCACAGGGTGTGGAAGGCCTCCACCGGGTCGGCGACATCGGGATCGGACTCCTCGATGTACGCGCCGAGTTCCGCCAGCGCCCCCACTGCACGCCGTACCGCGGACGCGACCGCCGGACGCACCGCCACCTGACCGCCGAGGGACGGGGAGTACGCGATCCGCAGCCCCTTCACCCCGTCCGCGAGCGTGCCGCGCACACTGTCCGCCGGGCCCAGATGCGACCAGTCCCGCCAGTCCTCACCGCTGATGACGTCGAGCATCAGCGCGGCGTCCGCGGCGTCCCGGGTCATCGGGCCCGCGTGCGAGAGCGTCCCGAACGGGCTCGACGGGTACAGCGGCACGCGCCCGTACGTCGGCTTCAGTCCGAAGATGCCGCAGAAGGAGGCGGGGATACGGATCGAACCGCCGCCGTCCGTGCCGATCGACAGCGCACCCGCGCCGAGCGCCACGGCCGCCGCGCTGCCGCCGCTGGAACCCCCCGCCGTCCGCGATGGATCGTACGGATTGCCCGTCACCCCGTGCCGCGGGGAGTCGGTGACGCCCTTCCAGCCGAACTCGGGGGTTGTCGTCTTGCCGAGGAAGACCGCGCCATGGGCGCGCAGCCGTGCGACGGACGGAGCGTCCTCGTCCCAGCTGCGGTCCTCCGAGACGTTCTTGGAGCCGCGCAGGGTCGGGCCGCCGCGCTGCAGCAGCAGGTCCTTGATGTTCACCGGAACCCCGTCGAGCAGCCCCTGAGGCTCGCCCCTGTGCCAGCGCGCGGCGGACGCGCGCGCCTGGGCCAGTGCCTGCTCGGCATCGACCCGGACGAAGGCATTCACCCGCGGCTGCACCACCTCGATCCTCTCCAGCGCGGCGCGGGTCGCCTCGACGGGCGTGAAGTCACCCTTCTCGTAGCCGGCAAGGAGTTGGCGTGCGGTCAGGTCGGTCAGCTCAGTCAGCTCAGACGTCATGCATGGGGACGTACCCACGTTTCTTGTCGACCACGTTCGGGAACGGTTTTCCGGCCTCCCACAACTCGTACAGCTCCACGAACTGCTCGCCGAGCCGGTCGCGCCAGCCGACCGTGTCACCGCTCATGTGCGGCGAGACGATCAGCCCCGGCACGTCCCAGAGCGGGCAGTCGGGACTGAGCGGCTCGGAGACGAAGACATCGAGGGCCGCGGCCGCGAGCCAGCGGTTGTTCAGCGCCGCCACGAGATCGTCCTCGACGACCAGCGGTCCGCGCCCGACATTGACGAACCGCGCCGACGGCTGCATCAGGCCGAAGCGCCGGGCGTCGAACATGCCGCGCGTCGCGTCGGTGAGCGGCGCGGCGCACACCACCCAGTCGGCGCGGGCGAGCAGCGGATCCAGGTCCTCGCTGCCGTGGATGCCGGGGCGCTGGGTCCGGCCCACGACCGCCACAGTGACGCCGAGGGCCTCCAGGGTGCGGGCCACGGCCCGGCCGATGGGGCCCGCGCCCACGACGGCGGCCCGGGTGCCCGCAACCCGCAGGCCCTCGCGATGGCGCCAGCGCCGCTGCCGCTGGAGCTCCAGGGTGCCGGGGAGGTCCTTCGCCATGGCCAGGACCAGGCCGGCGACGTACTCGGCGATCGGTTCCTCGAAGACTCCCCGGGCATTGGTGACCACGGTGTCGGAAGCGATCAGCTCGGGGCAGAGCAGCCGGTCGACGCCCGCGCTCGGGGTGTGCACCCAGCGCGGGCGCGGACCCTCGCCCGGCCAGGCGGTGCGTACCGCGTCGGAGGTGAAGTTCCACACCAACAGGACGTCGGCGTGTGGGAGTTGAGCCGCGAGCGTCTGTTCGTCGGCGTACTGGACGTGGACCCGTCCGGCCAGTCGCCCGAGACGGGGCGGCGGGTCGGCCGCCAGCACCAGAAGAGTGGGTTCGGACATCAAGCGGAAGCCGTTTCGTAACGTCTGACATGTACGGATTGACCACGCTCGCACCCGAACCTAACGTCGTCAACAACACGCTAGGTCCTGTCGGCCTCATCTGCCTGACGGGACCTGAAGGGGGCCTGCGATGGATGTCTCCTTTCTCGGCGGACCACAGCCTCAGCGCGGTGTCGGCGTGGTCGCCCCTTTCGACTTCGCGCTGGACCGTGAGCTGTGGCGCTGGGTCCCCGACGATGTCTCGCTGCGTCTGACCCGTACGCCCTATGTGCCCGTCGAGGTCTCCCTGGATCTGGCACGCCTGGTGAGCGAGCACGAGACGCTGCGCGATGCGGTACGGGCGCTCGGCGCGTCCGAGCCCGAGGTGGTCGCCTACGCCTGTACGTCCGGGAGTTTCGTCGGCGGTCTCGCCGGTGAACGGGCCATGTGCGAGGCGATGAGCTCGGCGGGGGAAGTGCCCTCGCTGACCACGTCCGGCGCCCTGCTCGAAGCACTCGACGAGCTGGGCGCCTGCCGTATCGCCCTGGTCACGCCCTATACGGAATCGGTCACCCAGGCGCTTGAGGAGTATCTGGCCGAAGCCGGGGCAACCGTCACGGGCCGCGCTTTTCTCGGGCTGACCCGGCACATCTGGAAGGTGCCGTACCGGTCGGTGGTGGACATGGCGCGGCAGGCGGTGGTGGGCGCGGCGGACGCGCTCTTCATCAGCTGCACCAATCTGCCGACGTACGACGCGATCCCGCAGCTGGAGGCGGAACTGAGGATGCCGGTGCTCTCCGCGAATCAGGTGACGATGTGGGCGGCGCTGCGCCGGATCGGCGTGCACGCGGTAGGTCCCTATCAGGGGCTGCTGCTTCAGCCTGAAGCGCAGCCGGACGTGCCGCCCGTTCCCCAGGCCCCGCCCGCTCAGCCCGCTCAGCCCGAAGAACAGGAAGGCTGGACATGACCACGGTCGGACTTCTCTACCCCGGGCACTCCGCCGAGGACGACTACCCCCGGTTCGAGGTGCTGCTCGACAGCGACATCAGGCTGCCCGTCGTCCACACCGACATCGGCGAGGACGCCCACCGCGTCGACGCGCTGCTGCGGATGGGCGCGGCGGACCGGCTCGCGGCGCGCGTGGAGGAGCTCCGGCTCGAAGGGGCGGAGTCGGTGGTGTGGGCGTGCACCAGCGGAAGCTTTGTGTACGGCTGGGAGGGGGCGCACGAGCAGATCCGCTCCCTCGCCCGGGCGGCGGGGCTGCCCGCGTCGAGCACGTCGTTCGGCTTCGCGCACGCCCTGCGGGAGCTGGGTGCGGTACGGGTTGCGGTCGCCGCCACCTACCCGGAGGACATCACGGCCCTGTTCACCGCGTTCCTCAAGGCGTCCGGGGCCGAGGTGGTCGCGGACCGGGCCAGCGGGATCGTCACGGCGGCCGAGGTCGGCACCTGGGGCCGGGACGAGGTGCTGGAGCTGGCGCGCGCGGGTGACCACCCGGACGCCGAGGTGGTGCTGCTCCCGGACACGGCCCTGCACACAGCCGCGTATCTCGCCGAACTGGAGCAGACCGTGGGAAAGCCGGTGCTCACGGCGAACCAGGTGACGGTGTGGGAGGGGCTGCGGCTGGCGGAGCGCAGGGCATGGGTGTACGGCCCGAAGCTCGGCACGCTCTTCGAGAAGCGGGAATAAAACGGAGACGCCCTCCTGTTCGCTTCTGCTGTACGTATTTTCATGCGCAGGAGGGCCCACCGGTGGACGAGATTCGAGGCACGGCGATCGGGACCGCACCCGTACCGCTGTCGGTACTGGACCTGGTGACGGTCGGCGTCGGCCGTACCGCGAGCGACGCCCTGCGCACCAGCGTGGACATCTCGAAGCTTGCCGAGAGCCGCGGCTTCCACCGCCACTGGGTCGCCGAACACCACTCCATGCCGGGCGTCGCCTCGTCGTCCCCGGCCGTGATCCTCGCCCACCTCGCCGCCCACACCGAGCGGATCCGCCTCGGCTCGGGCGGCGTGATGCTCCCGAACCACGCGCCGCTGGTGATCGCCGAGCAGTTCGGCACCCTGGAGGCCCTCGCGCCGGGCCGCGTCGATCTGGGGCTCGGCCGGGCGCCCGGCACGGACGGTGCGACCGCCGCGGCGCTTCGTCGCACGGACCACCTCAACGAGGGTGCGGACGACTTCCCGCAGCAACTCGCCGAGCTCACCCGCTTCCTGGACGACGACTTCCCGGACGGTCATCCGTACGCCCGTATCCATGCCGTCCCCGGCCCGGTTCAAGGACCCTCCGCCCGCCCGCCGGTCTGGCTGCTCGGCTCCTCCGGCTTCAGCGCCCGGCTGGCCGGCGTGCTCGGACTGCCCTTCGCCTTCGCCCACCACTTCTCGGCGCAGAACACGGTCCCGGCGCTCGATCTGTACCGCGAGTCCTTCCGCCCGTCAGCGGTGCTGGATGCCCCGTACGCGCTGATCGGTGTCTCCGCGCTCGCCGCGGACGACGAGAAGGAGGCCCGCCGCCAGGTCCTGACGGGCGCGCTGGCGATGGTCCGGCTGCGCACCGGCCGCCCCGGTCTCGTCCCCACGCCCGATGAGGCGGCGGCGTACGAATTCAGCCCCATCGAGCGGGAGTTCGTGGACAGCTGGCTGGTGAACGTCATCCACGGCACGCCGGACGCGGTACGGACGGGCCTGGACGACCTGCAGAAGCGCACCGGCGCGGACGAGCTGATGATCACGGCCAATGCGCACGGCGGCGATGCGCGGCTGCGCTCGTACGAACTGATCGCGGATGCATACGACTTGCCGGGTGGAGTGGTTCATTCCTGAACCGCCCGCTCCAGGGGCCTTAAGGCAGTCCTAAAACCGCTCGTCACCGATGGTGGCGAGCGGTTCGTTCTGCGGGGCGCAGGTGCCTGACAAGCGGTTTCGTCGAGAAATTGGTCTAGTCCTCATTTGGTTCGGACCATTGACGCGGGGGTGGCCGGATCGCTATCTCTACTCCAACTCCCGTTCGCACACCCCCCTCGGAGGAAGTTCGTGCGCTCCCGCAGACCCTTGATCGCCGCGCTCACCAGTGTGGCGCTCGCCGCAGGCGCCGCCCTGGCCGCGTCCGTCGGCCTAGGCTCGGCCCAGGCGGCCGACGCTGCCGCGCCCTCGTCCGGCGGGGTGAAGATCGCGTACTACGACCAGTGGAGCGTGTACGGCAACGCCTTCTACCCCAAGCACCTGGACACCCGGGGCATCGCGGGCAAGCTCGATGTCATCAACTACTCCTTCGGCAACATCCACCCCACGGACCTGACCTGTTTCGAGACGAACAAGGCCGCGGGCGACGACGCCAACCCCAACGCCGGTGACGGCGCGGGCGATTCGTACGCCGACTACCAGAAGTCCTTCGCGGCGGCGGACAGCGTCGACGGCGTGGCCGACACCTGGGACCAGCCGATCGTGGGCGTCTTCAACCAGTTCAAGGAGCTGAAGGCGAAGTACCCCAAGCTGAAGATCAATATCTCGATCGGCGGCTGGACGTACTCCAAGTACTTCCACGACGCGGCGCTGACGGACGCGAGCCGCAAGAAGTTCGTGGCCTCCTGCGTCAAGCAGTACATCGCGGGCGACCTGCCGGTCGAGGGCGGCTACGGCGGCGCCGGCACCGCCGCCGGGATCTTCGACGGCATCGACATCGACTGGGAGTACCCGGGCTCGGCGAACGGCCACCTCGGCAACCACTACGGGCCCGAGGACAAGGCCAACTTCACGCTGCTGCTTGCGGAGTTCCGTAAGCAGCTCGACGAGTACGGCACGGCCCACGGCGGCAAGAAGTACCTCCTGACGGCTGCGCTCCCGGCCGGCCAGGACAAGATCAAGACCATCGAGACGGACAAGATCGGCGCGTATCTCGACTACGCGAACATCATGACGTACGACATGCACGGCGCCTGGGACGCGGACGGCCCGACGTACCACCAGTCGCCGCTGTACTCCCCGGCGTCCGACCCGACGGACCCGATCGCACCGGGCACGCAGAAGTACTCGATCGACAACGCCATCGACTCGTGGCTGGACGGGAACGCGGCGTACGGCATCGCGGGCGGCTTCCCGGCGAACAAGCTGACGCTGGGGTACGAGTTCTACTACCGCGGCTGGAAGGGCGTCCCCGCAGGAGCGAAGAACGGCCTGGCCCAGTCCGCGACGGGTGCGTCGACAGCTCGCCCGGTCAGCCAGCAGGCGGGCATCGCGCACTACAAGGAGCTCGGCGGGATCGTCGACAACGCGGCGACGACGTTCTGGGACGACGAGGCGAAGGCGGCGTACTTCTACAAGGACGGCGAGTTCTTCACCGGCCTCGACAAGCGCGCGATCCAGGCGCGGGCGGACTACGCGCACAACCGCGGCCTGGCGGGCGCGATGATGTACTCGCTGCTCGGCCTGGACGCGAACACGATGCTGCTGAACGACATCGTGACGGCGGTCGGCGGCTCCGCCACCCCGGACCCGACGCCGACGCCGACCCCGTCCCCCTCGAACCCGACCCCGTCCCCGTCCAACCCGACCCCGTCCCCGAGCACTCCGCAGACGGGCTGCACCGCGGCGGCCTGGTCCAGCACCGCGGTCTACACGGGCGGCGGTCTGGTCTCGCACAAGGGCCACACCTGGAAGGCCCAGTGGTGGACCCAGGGCGAGGAGCCGGGCACGACGGGCGAATGGGGGGCCTGGCGCGACCAGGGCGCCTGCTGATCTGACCCGGGGGCTCCGCCCCCGGACCTCCGCGCCTCAAACTCCCCCAGACTTCGTCCTGGGGGACCCCCACGCCCAGGTGGTACGGGTCGGGGTCACCCCGATCCTGGCGGCCAAGCACATGCTGCCGACGGGG